>NZ_SNUF01000002.1:0-300000 GCF_012027305.1 Thermococcus sp. MAR1
CCTCTAAAAGGCATGCCATTTTTGATGAAACTTTTCTCCAGAAAAGTTTCTTAACGTGGGGTGGAACCCCACCTCGGGGGTTTGAGAGTACAGAGAGATAAGGGGGCGGAGCCCCCTTGTCTTTCGTAGGGTCAGGGGCCGATTAGTTCATCATCGGAGCCCTCGGACACCTACCCTTACATCATCCCAGGCCGAGGTGTTCCCTTATTATGAGGGGGATGAGCCCTATCTTAGGGAAGACGACTAATGCTTTATCCTCGACGGCATAGGCTGGAACGCAGGGTATCATTCCGTATGGCGTTGGGAAATCCGGGTCGGGCGCCCAGTTGTTGTCCCCCCAAGTTACAAAGCACTTCTCAACCCTTCCGCCAAGCTCAACGGTCTTTATACCCCTGACACGGTGGATGATGGGATACTCGTAACCGGGGCGCTTGTAAACGATGACGTCGTTTAGCTTAACGTCGTCTATGTTCTCCTCGCTTATGCCCTTGAGCAGTACGACGTCACCCCTATAAAATACGGGCTCCATAGACTCGCTCACTACTATCACGAGGGGCGAGTCGGTATGAAGAATCACCTTCAGGCCCACCTGGAGGGTGAAGACCGCGAGTAACGCTATCAGTATCCACGCTAAATCCTTTTTCCATGACTCCTCCATTTCAGCGCCTCCATGAGGGTGCTTATTCTCGCGGGTATGGCACCGATCGCGGTGCACGTTTCTAAGCTTACTCTCTTTCCCGTGATGTCCATATGATAGCGGGCGGTCTTAAAGATTTCCTTCGGGAGGCCATGCCTGCCGAGGCCGACCAGGAGGAGAAAACTCTCTCCGCGAAGGGCCCTTTTGGCGAGCTCCAGCGGGGTTATCTCCTTCTCCCCGACCGGTTTTCTTGTTGTGGCGACAGGGATACCGAACTGCGGCGGAAAGCCCCTCTTGGGGAACTCAAGGAGATGGAAGCGGTTCCCCTCGGCCAGTTCGAGGAGATACCTCCCCCCATCCCCTATGGTTGTGTGTGAGCTTATCTCGCGGGCAACGTCAACTGGCCTACCCTCGAACGGAAACCCCACAAGGGCCAGATGAAAGCCGTAGGCATAGGCTATCGGCCCGGCCCTAGCTATCGCCCTTAGATGCGCCTCGTGGAGTTTTTTAGGGTCGTAGGTGTTGTAAAGTGCCAGCGTCAACATCTTTCCTCACTCAGGGTGGCCAAGGAAGGTTTATAAGGATTTAGAACGGATTAAATAGTTAGTATGACTACGCGAGAGGAGATAGAGCTACTAGTTGAGAGGAGGTACTACGAGGAGGCCCTATCCAAGATCCACAAGCTGAAGGACCCCCTCGATCAGATAGAGGTTCTCACCGACATAGCCGTTGCCATATACCAGCACGGCGGACCTCAGGAGTGGATTCCGAGCATAATAGAGGACGCTATGTACATAGCCAAGAAACTCAAAGACCCCGCCAACAAGGCGGTGGCCTACTCAACGATAGCATCATCCCTCGCGATAATGGAGTACGAAGAGGACGCGATGGACTTCTTTAACAGGGCCATAGACGAGACAGATAGAATAAAGAGTCCGATAGAGAAAGGCGTGGTTCTCTCGGAGCTGGCCTACCACTTGGCCCTCGCCGGCCGCCCCGAGACTGCCCTCGAACTGTTCAACATAGCCTTCGACACCATAATCGGGGCAGAAATAGGCTACAACCTCAAGGTAGACGGCATAATAAGAATAGGGGAGCTCCTCGAAAAGGCAGGCGACGCACTTCCCGCGAACAAGGCCCTCGACTTCTACCGGATGGCGTTCGACATATTCGACAAGCTTCACGTCAACCAGCGCGCGGCGGTCGTTGAGAAAAAGATAGAGCTAGCCAAGACCATCTACGATGTCGGTCTTCCGCCAATAAGACAGGCCCTCTTGGAAGGGAGGAACCACTACGCCCTCGCCCTCATAGAGAAGAAATATGCCGGCGTCGTTAGGCTCATCGGAGAGCTGGAAGTGGCGCTATGGATGAAGCGGGTTAATAACATAGAATATCTAGAAGTGGTGGACAAGGCCTTTGAGCACTGTGAGAATCCGCACTTCACCGAGGCGAACGTTCAGAAGATAGCCAGACTCCTGACCGAACTCGGGAGCCTGAAGAGGGCCCTCGAATTTGCGAGGGAGATAAAAGACGTCCGCAAGAGGAGCGATGCACTCAGGGCGATAGCACTAGAACTGGCGAAGAGGAAGGAGTTTGAAGAGGCCAGAGAGATTGTGAGGAGCATACCCGACCCCAGGATAAAGACCGAGGTGCTGACGGAGATAATAGCCATAGAGGAGGCCAGTGAGGGGATATGATATTCGACGCTCATTCGGACCTCCCGACATTTATCTACGACGAGAGGGTTAACGGGAGGACCCGCGTTTTGGAGGAAAACTTTGAGCGCTTCTTCGCCCCGGGGATAAAGGCCCGCGTTATGGCCATTTGGACCCGACCCGAGAGGAGGAACAACGCAACCCTATACGGCCTGGAGGTTCTGAACTCCCTGCTGAAGGACATCGAGGAGAGCCAGCGCTTCGAACTCGTGACAAGGGTCGATGGAATGAAAGGGGCCATCAAAGAGGGAAGGGTCGCTCTCTGGATCGGCCTTGAGGGCGGGGAGCCGATAGGGGAGAGCCTCGATCTGCTGGAGGCATTTTACCGTCTCGGGCTGAGAGTTTTGACGCTCACCTGGAGCCTGCGTAACGCGATAGGCGATGGCGTTTTTGAGAGAACCGGCGGAGGACTGACGAATTTCGGCGTTGAAGTCGTTGGAAAGGCCGAGGAGCTGGGAATCGTGATAGACCTGAGCCACATAAACGAGGCCGGCTTCTGGGACGCACTGGATGTCACGGCGTTCCCGGTTATAGCGTCGCACTCCAACGCGAGAAGCCTTTGCGATAGCAGGAGAAACCTCACGGACGAGCAGATAAAGGCCATAGCGGAGCGCGATGGCGTCATTGGAGCGGTTGCCATTCCAAGCTTCGTAAACAAGGAGAAGCCGACGTTGGAGCGGTACGTGGAGCACATAGCGTACATGGTCGACCTGGCCGGCTACCGGCACGTCGGCCTCGGCTTCGACTTCGTCTACTACCTCCCCGGCTGGAGCGGGAGGAGCATCGAAGGCTTCGAGGACGAGTCGAAGATACCCCACCTGGTGGAGAGGCTGTCCGAAACCTTCAGCGAGAGGGAAGTCGAGGCAATAACCTTCAAGAACTTCGAGCGCGTTTTTAAGAGGGTCGTGGGTTAGGTTTTTAACGATTTCTTCAAACTCTCATATGGGGAGTGAGAATGGGAACAAAGATAGTCGCTGTTTATGAGAATGGCGTTTTAAGGCCCAAGAACAGGCTTAATCTTCCAGCCGGTACTGAGGTTGAGCTGGTAATCCTGCCCTCATTAAAAGGACTCATGAAGCTCTTCGAAGAAGTGAACGTCAAGGAAGAGGTGGGAAGTGCCCTCAAAGATGCCAGGGAGAGGAAATTATGGGAGTAGTTCTAGATTCATCGGTTGTCCTCAAGGCACTCCTACCTCCTCCCAGAAATCTCAAAGAGGAGATACTCAAAAGGGAGCTTGAAACCCACGAGAAGTGCCGGTTCATACTAGAGACGATAGAAGAGGAGAGGATTGAAACGCACTCACCAGCTGTAATCGTTGTTGAAGTAGCTGGGGTCATCAGAAGGATCACTGGAGACGAATACAGAGCATCGATTGCCAGTGACACTATCAAGAACAACTTCATACTTCACTATGATGGGGAGATCCTGGAAAAAGCTAGAGAGGTCGCCACTCTTACTGGAGCTTCTGGATTTGATGCGTATTTTATAGCCACGGCACGTCTTTTGGGCCTTCCACTGATAACCGACGACAAAGGAATGTATCTCAGGGCCAAAGAATTAGGCATAGACTCCCTCTTGGTGCGGGAGAACTCCATCAAAGAGATAGAACTCGCCCTCGGGTGATACCGTGGAGACTCTGTATTTTCTAACCGCGAGAGACGCGAGAAGACTGCTCTTCGCGAAGGGCGGGGCGAGGCTCAACCTCGACCTTAGAAAAACAAACCGTTCATGGCTCATAACGCTTGAGGGAGACGAGTTCATCTTTCCCGACGGAACGCGGGTTGGGAGGGACGTCATCGAGAGGATCGCGAGGGACGAGGGGAGCGTTTACTTCGTGAGAGGGGGTGGGGTTTACAAAGCCGCCATCGCTGGAGAGGGCTTCTACAAGCTCGTGCCAACGATTCCACCGACGATTGAGATAAACGGCATCAGAATGCACAGGACGAAGGAAGTGAACCCCCTCCAGGACACAAGGAACAAGGTGAACGCGGTGAAGCCAAAGGAGGGCGAAACAGTCTTAGATACCTGCATGGGGCTCGGCTACACGGCGATAGAAGCCTCAAAGAGAGGAGCGTACGTCATAACCATCGAGAAAGACCCGAACGTGATTCAGCTTGCCAGAATAAACCCCTGGAGCAGGGAGCTCTTCACCGGCGGTAAAATCCAGGTGATTCAGGGTGACGCCTTCGAGGTTGTAAAGAAGTTCAACGATGAGAGCTTCGATGTGGTTATCCATGACCCGCCGCGCTTTTCTTTAGCGGGCCAGCTTTATTCGGAGGAGTTCTATCGCGAGCTGTTCAGGGTTCTTAAACCCGGAGGAAGGCTCTTCCACTACGTGGGGAATCCAGGAAAGAAATACCGGGGAAAGGACCTTCAGAAGGGCGTCATGGAGAGGCTGAGGAGGGTCGGCTTCGTCGGGGTTAAGCGCGTTGAGGAAGCACTTGGCGTCGTGGGGAGAAAACCCGAAAAGGGAAGAGGGAAGGATTAAATCCCTCCAACTTCTTCCATCTCCTCAAAGGCTTCCAGGTTCGTGTAGTAGTCCATGAGCTCAGAGATTTCCTTTCTAAGCTTGAAGCTCTTGGCTATCGCTATTCCAAAGCCTATTATCGACGGCCAGGCCAGGAGGAGCAGCAGCTTGGCGTCGCTTATCGGTATGGCCCTTGGCTCAGTGAAGCGGTTGAAGTTCCATATCATAAAGGCTATCATCAGCCAGGCCGTCGAGAAGTTGGTAAGCCCACTGCCGCTTTCTCCGAGCTTGAAGCCAGGAACGACGTCCTTCGTGAGGGGCGGGAGCAGGTTGCTTCCCATGAAGCCGAGCTGGTCCTCGAAGACGTGGAGCCACTGGCCGAGCATCGAAGCGAGTGCCAACTCCGTCGCGTGCTCGTAGCCAATCAGCTTGAAGAAAGCAAAAACGGCCAGGCCTATTACCACACCCATCGTGAGGGAGTGGCTGAAGCCGTGGTGCCAGGGCAAAAAGCGGTCCTTGACGACGGTTTTTCCCTTGAACTCCGCTTTCCTAAAGGCTATCTCCGGGCCAGAGAAGGAGTCTATCCTGGTGGGCTTGGGGTAGGTCTTGATGAAAGGCACACTCACTTTCGCTATCCCGTACTTCCTGTACTCGGGGACGTCGCCGCCTATCGCGACCCCTCCTGGCGTTACTATCGGACCCATTTCCACCCTGACCTCCCGCTTGGGCGGGTCTAGGTGAACCATGAAGCGCCTGTAAACGTCGCCGGGAAGGCGGATGTTGTGTATCTTGACTATCCTCTCGCCCTCGCTGTATGCTTCTTCGATGGCCTTCGCTATGGTGTCCGCTATGCCCTGAGGGTGGGGAGCGTCGCTGACGACGAGCTTGAGCGAGCCGTCCTCATCGATATCGATGTAACCGAAGACGAGCATCTCCTTTCCTTCCTCGATTTTTCCGAACTCCTCCTCGAAGAACTCGTAGTCATCACCGAAGGCCTCAACGGTTATCTTTCCGGTTCCGTCGTTGAGCGTGAAGACTATGCTGTTGTAGCTCTCCGTTACCGTCTCCTCGCTTCCGTCCTCGCGGAGAACTTTGTAGGAGACCTTCCCGGAGCCCCTCGCCAGTATCTCCTCCACCGTTCCCTCAATGGCAAAGAACTGGTAGCGGTTTTCCTTGCTCAGCTCGCTGATTTTGACGAGTTTAGGCGCGTAGTGCTTCTTCTCGTCCCAGGGAGCTGGATCAATCTCGTAGTCCCTTCTAGCCAGGAACTTTCCGAACTTGAAGTCCACGAAGTCGGGGAAGTAAGCGGCAGCGGCCGCTATGACCGGAATGAGTATGCCCAGCCTTAGATCACCGACGAGCGCTCCAAAGAAGGTCGCCGCGGCCAAACCGGAGATGTAGTGGGTGAATCCCCTCATCTTCCATCACCCCAGTCCGAGCAGGGACATGAAGTAGCCTGTGTGGCCCGTCATGCTGATGAGCACGGGCAGGATAAGTCCGCCGAGGCAGTAGCTCCTCCTGGTGTTGAAGGCAGCCGCCATCATTCCTATCGCCGTCGAGACGAAAAGCACCGCCAGTCCCATCGGTCCGGTGAGGAGGTAGCTTATCACCACTAGCGTCACCGCCACCACGTAGGAGAGCTTCTTGATGTGGACGACGTTGAAGCTCCTGGCTATGAACCTGGAGAGGTAGTAGGTGAAGAGGAAGCTTATGCCCGCGCTGAGCAGTACAACACCCACCGCGGCGAGGTACTCGGAGTAGCTCTTGGGGGTGTAGATTGAGCTGACGAGCCAGGCAGCCGCTCCCCTCGTGAGCCTCAGGTTGGGCAGGAAGAGGAGGGTAAACGCTCCCACGTAGTAGATGACCCTGTTCACACCCTGGCTTATGATGAACGCATCGTCCCCGCGCTGGCTCGTCATGTGGCCCGCAACGAGCGCGCCCATTCCGCCGGTGATTATTGGATAGACCGCCGCTATGGTTCCACCGAGGGCGCCGCCGAAGCTGGCCTTGAGGGTGTTGTAGAGGCTGCTCTCGACCCTGTCATCTGTCTTTTGCTCCAGCATCGGCGGGTTGGAGAGGATGTTGAGTATCACCCAGGACATTCCGAAGAAGCCTATGAACATCGGAGTTAAGCGGGTGTAGGCGCTGGTTGTGGGAAGCAGGTTGGTGTTCATGACTATGAAGCCCAGTATTCCTGACAGGAAGAAGACGAATATCCCGCCGAGTATCTGCCTCCAGGCCAGCCAGAGCCTCTCCCCCGGAGTTCTTCCCCTATCACCTTCCTTGGGCCACTCGCTCATGAACATGAAGACCACTATGGCGACGAGGAAGTAGGTGATGTAAGGGCTGGTTGCCTGGTAGATCGGCGGGAGAACCTTCGGGAAGATGAAGAGCAGACCGAGCACGAGGAAGAGCGTTCCCGCTACCGCTCCGATGAGGTAGAGGAGCACAGCTTCGTGGCCCCTGCCGAGGAGGAGGTAGCGCTGTGTGGGGAATAGGAGGAAGACGGCGCTCTCGTCGGCAACGCTGAAGTAGACGCTGGAAATGGCACTCACGTAGGCGTAGGCAACTATGGCGCCGATGGCGAAGAAGGGAAAGGCCTTGACCGGCATCAGCTCGCCAACGCCGAAGACTGCAACAAGTAGGGCCATTATGTTGAATATGTGGAAGCCCGGGATCCATGAGATGAGCGCTCCGAAGAGCACCCCTGCGAGGGACCAGATTAAAAGGTCTGAAAGGGGAAGCATGGCCATCACCTCACCTCAATGCAGTCGCTCCTGTAAGGAATGACCTCAACGGTTCCCTTGTACTCGGCAACATAACCTGCAATCCTGACCGTCTGACCCTCGCTGAAGGTGAGCTGGGCCACGCTCTTGGGTATAAAGACCACCAGCTCCCCACTTCCATCATCTATCGTCAGCTTGATGAAGCTCTTTCCGGTGTAGACATCTTTGATGGTTCCCTCAACGACCACGGTCGTTCCGAGGAGGTCGAGGGTAACGTCGCCCGTCTTCAGCTTTTCTGCAGGGACAGCTCTAACGACGGTTATGGAAACGACCTCTCCAGAGTCAGCGTCGTAGGTTATCCTCAGCTCGCTTCCGGTTCCGGCCTCTCTTGGATCCGGAAGGAGCTCTCTCGAAACCCTCAGCTCAGCGCTTCCGGTGTCGTCGTGAACCTTCATGACGTAGCCATTGTCGTAGCTCAGCCCGTCCCAGGTGACGGTGAGGTTCACCCTTCCGGTAGCTTTAGAGAGCTCAGAGACCTTCACCTCTCCGATTCCCGCGGTTCCTCCGGAGGGCTTCTCAAGTTTAATCGCATCGAAGTCGTAGACGATGATTTCAGGTTTTCCGTTGTACTCGTCCACGTAGCCCGCTATGAGGAGTCTCTGGCCCTTCTCAACGCTCAGGTTTGCTCCCCCAGGTATGAAGACCGCTATCCCACCGCTTCCGTCATCCAGGGTCAGCTTGAGGTTCTTGCCGATGACCCTCACTTCTGTTACGGTGCCGTTGAGGGCAACGGTCCTGCCCTTCATCGAGAGGCTCACCGAGCCGGTCTTGAGGATAGACGAGGGCTTAGCCTTGGTGACGTTCAGCGCGGTTATCCTGCCGGAGAGCGGGTCTGCTATAAGCTTGAGCGTGCTACCAGTCCCTGCTTTAAGCGGGTTAGGCAACAGCGAACGCTCGGCAAGCAGGGTTGCGCTTCCGGTGGAGTCGTGGAAGGTCAGGGCGTAGTCGGGCTTCTGGTAGGCAATCGAGTCCCAGGTGACCGTCAGGAGGAGGGGTTCCATTGCTGTCTTCAGGTCTGAGACGGTGCCCTCAACCGGCCCGGCCTGCTGGAGCTTCTCAATTGCGGCCGGGTTGAAGAGCACCACCTCCGGCTCGTCGCGGTAGATTTCAACGTATCCTCCAATCTGCACCATGTCCCCCTCGGCCGGGACGTAGGTCAGCTCGCTGGCCGTAGAGCGGGGCACGAAGACCGGAAGGTTGCCGACGACTATCTTGAGGTTGCCGCTGAGGTTGGCCACGTCCGTGACCTTGCCGATTACCGCGACCAGCTCGCCTTCCATCTCCGCGGTGACCTCTTCGGGCTTGAGCGGAATTGGAGCTACCGGCACCTCAACGGTGAGGTTCTCTCCCTTCACGAGGTTATCCCCGGCCACCAGGCCCCTGATGACGACCTGACTTCCGGTTCCAGCCTCGAGCGGGTTGAGGTTCAATAAAGCTTCTCTCGGGAGCGAGGCCTTAACCCCGTCCACGGTGAGGTAGTAGGTGCCGTTGGTGTAGGTCACCCCCTCAAGGGAGCCGGCGAAATCGACGAGCTGGCCCTCGTAATCGGCCAGTTCTTCAGCCGTGACCTTCGGGAGCTCTATCTCCTCCGGCGGGAGCGGCTCTCCGAGGGCCCTTATTCCCTCTCCGGTGTAAACGACCACCTCAAGCTTTCCGCGGTACTCCTCGAGGTAGCCGGCGACCTCGACTCCGAGGCCGACCTTAAGCTGAGCCATCGTCTCGTTGGAGAGCTCCGCGAGGGTAGCTGACGGAACGAAGACGTCCAGCCTTCCCGTTCCGTCGTCGATGACGAGCTTGAGGTTCGAGCCTATTCTATCGACCTCCTCGATGTTGCCCTTTACCGCGACTATCGAGCCGCGCATGTCGGGGGTTAGGACGCCGATCGGCCTGAACTCCGTCTTAACCGCCTTGACAACCTCAAGGTAGGCCGCAACGAGCCTGCCATCTGAGCCCATTCTTCCCGCGACTTTAACCGTACTCTCGCCCGATGCGTTGAATGGGTTTAAGCCAGCGAGAACGTCCCTCGGGACGAGGGCGTCGAGGTAGTTCCCACCGTCGGTAATGGTCAGCACGTAGCGGCCGTTCTCGTAGGATATTCCAGCTATGGATCCCTCGACGGCCATGACCATTCCCGGGTAGCGTGGTGCCTCGCCTATCGGGACTACGGGTGCTTCCTCGATCGGAGTCACGGAGAGCTGGCTAAGATTCCTGACAACTATCTCCGGCGAGGTGCCCTTGTAGAGGTAGACGATTCCCGGGGCGTAAACCGTATCTCCGACCTTGACGGAGAGGTTGTTGAAGACGAGCAGAACCCTCGGAACGAGCACCGAAACCTGAGAATCACCAGTATCAACCGTCAAAAGATAGCCGGAGCTGACGTTGGAGAACTTAGTTACTATCCCCTCGACGGCCACGTAAGTGTTGCTCATGTTGACGTTGAGCGACTTGACGAGGGACGGTTTTTCGGAGTGGAGCTTCGAGCGGAAGTGAAGGCCACCGAGGTACTGGAGCATCGAGTAGGTATAGGTCTCCCTCACGCGGAGCTGAACCTCGGCCGTCACCTCGTCGCCGGGGAATGGGACAAGGCCTTTTCTTATCATCTCATCGGCAAGGGGAGAGTATACTCTGATGTCTATCTGTCCCGTTCCGTCGTCCACAGTGAAGGTGAGGCCGAGCTTTCCGCCGGTCTGGGAGACGTAGGGAACCGTGATGACGGTTCCGTTTATCCTCACCACGGCGTAGTTCATCAGGTAGTTGCCGTAGACGTCGCTCACTCTGACGAGCGGTGCCTGGGCGCTCTGGGCTGCGACGAGCAGAAGGGCAACGCCGATGACCGAGAGTAGAATCGACAGGTATTTAAGCTTTGAAACGTCGAGCCTCTTCTGCTCCTTCAGGCCATGATAGTAGAGTTTTTTCTCACCCTCCTTCCCTGACATGAGCAGACCTCCGGTTTATTTGACGTAGCAACTCAGTTGATGGATGCTCTTTTTAACGCTTTCGTGTCAAAACGGGACAGGAGTAACCAGGTTTGAATAAGGTGGAACGTTACAACTGGGGAAAATAATTTAAGGCCCTCCCTCCGAGAAAGGGTCATGAGGACGATAATCATCACCGACTGGAAGAGACATATACTCCACCCCCTGCTCGTTGCTTCAGCCAGCAGAGCGCTTCACCGGGGCAATCTTGGGGCCTTTGAAGCCGTTGCGGCGGCCTTCGAGAGGAACTACTTCTTCGAAAGGGTAGTGAAGATGCCAGCGGACTGCTTCGGAAAGTACCTCGGAGAGAGCATTCTGCTCGGCGTTCAGGCCGGGTTCAGCCGCCTCGATGAGCTCCTGCCCGAGGCGGAGGGGGAGGGAGTTAGGATAGTTGAGGTAGCGAGAGGTGGGTTCCGTTCTACACCGCCGCAAGGCTCTACGCGGACGGAAAGCCCGTGCCGGCAGAGATCCTCAGACACCTCCCGAACCCGGAGCACCTGCCAAGAGACGGGGACTACCTCAGGTTCCTGGTGAAGCTCATAGAGCACAACCACCGCTTTGGCATAGTCAGCTGCGCCTTTGAGTTCTGGACGATGAGAGAGGCCCTCTCGCGGAAGCTGTGGATGCCGGAAGGGCCGAAAACCTGGAGAGGCAGGGGCTGTTTCGTGGGGGTCACGAGAGGAAAGGGGGACATCAACGACGTCAGGGGCGAGCTGAAGCTGTTCTGCCGGAACGGGTGGTGCCTCTTCTACCTCAGGGGAAGCGAAAAGAGGCTGAAAGAAAAGCTCAAAGAGAGGGGCCTCAGCTTTCCTTGAGTATCTTCTCGACCTCAAAGCCCTCCTCGTACTTCTTGAGTTTGCGCTCGAAGAACTCGATGAAGAGTTTGTAGCGCTTTGCCCTGTGCTTCGGGCTTCCACGTATGCTGTGGCCGTGAGGACCTTTCTTGAACACCGCTATGTATGCCTCCTTGCCCATGTCCCTGAGCACGTTGTAGAACATCAGGCTCTGGTCGAGGGGACAGCGGTAGTCCTCCAGCGAGTGAATGAGCAGTATTGGAGCCTTCACGTTTTCGGCGTAGAAGAGCGGGCTGAGCTTCCTGAAGTTCTCGTTCTCCAAGGGATTTGAGCCTATGACCTCGACGTCGTACCAGAGGCCTATGTCCGAGAAAGCATAGCTCGTCAGCCAGTAGCTTATCCCGTTCTCACTGATGCCAGCTTTGAATAGCTCGCTCTGCGTTAAGGCCCAGTTGGTCATGAAGCCGCCGTAGCTTATGCCGGTTATGCCAACCCTCTCCCTGTCGGCCTGGGGTTCGAGCTTGAAGAACTCCTCGATTCCGGCCATTATGTCCTCGAAGTCCTCTAAACCAGTCCTCTTAAGAACCCTTAGAGCGAAGTCTTCGCTGTAGCCGTCGCTGCCGCGCGGGTTGACAAAAACCACGTAGTAACCTTTGCTCGCCATTAGCTGCATCTCGTAAACGAACCTGTAACCGTACATTCCCTTCGGCCCGCCGTGGACGAAGACTATAACCGGAGCTTTGTTCTCCTTAAGCTCGGGCTTCAGGTACCAGCCGTCTATCTCCAAATCTTTGTTATTAAACCTGAAGTGCCTGGGCTCGAAGGTCCTGAGCCTGGCGAATATTGGCCCATTGTAGTCGGTTATCTGCTTCAGCTCGCCGTCGTAGAGGTAGAGCTCGCCTATCCTCGTTGCCGTCATTACGAGGAGCAGGGCCTTTCCGTTGCTGGCATCTAACCCGTAAATCCAGTGGTTTCCCACCACAACCCTTTCGGCTTTCCCATCCCAGAGCCACAGGTTCACGCTTCCAGCGTCTGGCGTCAGGAAGTAAACTTTGCCCTCTGTCAGCTTTGCGCTCCAGACGTCGAGCGGGCCCTCGTAAACCGGCTTAAGCTCCCCATCCCATAGATATAACCAGTCATGCTCGCTGATGAACCTCTTTTCCCTCTTGCCCCTCAGGAGGAGGACCTTTCCATCGGAGTCAATAGCCTCGAAGGAGACCCTCTCAAAGATCTTCTCCTCCTCGCCGTCCTTCCAGAGGTAGATGTCCCAGAACTTGAAGAGTGCTGGCTTGCTCCCATTGCGGTGGGGAACGTTGATGACTATGGCATCGCCGTGCCAGATTCCGCTCGAAAACCTCGGCTTCTCAAGCTCCTCGATGATTTCCTCACTCTCCGTGTCGAGAACCCAGAAGGTCGTTTTCTCGCCGTCGAAGAAACCCATGCCGTCGAACCAGGCGGGAACCTCGTCGTCGAAGATGAAGTCCTCGTCGTCCCTTCTCTTAAAGCCCACAACGAGGAGCCTCCGGGAGTCGTCGTTCCACTGGATCGAGCGGACGTTTTTAGCGCTCAAAACCTTCTTTGCGCTCAGGGTCTGAACGTCAGCGACCCATATCTCGTTCTCCTTCTTTTCCTCGTTAAAGCGGGTGAAGGCGAGCTTTCTGCCATCGGGCGAAAGCCTTGGCATGGAAGCGTTTTCAATGAAGCGCCTAACCCCTGTTCCCAGGTCCTCAACGACCACCGTGCTCTCATACTTGTTCTCCTTCATATTGGCCTTGGTGAGGGTGTAAGCAACCAGGTTTCCCCTTATCCTCGGGTCGTTCAGGTAGGCGAACTTAGAAAAGGTCTCGTGGTTCCATTCGATACCGCTCATAACGCTATCACCTATTTGGTAGAGAGCCTTAAAAGTATATAAGCGTAACTACCCGGCCAGGTGAGATGATGAAGGAGGAGCACGGGGTTGGAATAATACTGGCCGCTGGAATACTGATTTCGCTCATCCTCAAAACCTACGTGGGAGTGGCAATAGCAGCTCTCGGAATACCCCTCTACCTCGCGTACGTGGCCAGGGAACAGAACATACTGGCGAAATCCAGACTCTACGACAGGGACCTCTTCCTCATGATAGCGATAGCGGTCGTTGTCATACTCGTTTTCAACTACCTCTGGGATCCCAGGATGGGCCTGATAGCGATGGCGGTTGTGATACCACTGCTGGCCATCTACGCGGACAGGTTAAAGGCGAGAAAGAAGGCGCAGAAGGCCCGATAACTGGCCGGTTTTCTTGTAAACCCTGAGTTCGTTTTTCATCTCCTTCAAGAAGGATTCATCGATTCCGAACTTCTCCCTAACGCGGCGCGAGATGTAATTATCGTTGAGAAATATCATCGCCATGGCAGAGGTTAGGTTCCTCGGCTTCCTCCAGCCGGCCTTCTCGAAGTCTATGAGGTAAACGCGCTCGCCGATTATTATGTGCTTGCCGCCCTGAATCTGGCCGTGGTCGAGGCCCAGCCTGTCGAGCAAAGCTGTTTTCTCGACTATCTCGAACAGGTGACTCTTCTCAAGCTCCGCATAGAATATTATCTCACCCTCAGCGAACTCCCGGATGAGGTACTCAAGGCCCTCGAAGACGCCGTAAGCCACGAGCGGGGGCGTTACCCTGAATGGCTCCAGCGCCTCGATTATCCTCGCCTCCCTCTCAAAGTTCTGCCTCGGGGAGTCCGGTCGTTGAAGCTTTATTATGACGTTTTTTTCATCTAATCTGGCCCTGAAGATTAAGCTAGTCGTGCCCTTGGCGTAGGGCCCTATTTCGTCCAATCCAAGCCCCCTCAGGTAAGAGTAAAACCGCCCCAGTTGAGCTTTGCTTATCAAGTGGTCGAACATAGGCCTCGATAAGCTTAAATACTCCGCCGATAAAATACTTTTGGTGATAGCCATGGTGACGGCTTTTATTTTGATGGTGACGGCCGCTGGAAAGGAAAGGGAAGTTATGGAGAAGCTTCTGGCCATGCCGGAGGTTAAGGAGGCTTACGTAGTCTATGGCGAATACGACCTCGTTGTTAAGGTCGAGACCGACACCCTCAAGGACCTTGACCAGTTCATCACGGAGAAGATAAGGAAGATGTCCGAGATACAGATGACCTCGACGATGATAGCCATCTGAACTTCTCGTTCTTCTCTCTTGCCATTCTTCCAGGAATAATAGAAGAAGAGAGCCTACTTATTCATCATGAGCCTTATCCTCTCGGCGGCATCCTTGGCCTTATCTGAGATGTTGCTAAGGGTTCTGGCGATGTTGAGGATGTAGAATCCGTCGCCCCAGCTGAGCTCGTTCTCCTTCTCGAAGACCAGCTTCATCAGCTTGGTGTCCAGCCCGTCTATCTTGTTCTCAACGCTCTCTATCTGCCTGATTATCTCGTACTCCCGCTTTATTTCGCCATCCGCAAAGCCGCTCTCTATAACGCGGTCCATCTGAACTATGGCCTCGTGGACGAGTTTAGCAGCTTTGATGCTCTCCATGCCCATCTGGAGGATCAAGTCCTTAATCTCAGCGGGAATCTCGCCGGGCCTCTTGATGAGCAACCACTTCGCGGTATCCTCGGCCGCGTCCGCGACTTTATCCTGCATGTGCAGATAGATGAGAACGTCCTCCCTAGCGACTGCCATCATGAGCTTCGAGCTGAGTGAATCCCTTATCTCCTCCTTTATCCTGTCGGCAACGTCCTCAAGGCGGTCGACCTCAACGGCGACCCTCTCCATCTCCCCATAGTTCCCCTCGTACCAGTACTGGAGCGCCTTCTCGAGGGTCTCAACGGTATTCAACACAACATCAGCGTGTTTTATGAGGGGCTTGAAGGGGCTCTTCGCGAAAAGCTTGGTCCAGACCTGCATGATATCACCCCACGATCATCAGGAGCTTGAATATGGCCGCGCTTATCAGACCCGCGACCGGAACGGTAACGAACCAGGAGATCACTATATCCCTAACGATGTTCTTGTTTATTGCCTTTACTCCCCTGGCAAGGCCTATTCCTATGACCGCTCCAACCACTGTATGGGTCGTTGAGATCGGCAGACCCATCCAGCTGGCGACCAGAACGACCGTTGCTGCCGAAAAGTCTATGGTGAATCCCCTCGTATTGGTCAGCTCGGTTATCTTCTTTCCTACAGTCTCCATTACCTTGTATCCGTACGTTGCGACACCAACCGCTATCCCGAGGCCGCCCATCGCGAGTATCCATTTTGGAACGGGAACCTGCATGCCGCTCAGCCCCATCGTTGCCACCGCGTAAACCGCCGCGACCGGGCCGATGGCGTTGGCAACGTCGTTGGCACCGTGAGCCAGGGCCACGTAGCCAGAGGTGATGACCTGAACCTTCCTGAATATTGCCTCGACCCCGATGAAGGGGTCACTGCTCGGGAAGCGGAGCCTTATGAGAAAGTACGTTACGACAAACACAACAATACCGAGCGGAACCCCGTACATGAAAACGCCCGTCTTAAGGTCCTTTCCGTGGAGAACCTTGATGTAGAACATGGTTCCAATTACAACGAACGCCAGCCCAATCCAGAACGGGGACCACAACCTGGCACTCCTGACCGGGTCCTTTCTCTCGAAAATGCTCTTCGTCAGGGCTTTGAAAATGAAGTACGCCATTATGGCACCGATTATCGGCGAAAGAATCCAGCTGAGAACTACTTGGGTCATCTTGCCCCAGTTGACTATCGCCGTTCCGGCGTAGACTATTCCGTAGCCAGCTATTCCACCTATGATGGAATGGGTCGTCGAGACCGGCAGGCCGAACTTGGTTGCGATGATGAGCCAGATCGTCGCCGCGAGGAGGGCCGCAATGGAACCATAAACAAGCACGTTCGGATCAGTTATCATCGTAGGGTCGAGAATGCCCTTCCTTATCGTTTCAGTAACGCTCTTTCCAAAGAAGTACGCCCCGGCGAACTCAAGGACGCCGGCTATCACAACAGCCTGCTTCGGAGTTATGGCCTTCGCACCCACCGCGGTGCTCATGGAGTTGGCCGCGTCGTTGGCACCTATCGCCCAGGCCATGGAGAATCCAAGGATCACGGTTATCAGTAGCCATACGTCCACCGTCACCACCAAGCCCCAATAAGGGACCGTATATAAATATCTTGCCGCAGTAGAATATAGCCAAATACCATCCACTATATAGGCATAAATAGAATAAAGGGCTCAGGGGCCCACCTTTACGGGTTCGACCCCTACGTTCCCATCGGCCCCCATTGAGAGCCTGACGTAGTGGTAGAAGCCGCCTTGCTCAGGAGGTGCGTAGAGGGGCGCCCCACCACCGCCCGTTATGAGCATCTGGACGCCATCCTCCTCGCCGTACCAGTAGATGTGGATGTGACTGAATATTCCGAAGGCGTTGTACTTCCTCATGAGCGCCAGGAGCCTCTTCCCGTCCTCGGGGTTCATGGCGTGGTCACCGTTCGGCCTTGGGTCTATCGGCGGGGCGTGGAGAACCAGAACCGGCCTCCTTCCAGAATCCTGAGCCTTTTTAAGCTCCCCCTCCAGCCAGGCAAAGACCTCGTCGCTGAGTCCGTAGTCGTTCTCAACGTCGTTTATGAAGATGTAATAGTAATCCCCGAGAGCGAAGGAGTAGTCGTCCGGGCCGAAGAAGGCATGATAGACGTTCACACCCTCCCCGCGGTACTCATGGTTCCCAGGGGCCAGAAAGATCGGCTTGTTCCACTTCCATTCCTTCAAAAGCTCTGCCCACTCGTCAACTTTGCCCGAATAGACGAGGTCACCGCCGTCGATTATGAAGAGGGCATCGTCAGAGTTTATCTTATCCCGTATCTTCAGGAAAACCTTCGGCGGCTCCTTCCCACCGTCGGACCTATGGTCGCCGAAGGCTATGATCCTGTAATCCCCCACCTCCATCGGGACTATGCTGAAGGATGAGTCGGAGCTCGTGAACCTTACCCAAGTGTCTCCCGTCTCAGCCCCATCAGGCAGGTTAAGTATCCCTGGATTGGTGTTCTCGATCACGTAGGTGAGCGCAACTCCCTTGGGGTCCTTCACCTCAACGCTGACGTTGAAGCCCAGAGCGTGGATATAAACGGTGGAGCCGTTCACGAGCCTTATAAAACCTCCCCTAACCGTCACGTTCTCGCCGTCAACGATGCGCCAGTGGTAGATGAATGGCTCCCACGTCTTGAAGGAGTCCAGATACCAGTGCTCCCCGTCGTCCGGAACTCCGTTCCAGTTGTTGTCCCCTATGACCTTGAGAACGACTCCCTCGAACTCACCGCTCCTGATAACGTCCTCAGAGTTGGGGGACTTTCCACCGGCCAAGTCCATGGCGTACTTCACGGCGGCGCCTGCGCCGGCTTTGCTCGTTCCGGTGAATACGAAGTAGGACTTACCATCCTTGTTGAAGGCTGCGAAGACGCCCTTGTCCGGACCAACGAACTTAAGGCCGAGTTTATAGACCACGTAGCCGAAGTAATCGCTGACCGTTATGAGGATCGGCTTGCCCCTCAGCAGGGGCCTCGCATCTTTTGGCGAGAGCACCGCGACGCCACCCTCGTACTGGCTCGCCGGGAGTATCTGGGCGTTCGGGAAGTAGTGCTTCGCTATATCCTCGTAGCCCTCGCTGACGTAAACCCTGGAGACATCCGCCAAGCTCTTCCACTGCGCCAGAACCTGGCCCCTCTCGTAGCTCCCGAAGTCTATTCCACCAGCGGCGGAACTGGTAGTTGTTGACGTCCCACTCGGACCGCTCTGACTGACGCAGCCCGAGACCATCACAATTAAAACCAGAATGAAGGCAAAAGCGGCTTTCTTCATGGAATCACCTTCAGGGGGATGGAAACGAAAGCTTAAAGCACTTTCCATTAGAAACCCGAACTCGGCAGATTTAAATAACCCAAAGCCAAAAGTCCTTCGGTGATACCATGTTCGTCGGACACTACACCGAGGTCCCCGAGAAGGACACCGGTTTTGAGGGAGTGACGATAAGGTGGCTCGTTTCTCCAAAGCTCGGAGCAAAGAACTACGCGATGCGCTACTTCGTCCTCAAGAAGGGCGCGGAGATACCTCTCCACCACCACGACTGGGAGCACGAGATATTCATCGTGAAGGGAGAGGGTATCATAACGAACGGGAAGGAGGAGCACCACGTCAAGGCAGGAAACTTCCTCTACGTTCCGCCCAACGAGCCCCACGGCTACAAGGCGACCGGAGAAACGCTGGAGTTTCTATGCATAATCCCGACCAAGAAGGAGGCAATCCCGGAGGACGAGTGGGCTTAGTGCTTGTAATGGTAAACCTTTATTTTCTTCCTCCTGAGAACGAGAAGGTCGGCTTTTCTGGACTTGGGGCGTATAGGCTCTTCCTCAAGCAGGAGCCAGGCAAGGTCGTAGGCCAGGGAAGCTATGACGACAAGGAAGAGGCCAAACACGATCAGCGGCGTGTAGTACCACACCACGCCAACCTTCGGGATGACCAGAGCCACCTTTCCGATAACCTGCTCCGGATAAACCCTCCACGGGTCGGTGTAGTTCCTGTTGTCGCCCTTGGTGACGTAGTAAAACCTTCCGCTAGAATCAGTCTTCATGCCCACTATGCGGTGGGTTATCTTGTAGGTCGCGTTGCCTATCTCAACACGGTAGAGAACAACCTCCCCCACGTGGAGCTCGTCGGGAGAAACCGGTCTCGTGACCACGAGGTCGGTGGGGTTTATCTCCGGTTGCATCGAGTCGGTTAGAATGACCACGTACTGGAAGCCGAAGACAAAGTGGAGAATAACGATTAGGGCTACAGAGAAGAGGAGGAAGTACAAAATGAAGGAAATTATCTTGCTAATAATTCCCATGGGACCCCACCAGATTAAAGCGAAATTAATCTAAAGCTCTCTAATCCAACTTCATAATTTGTGTCTCCAACATAAAAATCCGTCGATGTAGCCTAAAAAATTGACGGTGCTTTTCTTTTTAGGCTTGGTCTGGTTAAAAATGGAATCTTGCTGTTTTTGAACTGCCCCCTTTAAATGCAATACTTCGATATCGCGCGGAGACTGGAAGGCTTGACATTCACAATTATAAATGAAACAAACGGAAACAAACGTAGGCAGAGGCCAGAACTAATCTAAATGTGAACAAGAAGAACAGAGCAAGCGTTCCAAGTTTGCCGTCGATGGTGTGATGTAGCGTGGTTTAGGTTTCAGAAAAATACAGATAAGAAGAAATGAAACTTTCGCGAAACTCAAAATCACGGACCAATGAGCACAATAGCTACACTATTAATATTCGAACCTATGGCTATTGGACTGTCAAAGTCTATCTCATATGGAGTGTTGGCAGCGAGTGCGCTGGAGAGAGTAACCGACTTAACAGTTGTGGGAGCGGTGTTTGGAGCAGTTGGATCGTCGTCACTTGCGTAGACCTTTACAATGATAGTCACTCCCGCATCGAGCGGCTGATCAAAAGTGACTTTCACCCCCTTGACGTAATCAGGATTGGTTGCAAGCACCCAGTCAACATCAGCAGTACTTACTCCCCCAGGGACACTAACTACCTTAGGGCCCCCCGCTCCGATCTCCTGGACGTTCACCGTAATAGCCGGAACAGCCAGCGCTGCACCAACCAGCGCCAGAACGAGGGCAAGCGCCAGCGGGATTAACCTCTTCTTATTCCTCCTCATCTAACTCCACCCCCAAGGGATTATATCATTACCTAAGTGGGCAATTTGTATTTAAGGTTTGTCCTTCAAATTTAAGCATACATCCCGCAAACCTCTGGAAGGAAGACCTTGAAAAACATCGGGCAGAACTACGAATGTTAATATTTTGAAAAGTCAACAATATAGTTTGGAAAATCCACCATGTCCAGAAGGGACCATTGGAAAAAATACAACATAAACGATCAGAGGGTAATCCCCCTGAGGTAAGTTGAGCCTGCCCACTCTACCCTAACCTCCAGGAATTCGCCGGGTTCGCCGGAATCGAGGATTATATCCTTGTAGTTGAACGTCCTGCCCTCTATTCCACCCTTCTTGCCCTCGCCGTGGACGAGGACCTCAACGGTCCTCCCAACGTAGGCGCGGTTAATCTCGTAGGCTATCCCGAGGCGAAGCCTGTGAAGCTCCCTTGAGCGCTCCTTAACCTTCCAGCCCGGCAACCCCTTCCACTTAGCCGCTATCGTTCCGGGGCGCGGTGAGTAGCGTGAAACGTTTATCTTGTCTGGCCTAACGCGCTTTACCAGTTCTACAGTGTTCCTGAAGGCCTCATCCGTTTCCCCGGGGAAGCCAACTATTATGTCCGTGTTGAGGTTTAAATCACGAACTTTCCTACGAAATGTTCGAACTATTCCCTCGAACTCTTCCACAGTGTACGTTCTTCCCATTCTCCTCAGAACCTCATCGTCGCCACTCTGGACGGGCAGGTGGAGGAAGCGGTATATCTTCTCATCGGTGTAGGCATCAACGAGCTCGTCGAGGAACTTGAGGACGTGGTTGGGGTTCATCATGCCGACCCTGACCCTGAAATCGCCCTCGATGGCCGTTATCTCGTCGAGTAGCTTGGCCAGATTCGTCCCGATGTCGAAGCCGTAGCATCCTGTATCTTCGCTCGACAGCTGTATCTCCTTGTACCCCCTGGCGAGGGCCTCTTTCACCCACCTGACGACGAGCTCGGGCTTGTAGCTCCTGAGAACACCCCTTGCAAAGCGCGTTGCGCAGTAGGTGCAGGCGTTGAGGCAGCCCTCGCTTATCGGAACCACGAAGGAAACCCCAGGTTTCCAGAGCCTCGGAAGTTCGAGCTTGTCTATGCTCTTCTCGCGCCAGCCCTCGACGCTCACCAGCTTCTCGCCGCGCTCGGCAATCTCTATTGCCTCGGCGATTCTGTCTACGCTCTTGACGCCGAGTATTCCAGAGACGCGTGGATCTATGGCCTCAGGATTCACGTGGACTAGACAGCCGGTGGCGATGACTTTTTTCCCGGAATCGAGGAGCTCTTTTATTCTCTCCCGCATGTGCTTCTCGGTGGGGTCCTTTACGGCGCAGGTGTTCACGACCACGTAGTCGGCGCTTTCTGGAGTCTCGGCTAACTCATAGCCCGCCCTAACCAGAATCGCTTCCATTATCTCCGCATCGGCCCTGTTCCTCGTGCATCCGTAGGTCTCGACGTGAACCCTTACCATCGGTGCCGGCTGGGCCAAGGGGTTTAAAAAGGGTGCGGTGCAGAAGTGGGAACTCACGCCAGGCCCACTATACTCAGGAGCATGAAGAGAGCCGCGAAGAGGAATACGCCAACTCTCAGCAACGTCTTCTTTATCCAATGGTAAGGCCGGTTGTAGTGCCTCATAACCGGGAAAGAAAGAGCACAGACAATTAGGACCGGGACGAGTGAAGAGAGGGCCATAAAAGCAATATTCGGAAGATACCGATCAACTCCGATAGTGTCGAAGAGGGCCACCGTCCAGTAGAGCATGATAGGTGAGAGAAGAACCAGAAACCCAACTATAACCCCGATCATCACGGACTCCTCGTCCATGTTAGCGCCCGGAAAATTTGGGGTAAAATGATAAAAATTTATCGCTCCGTTGTTTGGGAAAGCATTGTAACGTAGGGACACATCTTTTTAGCGATGATTTTCGCCATCTCGTAGTTATAGAGGGGCTGAGTCGTTGGGTCATCTGTGCGCAGTCTGACCATCATCTCCAATACCGCATCCCCGTGCTTGAAGTACCATCCCACGGCGTCCTGGATGTAGAGGGACGTTAATGGGTCCTGAGAACAATCGTTGATGGACTCCAGGGCTTCATGCCTCAGACGAAGAACCAGTTTAACTTTCTCCGTTGGAGTTTTCAAAGTAGCAAAAGTCGAATTGAGGGCCTCAAATTCGTGGAGATGCTCGTCTATTGCGATTGCGTACAGCAGGTGGTAAGTGGCCGCCGAATAGTAGCCCTTCTCGACTCCAAGGAGACCCCGCTTTTTATGGTACTCCTTCCAGTCACACGCCACCTTGAGCATCGTTTCCTCGAATTCGCACGGAACATCAACCCCTGAGAGATCATCCACGAGCGCGTGCACGTTATTTCTTGGCCCATTGGGATCGAAGGTACCGGGAGTTACGTGGCTGGTAAGCACTGCTGAGTCATCAAAAAGCTCCTGGCGAATTCCAAATAACTCATCACCCAGCTTCCAAGTATGCTCACGTTTTCAATCTCCTGAGAAGTCGTTGGGTTTGGTATCCTATCAAGCTTTTCCAGGAAGTCACGGGACTGGTTCAGGGAGATTTCCGCTTTGATTATGTTGTCCTCCACCACAAAACCGGTTATAAGATAGTCCGTGAAGTTAATCCCGCTCCCCAACGTTTGTTTCCACTTTTCAGCCGTTTTGTTCTGTAAAGCTTCTACACTCCGAAACTGCCCACGGACATACTTGAGGAACTCCGTGCGGTTTGCGAGTGCAAGGGTTGAGCCCAAGTAGTCAGCGGCAAGTATTGCACAACTCCTGCCCTCTGTGAGAGCTACATAAAACTGACCCCTGCGTTGATACGAATAGGTCTCGTTAAGGCAGACATCGATGTCTCTTATTTCGTCATCCGAGACATTTAGCTTGCGAAGCATCTCCCTAAGCTCCAGAACTCGCTCAATGGCACGTTCAACGTCTTTTTCGCGAACCTTTTGATTCAGATAAGTCCAATGAGTGGAATTGTAGCCCAGTCTAAACGTCTCAAGGTCCGTTTGAACCAAGTTAAGGGTGTTGTTGAGTTCCGCTTCCTTTATTGCCCTCTCGTGTTGAAGGTACTTTGAATAAGCTAAGAACCCGAAACCCACTAGAAAAAGAAGAAAAAGGACATTCTTTTTCATAGTTGCCCACCTTGAATCCCCGCCCTATTGGCATAGTAGGCCCTTGTTTTCACAGTTATACGGACGGTTCTTGTTGTTTTCCTCCCCTCCCTAAAGGGTGAGGCCTGTGAAAAGGCCATTCGCCCTTGTCTTCGGCTTCGCGGCACTGGTTATTCCCATCATAGAACCCAAAATCAGCAACCCCACTATCAAACCCAGAAGTTTCCTCCACATTGTGGAGCCTCCCCTATGCGAATTCTTCGTTATAAAGTTACGCACTAGTTTTTATAAAATTTTCTACGACTTGTATTATAACTTAGTATTCCTATCAGCAAGGTAGAAAGAAATGCGCTCAATTCCAAGACAAGAGTCTCAAGCTTACGTTTTGAACCTTGAAGAACGATAAGAAGAAGGGAAAGGAAATCAGATGACTTCGCCGAAGGCGAACTTCCTCTTGACAGAGTTAATGACAATCTCAACCTCGTCGCCGACCTGAGTGTTCGGGACGAAGATAACGAAGCCCTTTATCTTGGCGATACCATCGCCACCCTTTCCAAGGCTCTCGATCCTAACTCTATACCTTTCTCCAACCTTAACAGGGGCTTCGTAGCCACCGCCAAATCCATCTCCATACATATCCAACACCAACTCTTTCAACTTTCAGGGCCCTTCAGGGAAAACTCCGAGAAGAGTCCCAATGATGGGTCGGCCTGAGGGTATATAAAGCTTTAGGTGAACTTTATGACATCAATGACATTAAAAATTCATTCAAGAACTTTAATGAACATTAAACTTCTATTCAAGGCTTCTTTGGCCAAATACAGGCCTATAAAACCTTTGGTTTATAACAACCTGTTTCCTACCTTTGTTTTCAATTCTAAGCTTCAAAAAACCCTTTTAAGAGAATTTTTTCTATGTTAAACGGAAATCCAGGAAAATGAAGCCGATATAGGGTTGTAAACCAAAAGTGGGGGGACGCACAATGGGTTTCATTGCTGTATTCATTTGGTCATTTGTGCTCTGGTTAGTACTCACTGCTGGCAGTAAAGGATTACTCTGGAGTCCCGAAGAACTCGTTGCGGGGCTGATATTCTCGGGAGTAATTGCGTTAACAACCAAGGACATCATAGGCGAGAAGGCATCCCGCTTCCTCAACCCGGCAAAGTGGGTCGGCTTTGTGGTTTACTCCATCGGCCCGCTCTTCTGGGGCATGGTCAGGGCAAACCTCGACGTTGCCTACCGCGTCATAACCGGCAGGATAAAGCCCGGAATTGTTCGCGTTCCGGTTGAGCTTGAAAACGACGCCCAGTACACGATCCTCAGCAACTCGATAACCCTCACCCCCGGAACGCTCACGATAGATGCCTGTCCGGAGGAGAAGGCCCTCTACGTCCACTGGATAAACGTGACCGAGAAGGAGCCAGCTAATTCCGAGGTCATAGCGGGTTCATTCGAAAAATGGGCGAGGAGGCTGGGAAGATGATAGCACCGGAGTTCTTCTATGCGGCCGTCATAGTCATGATTGGAGCGTTCCTGGCTCTGCTCAGGGTGTTCTTCGGACCGAGCGTACCGGATAGGGTCGTTGGAGTGGACACCCTCAACACGCTGATCGTTGCCGGAATGGTTCTCCTCGGAGCTGCCTACGACAGGACGATATACATCGATATCGCCATCGTTTACGCCCTTCTGAGCTACGTGGGAACCCTGGCCATAGCCAAATACCTCCAGGGGGGATTGGAATGAGCGCAGTCACCTACGTCATCTACGCATTCCTCACGGTAAACATAGTCTTCAACCTGCTGGGCAGCTTCTCGCTCCACAGGTTCCCGGACGTCTACACCAGACTCCACGGAGCGACTAAGTGCACCACCTTTGGCACTATCTTCGCGGTTCTGGCGGTGGTGGTTCACGCCGCCTACCAGCTCCACCTCACCGGCGACCCCAAGTACCTTCAGATGGCGCTTCACAGCCTTGTGGCACTGGTGGCGCTCCTCCTCACAAACCCGACAGGAGCGCACGCGATAGCCAAGGCGGCCCATCTGAGCGGCTACAAGCCGGCCAAAGCCGTCATTGACGCGTACGAGGACAAGCTCAGGGGTGGTGCCGAATGAACGCCCTTTCGATGGATATGGTCATACAGTTCGGGATACTCCTCGGCGTGCTGGTAGCGGCCTACATCACGATAACGATGAGAGACCTGCTCAGCGCGGCCATCGCTTCGGCAGCCATGAGCCTGCTCCTCAGCCTGGAGTTTTACATGCTCCACGCGCCGGATGTTGCGATAGCCGAGGCCGCGGTCGGAGCCGGCGTCGTTACGGCCATAGTCGTGTATGGAATAGCCAAAACCGAGAGATGGGAGCGTGAGGGACCATGAAGAGGACTTTCGGAGCTCTCGCACTGCTGTTCCTCCTCGGAGTGCTGCTCGTCGTTGCGAGCCCTTCAACAGGAATAAAGTTCGGCCTCGGCGGTGAGGACTGGAAGGCCTACCGCTACACCGACCAGTACTACATAGACCACGGTGTTGAGGAGGTCGGCGGAACCAACATAGTCACCGACATAGTGTTCGACTACCGTGGCTACGATACCCTTGGAGAGGCTACCGTTCTCTTCACTGCAATAGCCGGAGCGGTGGCTCTACTAAGGCCCTGGAGGAGGGATGAAGAATGAACCGCCGTTCGGCGCAGAGTGACATGGGACTGATCGTTAAGACCACAGCGAGGGCCACCATCCCGCTCATAGGAATCTTCGGCGCCTACATAGTTTCCCACGGTCACCTCACGCCGGGAGGCGGCTTCCAGGGTGGGGCAACAATAGCGGGAGCCGGGATACTGTTCCTCATAGCCTTCGGGCTGGGCGAGATGAAGAGGCGCTACAACCACCACCTCTACTCCGCACTTGAGGGCCTAGGAGGCCTGGTATTCCTCGGAGCGGCGATGCTCGGACTGGGGGTTGCGTTCTTCTACAACACGCTGTGGCACAGCGGGCCGGTCTTCAACGGCGAGCCGGGAACGCTGCTCTCTGCCGGATACCTGCCGGTAATGAACCTCGCCGTGGGACTGAAGGTCTTTGCGGGACTGCTCAGCGCGATGGTTGCCATAGCGGCATTCAGGAGGTGGAACGAATGATACCCTTCCAGTTCATCACGGCATTCCTGCTGATAGCCATGGGAATCTACGCCCTCCTCTACAAGAGGAACCTCATCAAGCTCATACTGGCCCTCAACATTATTGATGCAGGCATCCACCTGCTCCTCATAAGCTTCGGATACCGCATAGAGGCTGGCCAGATACCGACGGCGCCAATCTACACGGGCTACGAGACCGTAAAGAGCGCCATGGTCGCCCCGATTCCGCAGGCGCTTACGCTCACCAGCATAGTCATCGGAGTCTGCGTTCTCTCGCTGGCGATGGCCCTCACGGTGAACGCCTACAGACACTACGGAAGCCTCGACGTTAACAAGCTCAGGAGGTTGAGAGGATGAACGGGCTGATCCCATACCTCATCATAGTCCCGCTCCTTGGAGCGTTCGCACTGCCCATAGTGGGCCTCGCGGGAAGGAAGGCCAGGGGGGCCTGGGCGATATTCATAACCGGCATCACCCTCGGCGTCGCGGCCGGACTGTTCAAAGAAGTCTGGGAGAGCGGCGAGATACTCGTCTACACCCTTGGAGCGAAGAGCCCCCTTGGAAACGGCGTTCCGTTCCCGATAAGGATAGTCTGGGAGGTCGACCTGCTGGGCGCGCTCTTCGCCCTGATGGTGGCATTCATAGCCTTCGTGGCCGTGCTCTACTCCAGCGAATACATGAAGCACGACACGGGGCTTGAGAAGTACTACACGCTCATACTCGTCCTCGAGGTCGGCATGCTCGGCATAGCGGTAACCGGCGACCTGTTCAACTTCTACGTCTTCCTGGAGATAATGAGCATAGCGAGCTACGCGCTGGTGGCGTTTAGAAACGACACCTGGGAGGGCATCGAGGCGGGCATAAAGTACATGTTCGTCGGCTCGCTGGCCAGCTCGTTCATCCTCCTCGGCATAGTGCTCCTCTACGGCCAGTACGGAACGCTGACGATGGCATATCTGGCCAAGATGATAGCCGAGAACCCGACCTTTACAGCAAAGGTGGCCCTCGGCCTCCTCGCGGGCGGACTGCTCTTCAAGAGCGGCGCCGTTCCGGTGCACATGTGGCTCGCAGACGCACACCCGGCCGCCCCGAGCTCGATAAGCGCCATGCTCTCGGGTCTCGTCATCAAGATAGGGGGAACCTACGCCCTGGCGAGGCTCGCCTTCAGCGTCTTCAGCGCCGGAATCAGCACCAGAACGCTCGGCTGGATAATCATATTCTTCGCCTGCGTGACCCTCATAGTCGGAAACGCGATGGCGGTGATACAGACCGACATGAAGAGGCTCTTCGCCTTCTCCAGCGTCGGCCAGATCGGCTACATCCTCCTGGGAATCGGAATTGGCCTCGCCGCGTACGGAAGCGACGTCGGTCAGGTTGCCCTTGCCGGAGCGATATACCACACCGTGAACCACGCGATAATGAAGGCCCTCCTGTTCCTCGTCGCGGGAGCGGTCATACACGGGCTCGGAACCAAGGACCTCAACGAGCTGAGCGGAATAGCCAGGAAGATGCCGGTCACGAGCTTCGCCTTCCTGGTCGGTGCGGCCGCGATAATCGGCCTCCCGCCGCTCAATGGATTCGCGAGCAAGTGGCTCATCTACGAGAGCTCGGCGCTCTTCAACCCGTTCCTCGCGGCAGTAGCCGTCATAGGCACGGCCTTCTGTACCGCCGCCTACATCAGGGTGCTCTTCACGTTCTTCGGAAGGCCGAGCGAGAGGGTCATGAACGCCAGCGAGCCAGGAAAGGCCATGCTCGTGCCGATGCTCATACTGGTGGCGGCAATAATCGTCATGGGACTCTTCCCATGGGCCATAAGCGACAAGGTCATGCTTCCGGCGGCAAAGACTCTGGAGAACATAGGGGCTTACGTTTCGGCGGTGCTGGGGGGTGCGTGAAATGTTTGGCTACTGGGATGCACTCTACTTCGTTTACGTCTTCGCCATAGGCCTGCTCATCTCGTACGCCCTCTACAAGTGGGCCGAGAGGTCAAGCACGGGGACGAGGAGAACCGGCGATGGAACGAAGATATTCCTCAGTGGTGAGGACCAGGACGAGGTTATTCCGCAGTTCGAGCACTTCCAGGGCTACGTCACCGGTAGGCACGTCATGTGGGGCCTCATAAGGGGAATCCACAGGATGTTCCTGGTCTTCCGCAGGGAGCACACCGGGCTGCTGAGCGACTACATCAGCTACCTGCTCGTCACGACCGCGATAATCGTGGGGGCACTGATAGTTTGGGGTTGAGGAGGTGAGATGAATGGCGATTAAGGTTACAAGGGCAGAGAGCAATGTCAGCTCAAACTCCCCGGAGCGCGAGAGGCTTGAGAGGGAGATATCAAAGCTCTGCAGGTACATAGGGCGCTCACCCTGGGTGTTCCACGTGAACAGCGGTAGCTGCAATGGCTGCGACATCGAGATAATAGCCGCACTGACGCCGAGGTACGATGCCGAGCGCTTCGGTGTGAAGCTCGTCGGAACGCCGCGGCACGCCGACATACTGCTCGTAACCGGGCCGGTGACCGACCAGAGCCTTGAGAGGGTCAAGCTGGTCTACGAGCAGACGCCGGACCCAAAAGTTGTCATAGCCGTTGGAGCCTGTCCCACCGGCGGAAGCGTGTTCTTCGAGAGCCCCTTCACCAACGCTCCGCTGGACAGGCACATACCGGTGGACGTCTTCGTGCCCGGCTGCCCGCCTAGACCGGAAGCGATACTCTACGGAGTCGTGCTCGGTCTGCAGAAGCTGATTGAGAAGATTGAGGGGGGTAAGAGATGAACGTTGACGAGTTCGTTAAAGCCTTTGGCGAGAGGTTCCCCGAGGCCGAGATAAGGGTGAGCGAGAACAGGATGCCCCACCCGAAGAGGCGCGTCTGGATCGAGATAGACGGGGAGAAGTTCCACGACGCCATGAAATTCATCAAGGAGCTCGACCCGAAGGCCCAGTTCTCCATCATAATCGGAATGGACGCCGGCGACAGACTGCTCGCCAAGTACCACCTGGAGATGTTCTGGGAGGAAGGGGAGAGCCTGTCGCTCGTCATAGGCACGAGCGTCCCCAAGGACGACCCCAAACTGCCGACGGTCACAGACATCTTCCCGAGCGCACTGCCATACGAGAGGGAGAACCAGGAGTTCCTCGGGCTGTTCTTCGAGGGAATCCCAGACCCAAGGAGGCTCTTCCTGCCCGACGACTTCCCGGAGGGAATCTACCCGCTGAGGCTCGACGAGACTGGCATCAAGCCGGAGATGGTGAAGAACGCAGGACACCCATACAAGATAGGGGGTGCAAAGAAATGAGGCCAGTTCAACAGGTTCACACTCACCCTGCGCCCGGAGGGCGCATTTCACGGGTGAACAAACGCCAGGAGAAAATTGAGGGGACACCCATTCGAAATAATGCGAGTATGGCAGTGAGAGGGTTTCCGCCAGCGCTTGCGCAAGCAAGGGCTGTGATGGTGAAGAACGCAGGACACTCCTATAGAATGGGGGGTGAAAAGAAATGAACGGAAAGCTTGAGTACTGGGTCAAGGTACCCATCGGACCTATTCACCCAGCACTGGAGGAGCCCGAGAAGTTCATCATCACGCTCGACGGAGAGAGGATAATCAACGTCGACGTCAAGCTCGGCTACAACCTCAGGGGCCTGGAATGGATAGCCATGAGAAGGAACTACATCCAGATCCTCTACCTCGCCGAGAGAATATGCGGAATCTGCTCCTTCTCCCACAACCACACCTATTCGAGAGCCGTTGAGGAGATGGCGGGCATAGAGGTACCCGAGAGGGCCGAGTACATCCGTGTGATAATCGGCGAGCTCGAGAGGATCCACTCTCACCTGCTCAACCTCGGTGTGGTTGGCCACGCGATAGGCTACGATACGATTCTGCATCTCAGCTGGCTCGCCCGCGAGCGCGTCATGGACATCCTCGAGGCCATAGGCGGTAACAGGGTCAACTACTCCATCAACACCATCGGCGGCGTGAGGAGGGACCTGGAGGAGAAGCACGTCAGAGCTATACTCGACATGATAGAGTACTACCGCAACGAGGTCATGCCCAAGATAGAGGAGATATTCCTCTACGATCCGACGGTCGAGGCCAGGCTGAGAGACGCCGGCGTTATCCCCAAGAGAATAGCCATCGAGTACAGTGCCCAGGGACCGACCGCCAGAGGAAGCGGCGTGAAGAAGGACGTCCGCTACAACGAGAGGCTGAGCGTCTACCCTGACCTCGGCGTGAAGCCGATAACCCCAAAGGAGTTCACCGGAGTCATCAAGGGAGACGTTTTCGACAGGATGGTCGTCCGCGTTGGGGAGCTCTGGCAGAGCATGGAGCTCATAGAGAGGGCCATAGACCAGATGCCGGGGGGCAAGATAAAGGCAGTTCCAAAGGACAACGCCCTCCTGTTCCAGCTCAAGAAAGCCGAGGGGGAGGGAATAGGCAGGTACGAGGCGCCGCGCGGAGAACTCATCCACTACGTCATGGGCCAGAAGGGCAGGGACGTTCCGGCGAAGTGGAAGATGCGTGAACCGACCTTCCCGAACCTGTTCGCGATAGCCAGGGCACTGGTAGGCGAGCAGGTGGCGGACGTTCCCGTCGCGATAGCCTCGATAGACCCGTGCCTGAGCTGTACGGATAGGGTCGCGGTTATCGATGCGAACACTGGGAGGAAGAAGATCCTCACCGAGAGGGACCTCCTTAAGCTCTCCATCGAGAAGACGAGGGAGCTGAACCCGAACGTTAGGGCAAAGCCTGAAGTTGTTGGGGTAGGCTGCCCAAGGGGTGGTGTCCTATGAACGTCCTCTACGCAACGCTCGGATTCCTGGGGATTTACGCTTACGTATCCTTCGCCTCACTGCTCTGGGGAGGCATAGACAGGAAGCTGGTTGCGAGGATGCAGCGCAGGATGGGCCCCCCGCTGCTCCAGCCCTTCTACGACTTCCTGAAGTTGGTGAGTAAGGAGTCAATAATCCCGAGGGACGCCAACAGGTTCTTCGAGCTGGCCCCGGTGCTGGCCCTCGCCACCTCCATCGCCCTGCTCGCCTACACTCCCCTCGGCTTTGAACCAATCTTCGGAACCAAGGGTGACGTGATACTCTTCATCTACCTGCTGACCCTAATCGGCTTCCTCAGGGTCGTCGGTGCCGTTAGCTCGGGCTCTCCCTACGCCCAGATAGGTGCCCAGAGGGAGATGGTAATCCTCGTCTCCAGGGAGGGACCGATGATGCTGGCCCTCTTCACCATACTCTGGCGCCTCAATGAGCTCGGCGTTACAAAGCCGTTCAGCATGGGCACCTTCTACGAGCACAACGTCTGGGAGCTCGGGACGCCCCTGAGCCTCATCGGAACGCTCATACTACTCGTGGTCTTCTTCGCCTGGCTTGCCAGCGAGATTGAGGTCGGCTACTTCGACATCCCCGAGGCCGAGACCGAGCTCGCCGAGGGAACGATGGCCGAGTACAGCGGAAGGCACCTGGCCCTCTTCGAGCTGGCCAACGCGATAAAGGCCTTCGTGAGCGCGAGCCTCGTCGTGGCGATATTCTTCCCCTGGGGCATATCCGGCTACATCGGGCTCACGGGGCTTCCGGCGGTTGTCATGGACCTACTCTTCCACACCCTCAAGGTCTTTGGAGTCCTCTTCGTGAGCATGAGCCTTTTCAGGGCGGTAACTGGAAGGCTCAGGATAAACCAGGCAGTGGGGCTGTTCTGGACCAGGATGCTCCCGGCGGCAATAGTGGGAGCACTGCTGCTGGCAATAGACACCCTGGGGGTGGTGGCATGAAGGTTCCACCGACGCTCTCAGCCGTGCTGAGCAACCTCTTCAAGAAGCCGGCAACCAATCCGTTTCCGGCCAGCGATCCGGTTCCGACTCCAGAGGGCTTCAGGGGCAAACTCATCTACTACCCAGACAAGTGCGTCGGCTGCAGGCTCTGCGTCATGGTCTGCCCGGCGGGGGTTATAGAATACGTCCCCGAGGTCAGGAAGGTCACCTTCTGGCTCGGAAGGTGCGTCTTCTGCCAGCAGTGCGTGGACGTCTGCCCGGTAAAGGCCCTGGAGATGAGCGATGAGTTCCTCCTGGCGACGGACGACAAGTACAACGACAACCTCCGCTGGTTCAAGGAGGAGGAGATAGAGGAGCTCAAAAAGAAGCTGGAGGAGCAGAAGAAAGCCAAGGAAACGGCAAAGAACGAAGGTTCCAAGTAGTTACATTTTTCTTCTTGCGTTTTCCTCCGGCCTTTTTGATGCCCTTTTATGAACATTAGTATCCAAGAACATACTACGAGGAGCCGTTTTTTGTACTTATGTAAAGCGTTGTGCCGTTTCTGTTTGTCAAATTTCAGGTTGTTAACCATTTGTTTTAGAAATCCATTTATAAAGATTTAGCCAATGCTCAATTGAGATTTCGGGAAAATACGCCCGATAAGGGTTTAAAACCTAAAGTTGAGGTGGGAAAATGGGGTTTGCCGCACCGTTCCTGTGGTCCCTTATCGTCTACCTACTCCTCACCGCGGGCTCGGGAAGCGTTATCGCCTGGAGCCCCGGGGAGCTGGTTGCAGGAATTGTAATAGCGGCCATCATCGGCTACGCCACAAAGGACATCATGAACGAAAAGCTGAGTTACTTCTTCAACCCGAAGAGATGGCTACTGTTCATAGTATACGCCATAGGGCCGTTCTTCTTTGCAATGGCCAAGGCCAACCTTGATGTCGCATACAGGGTCATAACGGGCAAGATACGGCCGGGGATAGTCAAGATATCACCCGACCTGACCAGAGACGAGAGCAGAACTCTCCTCGCCAACTCGATAACCCTGACGCCTGGAACCTTCACCCTGGAGATAGACGAGGAGGGCAATTTCTACGTTCACTGGATAAACGTGCCGCCCGGAAAGGAGAAGCCCACCCCTGAGGAGCTGTGTGGGTACCTTCCAAAATGGGCAAGGAGGATTGCGGAATGATAGAGAGCATGTTCATGTGGGCCATAATACTGCTCATGTTTTCGGCAACGCTGACCCTCATAAGGCTCCTAGCGGGGCCGACGATACCCGACAGGGCCGTCGCCCTGGACTCCATGACGACCACCACGGCGGGAGCGATGGTAATCTATGGCGTGGTAACCAGGCAGGCGGTCTTCATAGATGTGGCACTGGTTTACGCGGTCCTGAGCTACATCGCGACCCTCTACATAGCCCGCTATCTGGTCAAAAAGAGAGTGGGAGTTGCATGCGAGTGCGAGGAGGGGGAGGCGGTATGATAGAGTGGGTGATAGCGGTATTCCTGGCCATCGGCGTGTTCTTCAACCTTCTGGCCAGCGTTGGCATCCTTCGCTTCCCCGACGTCTACACGAGGATACACGCGGCAACAAAATGCACGACCTTCGGCACGATATTCATAGTGCTGGCCACGGTTACCTACGCGGTATACAGCTACTTCTGGGTGGAGAGGGACCCCTCGTGGATAACCATAGGGATACATTCCGCTCTGGTGGTCATATTCCTTGTCCTCACCAACCCCGTAGGAGCCCACGCCATCGGCAGGGCCGCCAGAAAGTCGGGCATACTACCCCACGGGGCTGTTATAGACGAACTGGAGGGTCGCCTATGAACTTCGAAGAACTCTTCTGGGCGCTTCAGGTCATGGCGGGGCTGGGGCTTCTGGTATCAGCCATAGCGGCGGTGAGGTTCAAGAACCTTGTCTCGGCCGTTATCGCGATGGCGGTGTTCAGCCTGATACTCTCGCTGGAGTTCTACATACTCCAAGCGCCGGACGTCGCGATAGCCGAGGCGGGAGTTGGAGCGTGCCTCACGACGGCCATGTACCTCCTGGCGATCAAGAAAACCACCGATGAGGAGGTGATAGAATGAGGCGCGCATTAGGCCTCTTCGCGTTCATGGGCTTCACGCTGTTCCTCCTCGTGGCCGTGACAAGCCTCAGACCCTTCGGAGAGCCGGCCCACACCGAGATGGACTCCTACTTCATCGGGCACGCCCAGGAAGAAGCCTCGGCCAACAACGTCGTGACGAGCATAGTCTTCGACTACAGGGGTTTCGATACCCTCGGCGAGGCCACAGTGCTGTTCACCGCGGTTGCCGGCGTGTTGATGGCCCTCAGAAAGAGGGAGGTGAAAGCATGACGACACTCATCATCAAGACGACCACCAGGTACCTGACGGCGCTCATACTGACGTTTGGAGCATACATCATCCTCCACGGACACCTAACTCCTGGGGGAGGCTTTCAGGGGGGAGCCGTCTTCGCCAGTGGGCTTGCGCTCCTTTTAGTGGCGTGCGAAAAGGACGTCATAGCTAAGAGGTTCAGAAAGGTTCCGCTCAGCGCCTTTGAGAGCGTAGGCGCTCTTGGCTTTCTGGGAATGGCGACACTCGGCTTCATGGGGTACACGTTCTTCAGGAACGTCATAGCCAACAGCGGGTTCCCGCTCTTCGGAGACCCGACCCCGATAGGGATAAACCCAGGCTATCTGAACACGGGCGGAACGCTGCCGTACATGAACATATTCGTCGGAACGAAGGTTCTGGCCGGATTAACGAGCATAATCCTGGTGTTCTACCTCCTCCTGGGGGTGAGGAAGGATGAATAACGTAATTCTAGTCAACTTCCCGTTCATAGTCGTGGCGCTCCTGCTGGCGGTGGGGTTCTACACGATAGGCTTCAAAAGGAACCTCATCAAGGTCGTCATAGGCATTGAAATCCTTGAGGGGGCAGTCAACCTGTTTCTGATAGCCCTCGGATACGTCAAAGGCGCCTACGCCCCGATATACACCATGGCACCGAAGGAAGCCGTTAACAACATGGTTCTGCCGACGCCCCAGGCACTCACTCTGACGAGCATAGTCATAGGTGTCGCCGTATCGGCCCTCATGCTCGCCTTCGCCGTCAACATCTACGAGCACTACGGAACCCTTGACGTTACAAAGGTCAGGAGGCTGAAAGGATGATCGAGCACCTGCCGGCACTCATGATAGCCGTGCCCCTATTCGGGGCGTTTATAGCGCCTCTGCTGAAGAAGAAGGGAAGTGCTCCAGCCGTCTGGGCAATAATCATCACCACCGTTACGCTAGGTATCGGACTGCTACTCGTCAAAGAAGTGCTCGCTCAGGGCATGATGGTGTACGTCTTCGGGGCGGACAGGCCAACCCTCGTCCTGCCTTCCGGCTACAGGGTTCCGGTGAGGATAATCTTCGAGGTCGACGCGATAGGGGCTTTCATGGCGCTCTCGGCAACGCTCATGAGCTTCATCGGAGCGCTCTACTCCTACAGCCACGTGAGGAATGAGACCGGCCTTGAGAAGTACTACGCGCTGCTCCTCCTGCTTGAGGTTGGAATCCTCGGCATGGTCCTGACGGGAGACCTGTTCAACCTATTCGTGTTCCTTGAGATAGCCGGAATAGCCGGTTCGGCGCTGGTAGGCTTCAGGAACTACAGGGGGGAGGCGAGCGAGGCCGGAATCAAGTACCTCATAGTCAGCGCGGTCGCTTCACTGATGGTGCTGTTCTCAATAGGCCTGCTCTACGGTCAGTACGGAAACCTCAACATGGCCTACCTGAGCACTCAGATAAGCTTCAACACCGTCGACATGATAGCCCTCGGAATACTCTTCGCGTCCTTCGCGATGAAGTGCGGTTCCGTGCCGACCCACCACTGGGTCCCCGATGCCTACACCGAGGTCCCCTCCGGAATCAACCCCACTCTCCTGGTGGCGACCTACGCGAGCCTCTACGCCCTCTTCAGGGTGAGCTTCAGCCTCTTCGGTAAGGTGACCATGAACATGAGCAGCCTCGGGTGGATAATGAGCATCCTCGGAGTCCTCACGATGTTCATAGGCGTCACCATGGCGCTCGTCCAGAAGGACGTCAAGAGGCTCATGAGCTACCACGCGATTTCACAGACAGGCTACATGCTCCTCGGAGTCGGCGTTGGCCTGGCAGTTCTCAACGACCCGGCAAAGCTCGCCGCCTTCGGAAGGGACGCGATGGCAGGTGGAATATTCCACATAATCAACCACATCATCTACAAGAGCCTCCTCCTCATGACCGCTGGGGCGCTCTTCTACGTCACCGGGACGAGGAACCTCAACGAGATGGGAGGCTTAGCCAGAAAGATGCCGTACACCACGATAGCCTTCATAGTCGGTGCCGCGGCAATATCGGGAATACCGCCCTTCAACGGCTTTGCAAGCAAGTTCCTCATCTACGAGACGTCCTACCAGCTCAGCCCGATCTTCGCGGTGTTCGCGATGGTCACGAGCGTCCTGACATTAGCGTCCTTCGTCAAGGTCTTTGCCTCGGCCTTCCTCGGACCGCCGGTCAAGAAGTACGAAGAGGTACGAGAGGTTCCGAGGAGCATGGTAGTGGCGATGCTAATCCTAGCGGCGCTGTGTATCCTCTTCGGTCTGTTCCCGAACGTGGTGCTGGACAAGCTGGTGTACCCGGCAGTTGACGCGCTGCTGAAGCTGAGCAGCTACCAGACGTGGGGTGGTCTGCCATGACCTGGATTGAGAGCCTTACGCTGAACTCGCCGTCGGGCTTCTGGAACCCGATAGTCTGGCTGGCGTTCCTGGTTGTCTTCGCGGTCATCGGTTACCTCATTTATTCGCGCGGAAACAGAAGCTACAAGCCCAACACTGACCAAGTGAAGCCCTTCCTGAGCGGCAACGAGGTTGAGGACGTGGAAGAAATCCGCGTAAGGGCCGGCGACATATACTGGGGCTTCATCGAGGCGCTCAAGGGCTACTACAGCGTCCTCATGAGAATGCACACAGGAGACGTCAGGGACTACATACTCTGGTACCTCGGACTCGGTGCAGTAATCTTGTTCGTCCTCGTGGGGGGTGTGTGAATGGGGAAGCTGACCAACTTTAAACGCTCCCTCTGGGTTTTCCATGCCTCCGGAGGGAGCTGTAACGCCTGCGATATCGAGATTATAGCCGCGTTAACACCGCGCTACGACGCCGAGCGCTTTGGAATCAAACTCGTCGGAAGTCCAAGGCACGCTGATGTCCTCCTCGTAACCGGGGCCATTCCAAGGGACTTCGCCGACAAGCTGAGGCGCATATACGAGCAGATGCCCGACCCAAAAGCCGTCGTGGTCATCGGGAACTGCGGAACCACTGGCGGAGTGTTCTACGACTCCTACAACATAGCCGGCCCGATAGACGAGGTAATCCCTGTGGACGTCTACGTCCCCGGCTGCCCCCCGAGGCCGGAGGCAATAATAGACGGCGTTGTGAAGGCTTGGCTCAAGATAGAGAAACTGGAAAAGGAGCTGGAGGGGAAGAAAGAATGAGGGAACCAATGAGCGCGGAAGAGGTCCTCAAGAGGCTCCAGGAGGCGCTCGGGGAGGCCATACTCTCCCACGAGGTCAGGGAGTACACCATGGGCGTCAGGAGGAAGAGAACGTACAGGGAACTCTGGATAGAGATAGACCCGGAGGCCTTCAGAAAGGCCGTCGAAGTCATGTTCGAGCTTGACTACCCGCACCTGCACTTCATAACAGGAGAGGACGATGGGGGCGACTCTCTGAGGATGGTCTACTCCTTCGGCCTGTTCTGGGCCATTCCCTGGGGAGAGCTCAGCGTCACCATGCGCTTCAACCTTCCAAAGGATAACCTAGTCCTGCCGACGATAACCGACCTGATGCCCGGGGCGGAGACAAACGAGAGGGAAATCAGGGAGATGCTGGGCGTTGAGTTCGAGGGACTGAAGAACAAGAGGCACCTCTTCCTGCCGGACGACTGGCCCGAGGGCAAGTACCCCTGGAGGAAGGACGAGCACGGCGTCGAGGACATGGTGAAGCACACCCACAGGAGCGTGAACGAAATAAGGAAGATGAGGGGTGAGGAGTGATGGCGAAAACCCAGTACTACGTCCCCGTCGGGCCCATTCATCCCGCACTGAAGGAGCCTATAAGGGTTGAGGCTAAGGTCGAGGGCGAGAGGATAGTCGAGGTCGACGTCAAGAGGGGCTTCGCCCACAGGGGAATAGAGTACATGGGCATGAAGAGGAACGCGATACAGACGCTCTACCTCTCGGAGAGGATATGCGGAATCTGCTCGATATCGCACCCCTATGCCTTCGTCATAGGAAGCGAGAAGGCCCTGGGAATAGAGGCTCCTCCAAGGGCCCAGTACATAAGGACGATAATAGCCGAGCTGGAGAGGATTCACAGTCACATACTCTGGCTCGGTGTGGTTGCCCACGAGATGGGCTTCGACTCCCTCCTGTTCTGGACGTGGAAGGGCAGGGAAAAGGTCCTCGACATACTTGAGCTTCTCACCGGGAACAGGATAAACTACTCCGTGTTCATGATAGGCGGCGTCAGGAGGGATATCAAGGAGAGCCACGTCAAGGCCCTCAAGGACATGATAAACTACTACAGGATATTCACGGAGGAGATGAAAGACGTCTTCCTGGCAGACCCTGTCTACAAGGCAAGAACCAGGGGAGTGGCACAGCTCTCCAGGGATATGGCAAAGAAGCTTAACGTATGCGGGCCCGTTGCCAGGGCCGCTGGCTTGAGGATGGACGTCAGGCAGGACAACCCGTACGACGCCTACGCTGACATCGGGGTCAGGGCAGTGGTTCCCCAGGACATAGTGGGCGAGGCCAGGGGAGATGCCTACGATATAACCATGGTGAGGCTCTACGAGATAGAGCAGAGCCTCGACATAATCGAGTTCTGCCTCGAGGAGATGCCAGAGGGCAAGATAATGGCCATTCCGAACTACGTGGCGCTTCTGGCCAAGATACGGCGGAGCGAAGGGGAAGCGATAGGAATGCACGAGGCACCTCGCGGTGAGGTCATCCATTACTTCAAATACGGCAACAAGCGCGACGGACCGGTCGTCTGGAAGGTAATAGCGCCGAGCTACAACAACATCAACACCTGGGCTCCGCTCCTCCTCGGCGCTGAGGTGGCGGACATACCTATAGTCGTCGCCTACATCGACCCGTGCATGTGCTGCAACGACAGGGTCGCGGTGGTAAGGGACGAGAGCGGCAGGCTGATCGACCCCGCAACCCTGCACCTGAAGGCGGTTGAGAAAACAAGGAAGCTCAGGGAAGAGCTGGGGGTGAGGGCATGACCCCCGAGACCCTCATTTACGCGTTCACCTTCCCCGTGCTGGGGGTCTTCCTCGGGCTGGTCTACAAGGGTATAGACAGGTGCTTCTCGGCGAGGCTGACCTCAAGAATAGGCCCCCCCATAAGACAGCCCTTCTGGGACGTTGGCAAGCTGCTCCTGAAGGAAACCGTCGTTCCCGAGAACGCGGTGGCATGGATATTCAACGCCATGCCGATAGTTTCCTTCGCGGCCTCGATGACCCTGCTCCTCTACATACCCTTCGGAGTGCTCAAGGCCCCGCTCGAGGGCTACGGAGACTTAATCGTCATCCTCTACCTGCTAACCCTACAGTCGCTGGCAATGGCCATAGGCGGCTTCGCCTCAGGAAGTCCGTTCTCATCGGTGGGTGCGCAGAGGGAAATGGTGCTCATGATGAGCTACGAGATGCCGCTGGCGACGGTCATAGTCGGCTTCGCCGTGCTCTACCGGAGCTTCTCGCTGACGACCATAGCCAGCACACCGGTGTGGGGCGTCGCGGGTCCGCTCGCCGCCATGGGCGTGCTGCTGCTCTTCATAGCTCTGCTAGTCGTCACGCCGGCCGAGCTGGCCAAACTGCCCTTTGACATCGCAGAGGCTGAGACGGAGATATGTGAGGGTATGCTCGCCGAGTACAGCGGGAGGAACCTTGCTCTGTTCTACCTCTCCGATGCCGTCAGGGGCTTCGCCATGGCGGCGCTGGAGGTGGTGCTGTTCTTCCCGTTCACGCTGACGAGCATGCTGAACCTGAGCCTCACTGGAACAGCATACTACGCCGTCGAGGCGCTGTGGTTCCTCTTCAAGGTGCTGGCGATATACCTGCTCGCCATAACGCTGGTCAGGACGTCCTTCGCCAGGTTCAGGATAGAGCAGGCATCCAGAGTGTTCTGGGTCTACGTCAACATCATAGCGCTCGTCGGACTCGCGCTGGTATGGCTGGGGGTGTGAAGCATGGTAAACAAGATGATGTTCGTCCTGCTAAAGCAGCTCGTCAAAAAGCCAGCCACAAATCCCTTCCCCGTCAAGCATGCTCCCGCTAACGTCACTGCCCTAATAGAGAAGGTGCAGAAGGGAGAGGTTCAGATAAACCCACCCGTTCCGGTTCCCGAAGGGTTCAGGGGTAAGCTCATCTATGACCCTGAGAGATGCATAGGCTGCAGGCTGTGCATAATGGTCTGCCCGGCGGATGCCATGGAGTGGGTACCGGAGCTCAAGAAGATAAGGCACTACGTCTCGCGCTGCATGTTCTGCGCCCTCTGCGTCGATGTCTGTCCGGGCAAGAAGTTCCCCGGCGAGGATAAGGCCGTCAAGGCGCTCAGGATGAGCGAGGAGTTCCTGCTAGCGGACTACGACAAGTACAGCGACAACCTGATAGAGGAGCCTCCCGAGGCAAAGGAGCCCTTCAAAAAAGAGGTGAAGGAGGCAGTGGAGTCAGAAGGCTAGCGTGAGCTAAGCCTCCATCCCCTTTTTTCCCACCCCGCTTCTGTAGTCGTAATCCCTGATGAGGGATTCAACGGCCCTCTCGTGGAGCCTCTCAGTGGAGCCGAGGTAAGAAAAGACCGCCCTCAGGGTTTCCTCATCGGCCTTCTCGGCTAGAATCGAGTAAACCCTCTCTGCAACCTCCTCCAGCTCAAGGGCGCACTTAAGAACGGCAAAAACGTCGTTCTCACTCTCGAGCTCCCTTATATCGGAGAGCCCCTCCAACGATGGGCCGTTGACTGCAGGAATCTCCGCCCCGAACTTCCTCGTGTAAAGGGCCCTCAGCTTCTTCTCATGTCTCCTAGCTTCCTGGCCGAGGAGTTTGAACATATCCCAGACGGCCCCATCAATCTCCATGCCCCTGGCCTTCTCGGCCAGCTTCTCGTAAAGCAGGGCCTTATCACCCTCTAGGGATATCCAGTGGGCGAGAAGCTCCTTCAGCGGAAGCTCCTCAAGGAAAGACAATCCTTCGAGATCGACCATCTCACTCACCCAGTAAACCATACTCGGGAGGTTTTATACGGGCTTTGGCACAACCGTCTATGGAAGGAGTTTAGGAGAAAAGAACCGCCGGCAAAGGATTTATCAAAAGAAGAAATGTTTTTGAATCGGATTTCGGGTTTTCATATCTTTTTCTAGCCGAAGGACATATTAACAACGCCCTTAAAGACCCGAGTTTCAGATTGCCCATATCCGCTTCCGATTCATTACCTAAAAGGTTCCAGAGGAAGTAAGAGACCGGACGAAACTTATGGAAACATCTCAACTCAAGTTTTGTGGCCCATAAGCTTCCTCAGAGCCTCATAATGACCCCTCTCTATGTCAGCCAAGCGGAGGTAGATTCTCCTCAGCTCTTCTCTATGGCACTCCTCCGCTAGCTTTCTGTAAATTGTCTCCGCGAGCTTCTCGGCTTCCATAGCGTTCTGTAAAACGTCCTCAAAATCCCCGACCTTCCAGAACTTGCCCAAGACGTGGGTAGCTTCGAGACTCGGGATATCAATCTCGACTGGATTCTCACCATATTTTTCTCTGTAGATCCCGTAAAGTTCGTCGCCGTGCTCCTTTGACTCCTTGCCAAGCCTTTCAAAGGTCTCATAGACCTCCTTTGGAAGACCAAGCTCTTTCGCTCTTTCAGCGAGCCTGAGGTAGGCTTCGGCCTCCTCGTATTCTCCCCTAATCCAGTAACTGAGCAGTTCGCGCTCGTTGAGCTTCCTAATTTCGTTCAGAATCTCGACTACCACGTCAACCACCCAACCTTTCGTATTCCCTCTTTAAAGCCTCATAATGGCTCTTCTCGACGTCCGCGAGCTTGAGGTAAAGTTCCCTGAGCCTTTCCTCACTTACCTTCCCTGCAAGCATTTTGTAGGCGTTCATAGCTATGAGCTCGCTCTCCATGGCCGCTTCAAGAACCTCTCTGACCTGATCCGCCCTCTCGAACTTATCTAGGACTGGAACCACCTCAAGGGGAGGTATTCCAGTTGATGGCTCCTTCCCGAAGGATTTTCTAAACTCCTTTGTGAGTTCTTCGGCGTGTCTTTTTGAGTCTCTGCTCAGCTTGAGAAATGTCTCGGTAAGACTCTGGGGAAGTCCAAGATTCCTGGCCCTCTCAGCAAGCTCTCCGTAGAACTTCGCTTCCTCCTCCTCGCTCTTTATCCAATAGGCTAAAGCTTTCTCATAGGTGAGGTTCTGCAACCTCTCGATAATCTCCTCAACCTCGAACATTTTTGACCCCCAACTCACTAGGCGTTGAACCTAATTAAGCTTTTCAATCCACCACCTCAAAGCGAAGGAACTCACCCCTCCGCACAAGCCCGATCCCGGCTTTCTTTCCAAAGACCTCAACCACGAGGGTGTAATCCGGGTCACTCAGGTTGACTTTCAGGCCGAAGCGCTCGACCACCAGGGAACCAAGGCCGATCTCAAGCTCCCTCTGGGAAAGCTTTTTGTTTCCCCTGACCTTTGCCCGAACGGCGAAGGTTCCGTCTATTTTCCCCGCCAGCTGGAGGACGGCCCCTTCAATCTCCTCCCTCTTTGCTGGAACGATGATGTCGAGGGGAACAACCCTCTGTATAGCCTGGGTCTCAAAGTCTCTCAGCCGTTCTAGAGCTTCGCCCTTCGACAGAGGCGTCTCAGCTAGGAGGACCCCCTTCCAGTCCGTTCCCCGGACCCGGACCTTCCCCAGCGCCCATTCCAGTTCAAGTATCCCATCACCCTCGCGTCCCTGTGGGGTCGTGACGAGAAGAATCGTCATCTCCGCTCACCGATGGACAGGTTTTTATATTTCGCGTTCCTAAACTATGCGGTGAGTTAAAATGGAAGCCGGTGGCCTTAAGCTTTATCCCTATCAGTCATACGAAGTTTACGGTCTTTCTCGGAACCCCTTTGAACAGCTTGCAAGCGAGGGAATAAGCGACGTCGAGAGCATTCACGTCTATCAGGAGATAGACATGCGCCTTCAGATGATAATCTCCGAGGTGATCGGCAATAAAAGCTCGATAGCCATGAGCATCGTAGGCCCCCTCGGAATGGGCAAGACCCAGAGGCTCAAGACAATAGCCAAGGCCATAGAGGAGAACCGGGGAAAGGCGATATACGTCAAAGTTGACACCAACGACATCCTCAAGCTCACGCGCGACATCTTCTACGCCCTCAAGCCGCCGAAGAGCAGGACGAACATCTTCCTGGAAAACCTCTCAAGGAAGCTCGGGTTCATAGACAGGCTCGAGAAGATGTTGAGCAGCAGGGACGAGTACAAGAGCAGGGACATAGCCGAGCTTCTGACCGAGCAGATGGGCAAGTATCCATACTGCGCCCTTCTCCTGGACGAGCTTGAGAACATGCAGACCGCGAGCGAGAGGGAGAAGATACAGTTTTTCGAGATGCTCAGGCACTTCATCAGCAACATGCCCCAGGGCTGTATCGTTGCATTCGCCTGCGTTCCCGAGGCTTACGATGAGTACACGAAGATATTCCCGGCGTTCTTCATGCGCCTGCACTACGAGTTCAAGCTCAGACCGATGAGCATAGACGAAGCCTACGAGCTCGTCAAGAAGAGACTCAACCGGGTCAGGATAAAGGACACCGACGACCCGCTCTACCCATTCACAGAGGAGGCTGTTAAACTCATCCACGAGCTCGGAAAGGGCAATCCCAGGCAGATTCTCCGCCTGCTCCACTACGTTCTGAGCGAAGCCGCGAAGCACAAGTTCGACCCGATAGACGACTACGTGGTGACCACCATACTAGAGGAGCCGAAGAGCCTTGAGGAGTATCTCACAAGGATTCCAAAGGAGTACAAGGACTTAGTTGAAGCCATCGTTTACGAGTTCAACGGCGGACCGGTGAGCTACATCCAGATAGCCAAGGTCGTCAAGAGGCCCGGAATACAGGTCTACGACCAGCTCAACGAGCTGATTCGCCTCGGCTTCCTGGTCGGAGACCCCAAGGGCAACTACAAGGTCCCCGAGTATGTGAGGAAGTTCCTGGAGGAGAGCGAAGAGGCCGAAGAAGGCGAAGAGTGATAGTCCATGCCAAACTACGACGTTCACCTCCTGAGCGGCATAGTTACCTATCCGCTCACCGTGTTTATCGCGTTCATAATCCGGGACTACGTGGGAATCCCCTTTGTCCTCAGTACGGCGGCGATGGTCATAGGCTACGCTCTCTACGTCCTTGGCAGCGATCTGCCGGACATGGATCATCCCAACGCACTGATACACCGCGGGACGAAGCCGATAGTGGCGGTGGCTGTCGGGAGCGCGGTATTCATTCAGAGCGTTGACTCCGTGCACCTCGGCGAATCCTGGCTCAATATCACAGCGGCTTGGGGAATCGGGGCGCTGACCGCTCTCGTGGCCTGGTTCGCCTTCACATGGATTATGCCAAGACACAGGGGAATAGTCCACTCACTACTCTTTGCGGCAGTGTACGGCCTCCTGGGCTACGCTCTCGTTGAGTTCGGTCTCGGAATGAGTACGGGGGAGGCCCTCTTCGTCGGTTTCGCGGCCTTCTGCGGCTATACCCTTCACCTGCTCCTCGACGGGGAGCTATCACTGCTGTAGAGAAACTCTTTTATTTCCAGTCTTCGTATTTATCCCGGTGGTTGCATGGAAGGCAGGTTCTGGAGGGACACGGGAAATACAAGGTTCTGCTCACGATGGACGTCCCACTGAAGCAGGGCGAACACGCGGGGACGGAACTCCTGATAGAACCCGTGGAAGGGTTCCCCGAGGGCAGTCTGGAAATTAACGTCGTGGTATGAATACCCACCACTGGGCAACAACGCTTTTAAATAGCTCACGTTAGAAAAGCCCGGAGGTGGGAGAGATGTTCAGTCTGGGAGGATTCTCACGCGGAGGCGAATACGAAAACAAGACCTGGGACGTGCTCATCATCGGTGCAGGTCCGGCAGGATTCACCGCGGCGATATACGCGGCGCGCTTCGGACTTGAAACGCTGATCATCAGCAAAGACCTGGGCGGAAACATGGCACTGACTGACCTTATAGAGAACTACCCCGGGTTCATCAAGATAAGCGGTTCAGAGCTTACCAACAGAATGCACGAGCAGGTCAAGAACCTCGGCATTGACGTTATCTTCGACGAGGTCGAGAGAATTGACCCAACCGAGTGCGCCTACTACGAGGGCCCGTGCAAGTTCGCGGTTAAAACAAAGAACGGAAAGGCCTACAAGGCAAAGACCATAATCATAGCCGTCGGCGCCGCGCCGAGAAAGCTCCACGTTCCGGGCGAGGAAGAACTGACCGGAAGGGGCGTTTCCTACTGCGCGACCTGCGACGGCCCGCTCTTCAAGGGCAAGAAGGTCATAGTCGTTGGTGGAGGCAACACGGCACTTCAGGAGGCACTCTACCTGAAGAGCATAGAAGTAGATGTTACCCTCGTCCACAGGCGCGACCAGTTCAGGGCCGACAAGATACTCCAGGACCGCTTTAGGGAAAGCGGCATTCCGGCGATACTCAACACCGTCGTGACCGAAATAATCGGCAAGGACAAGGTCGAGGCCGTAAAGCTCAGGAACCGCGTGACCGGTGAGGAGACCGAGATGCCCGTTGACGGCGTCTTCATATTCATCGGCTACGAGCCGAAGACGGACTTCGTCAAGCACCTCGGCATAACCGACGAGTACGGCTACATCCCGGTGGACATGTACATGCGCACCAAGGTGAAGGGCATCTTTGCAGCTGGCGATATAACCAACGTCTTCAAGCAGATTGCCGTTGCTGTAGGTCAGGGAGCTATTGCCGCAAACTCCGCCAAGGAGCTCCTCGAGGAGTGGAACTCAAAGGTCGTGGAGTGAGGTTCTCTTCTTTTTTAACCGCTCTTTAAGCTCCCTTTTCGTCAGGTACACGATTTCACTGGAGTCTCCGATGATATAGGGCTCCTTAACACACTCTCCTGAGGTGCTATCGAAGATGCCACAGAGATATGCGAGGAGGGTAATTAGCACTACATCACTCAGAGAAAAGGACCCTTGAACCACCGCGGACGTTAGGAGAATCACGGCAACGAGAAGAAAGCACCTCCTCATATCTCCCCACCTTTAAGTGGACTCCTCAATATCACTCGGCCTCCCAAAGGGCAATGATATCGTCTTGATACTCCCTGTCTTCATCAAACAGAAAGTTCTTATCAAAGAAAGATATCAGGAGAAAAGTCCACAGTACAACAAAAGGAACGACCTTGATTGCTATTTCTAAGGCGTTTATCAGGTCTTCCCTACCCGTGAGAACGTTCAGAGTGGTTATCATCACCATGGCTATCACCGAACTGGTCAAGATTGCTTTCCCGATTTTACCCTTCTCCCTTTTCTCCTGCGAGATCTCACTATCCAACCACCGAAAACAAAAACCACTTGAAGTTTATTAGCTTTGTGCCCTTATGAGTGATGACGTTTTATAAACTCATTTCTCCCAGGTGTTTATCGAAAATTCTTCGGTCAAAGATGTTCATTGATGAACACAGGCTTATATAGGATAACCCCCATCACCCTTCGGTGATGCACATGGTGGTTAGACCGAACGTTAAAGAACTCCCCGGACCCAAGGCCAAGGAGGTCATTGAGAAGAACTTTGAAGCCCTCGCAGTTACCACACAGGACCCGGAGACCCTCCCGATAGTCATTGACCACGGAGATGGAATCCTCGTTTACGATGTCGATGGAAACACCTTCTACGACTTCGGAAGCGGTGTCGGTGTTCTCAACGTCGGACACGCCCACCCAAGGGTCGTTGAGGCCGTTAAGAGGCAGGCCGAGAAGTTCACCCACTTCGCTCTGAACGACTTCTTCTACGAGAACGCTGTCATACTCGCCCAGAAGCTCGCAGAGCTTTCACCCGGAGACTTCCCGAAGAAGGTTGTCTACCAGAACAGCGGTGCAGAGGCCAACGAGGCCATGATGAAGCTCGTCAAGTACGGCACCGGAAGGAAAAGGTTCATCGCCTTCTATCATGCATTCCACGGCAGGAGCCAGGCCGTTCTCAGCCTTACCGCCAGTAAATGGGTTCAGCAGGACAGGTTCTTCCCAACCATGCCCGGAGTCGAGCACATACCCTATCCGAACCCCTACAGGAACCCCTGGCACATAGACGGTTACGCCGAGCCGGACGAGCTCGTCAACCGCGTTATCGAGTTCATCGAGGAGTATGTGTTTAGACACGTCCCGCCCCACGAGGTCGGAGCCATAGTCTTCGAGCCGATACAGGGCGAAGGCGGCTATGTCGTTCCGCCGAAGAACTTCTTCAAGGAACTCAAGAAGCTCGCCGACAGCTACGGCATACTTTTGGCAGACGACGAGGTTCAGATGGGCGTTGGAAGGACCGGAAAGTTCTGGGCCATCGAGCACTTTGACGTTGCACCTGACACCATACAGTTCGGCAAGGCCATTGGCGGTGGCATTCCGCTCGCCGGTGTCGTCCACAGAGCTGATATTGCCTTCGACAAGCCGGGCAGGCACGCCTCGACCTTCGGCGGCAACCCGGTTGCCATAGCGGCGGGAATAGAGGTCGTCGAGATAGTCAAGGAGCTCCTCCCGCACGTCCAGGAGGTCGGCAACTACCTCCACAAGTACCTCAAGGAGCTTGAGGAGAAGTACGAGGTCATCGGAGATGCCAGAGGTCTCGGATTGGCTCAGGCCGTCGAGATAGTCAAGAGCAAGGACACCAAGGAGAAGAACCCCAAGCTCCGCGATGCCATCGTCAAAGAGGCCGTCAAGCGCGGGCTTATCCTCCTCGGCTGTGGCGACAACAGCATAAGGTTCATACCGCCGCTGACCATAAGCAAGGAAGAGATAGACGTCGCGATGGAGATATTCGAGGAGAGCCTCAAAGCCGCTCTCGGCTGAGCCTCTTTTTTATCCCTTTACCCTCCCATCGGTTTTATCCAGTTTGTAAACGGTTACTACCGCGGCAACAAGTTTTTAAAGTTATAACTTGAAAAACCTCACGGTGGTGATGGCGATGGACCTGACCAAAATCCTGGAACCCTACGGCCACTACGTGCTCGGGGGCGCTGTGGTCATTTTCCTCGCGTACGTCTGGGCAAAGAGAAGGGAGTACCAGGCACCGGCAACGATAGCCCTTTCCGCCATCCTAGCGGCGGTCGTGGCAATAGCAACGAACCTAGTAAAGGTTCCAACCCCCGCCACGGGGGGCTACATCAACTTCGGAGACACAATGGTCATGTTCTCGGCAATGACCTTTGGCCCGGTAATCGGCGTCTTCGCCGGAGGCGTCGGCTCGGCCCTCGGTGACATCATGGGCGGCTATGCAGGGTGGGCCCCGATAACGCTGGTGGTTAAAGGCCTTGAAGGTCTTGCAATTGGGTATATTGCCAGAAGGAGCGATAACGTCTCGACGATGGTCATAGCGGGCATCGTCGGTGGAATCATAATGGTCTCCGGCTACTTCCTCTTCGAGGCGTACATGTTCGGAGTCCCCGCGGCACTCACCGAGGTGCCAGGAAACATGCTCCAAGCCGTCACGGGAATACTCGTGGGCACAGGTCTGGCAACGATAATAAAGAAGAGGTATCCGGAGGTCGCGGATTTAATTTAGACTTCCAGCTTCTTCAATTCTTCCCACATTTCACTCTCTTTGAGCAGAGGCTCGACGGAGATTCTCCGAGAGGCCCTCTTCATCTGTCCCAGATACTTTGAGTCGGCAACGACCGCGTCGTAGCCGAGCTCCTCTATCTTGTATATTCTCAGCCTGCAGTCCCTGAGCATTCCAGCAGCGTACTCTAGGAAGCCGGGTCCGACTAGGAGTATGTCGGGTTCGAGCCCTTCCCCGTGTAGCTCCTCGATGGCCCTGCCTAGTATGTCCCTGATCTCATCAACTCCCTGCATTCTTAGCCCCCTCCACAATCTTCACTCCACTCGAAGTTCCAATCCTCGTTGCTCCCGCCTCTATCATCGCCAGTGCCTGCTCGTAGGTTCTGATGCCCCCCGCGGCCTTGACCCCCATCTCCGGGCCGACGACTCCTCTCATGAGCCTTACGTCCTCAACGGTGGCACCGCCGGTTCCAAAGCCGGTGGAGGTCTTAACGAAGTCAGCCCCGGCTTCCTTTGCCAGCTCACAGGCCTTGACCTTCTCCTCCTCGGTGAGGTAGCACGTCTCGATGATGACCTTGACCTTCGCACCCCTCTCGTGGGCGACCTTAACGACCTCGGCTATGTCGTTTTTCACGTACCCGTAGTCCCCGTCCTTGAGGGCGCCGATGTTTATGACCATGTCCAGCTCGTCGGCCCCGTCCTCAAGCGCTTTCATTGCCTCGAAGACCTTGACCTCAGTTGGGGTAGCTCCGAGCGGGAAGCCTATGACGCTCGCGACCTTGACGTCGGCGCCCTTCTCGCGGAGATAGTCCCTGGCCAGCTTAACCCGGTAGGGGTTGACGCAGACGGCGTAAAAGCCGTACTCTATCGCCTCATCGCAGAGCTTCTTAATGTCATCGGCGGTAGCGTAGGGTTTGAGGTTCGTATGGTCAATATACTTGGCGACATCGATGTGATCACCCATAACCATCACCAATGACTACTTTCCCAGAAGGTATTTAGGCTTTTTCTCCTCAAAAATGAGCAATTTATCGGAAAATCTGCAGAGTTTCATTGAATCTTCGTCGATTTGTTGGCAAAGCCTACCATGAGATGAAGAAACCACATCATCGTGTGGAATCTCCAAGCCGCTTCAGGAACTCAACGAACCTCTCGGCAACCGCGTCATCACCCAGGATGGGCTTCTCGTTCCCAGCGGCTATGTGTTCAAGAACCTCAACGGCGTTATCCCAGCTCTCCTCAAGGCTATTCCCCTTCGGAATCGGATTCCTGAGAACGTGCCATCTCCCCGTTGGGGGGTCGTAGAACAGCACCCTGGGGATGTAGTCCAGATCCATGAACGTGTTGTCCAGGCTGAGCTCTATCCGAAAGCCATCGACCTCGACGAAGCCGTCCTCGCGTAGCAATTTCTTCCAGTCCATGGGGAAAAGTTGGAGGGGGAGTTTAAAAGTTCACCTCCTCCCCGCGAGGGCAGCCAGCAGCGCCAGCAGAATCACTATACCTGGCCCGCATACTTCTCCACTAGTTGAACCGGACGTGGTGGTAGGATTTCCCGAAGGGGGCTTAGTTAGTGTCGGCCCGACGTAGGCCGTGCCGTTGGGAAGCTCGTACTCCCTCACTACCTGGGAGGTGCATCTGATGAGTTTTGGATCCCTGCTCCTGTGGTAGGGAACCCACGAGAAGGTTCCGTTTTTGGTCTCGTACCAGCCGATATGCGAGTTGTGGCCGGCAAAGCCCCACCGGGCCACCGTGGAGATTTCCTCCACATCCCTCTCGCTCAGATTGACTATTCCTCCAAACTCCCTCATCCACTCCAGCTCGGCCTTTATTGCCTCGGAAGCGTTAACTTCAGAGGGGTCTATGGCGGGAGAAAGCCGGGTTACGGCAGTCTTAACCAGCGTAAGCGGTGAGTTGCAAGATACTCCAAAAGCACCGAGGAAGTCCTTTAGAGCTGCGTTTATCTCGCCGTCGGACTTGTTCACCCCCTCAACCCTGAGCTCAAAGTACCCCGCGCGGATCACCTTGGATGGATCAACCCCGTGCTCCCTCAGGCACTTCTCAAAGGCCGGGTTCGGCTTCCAGGTGCAGAGGCCGTTGAGGCAGCCGCAGCTCGTCAGGGAGAGGCAGTCGTACCAGGGCCTGTAAACGCAGGGAGTGACTATCTTTGACGCCTCCTCTCTGGGAGCACAGACCTCACCGGAGCAGCCACCGGTGGCACAATCCCCGTCTGAGGTGCATTCGCCACCCCTAACCGGTAGGAGGGCTATCTTAACCCCATCTCTCTCAAAGGTCGTGTTGTCTGAGATGCTCCATCCGTCCTCCTTGAGCCTTTCGAGGGCATCCGGAGTGACGAGGAGGGAGATGTTTAATGACCCCATCGAGACGTCCTCGGTCTTCCACTCAACGGGAATTCCAACTTTGATGTGAAGCCCATCGGTGGTATTCCAGACCAGAACGTAGAGCCTCCTATCGTAGTGGGAGCGGAAGACGAAGGTGCCGTTTTCAACGAGAACGTTGTGTGCTATCTCAAGCAGCCAGAGCTTCTGGGAAATCCCGGGCTTGTTGAGAACGACCTCGACGGCGTAGAAATCCCCCGGTGTAACGCAGGCCCTGACGAGCGGTGTCACTGTGAACATCAGGAGGACTATGAAACCCAGAGCCCTCTTCATGCAATCACCGAAGGAAATACGCACCAGGGATATATACGCCTGTCCATCGCTTCAACTCCGCTCGAAGCTAAAACCTTTATATGCCCTGCCGGGAATATCACCCGAGGTGATTGAGATGGAGAACCCCTTTGAGATAACCGGAGTCGTCGCCAGGGAGATACTCGACAGCAGGGGAAACCCGACGGTCGAGGTTGAGGTTTACACCCCGATAAGCATGGGAAGAGCGGCCGTTCCGAGTGGAGCCTCAACAGGAACGCACGAGGCCCTGGAGCTCCGCGACGGCGGAAAGCGCTACCATGGGAAAGGCGTTAGAAGGGCCGTCGAGAACGTCAACAAGATAATTGCCCCGGAAATCATCGGAATGGACGTCACCTGGCAGAGGGACATAGACAGCCTTCTCCTTGAGCTCGACGGCACCGAGAACAAGAGCAACCTTGGCGCGAACGCGATGCTCGGTGTCTCCCTTGCCGTTGCCAAGGCAGCGGCGAACGCTTTAGGATTGCCCCTTTACCAGTACATCGGCGGAACCAACGCCTACGTCATGCCCGTTCCGATGAGCAACGTCATCAACGGTGGAGTGCACGCCGGCAACGAGCTCGACTTCCAGGAGTTCATGATAATGCCCGTCGGTGCTGACAGCTTTAGAGAGGCCATAAGATGGGTTTCCGAGACCTACCACGTCCTTAAGGGCGTCATCGCCGATAAGTACGGCAAAGACGCCGTTAACGTTGGCGACGAGGGAGGCTTCGCCCCGCCGCTGAAGGAGCCTCACGAGCCGCTCGAACTCCTCATAAAGGCCATAGAGGAGGCTGGATACAAACCCGGTGATGAAATTGCCTTCGCCATGGATCCCGCTTCGAGCGAATTCTTCCACCCGGACAAGGACAAGTACGTCGTCGGCGGCAAGGAGTACGACAAGGGCGAACTCCTCGAGCTCTATAAGGAGCTCGTCTCAACATACCCGATAGTCTCCATTGAGGACCCGTTCCACGAGGAGGACTGGGAAGGCTTCGCTATGATAACCAGGGAGCTCGGGGACAAGATACAGATAGTCGGCGATGACCTCTTCGTCACCAACCCAAAGAGGATAAGGAAGGGCATCGAGCTCGGTGCCGCCAACGCTCTGCTCCTCAAGGTGAACCAGATTGGAACGCTGAGCGAGGCTATCGATGCCGCATACACGGCTTTTAGAGCAGGCTACGGCGTCGTCGTCTCCCACCGCTCCGGAGAGACTGAGGACTCAACCATAGCCGACCTTGCAGTGGCCCTCAACGCCGGCCAGATAAAGACCGGTGCTCCAGCGAGAAGCGACAGGAACGCCAAGTACAACCAGCTCATACGCATAGAGGAGGAGCTTGAGGGAATAGCACTCTACCCCGGCAGGAAGTTCCGCAATCCCTTCCTCTGATTCCTTTTCCTTAATTTTGGAATTTTGGTGGAGCCGATGGAGTTTGACCTCGAGAAGCTCATAAAGCCCAGACCGCTCCTCATTCTGGCCGAGTTATTTCTTCTCCTGGCGGTTCTGGCTTCTAGGTCCTACAACGTCTCGATAGCCTTCCTCGGAGCCTCGACGGTCATCTACTATGTAGGCATGACCGAGCTCGTGGGGGAAAGGCTCGGAAGGTGGGCAGTGAAGCGCTTCACCCTGGCGTATCTCCTGAGGGCCTTTTCCTGGGTTCTCATGCTAGCATCGGCAGTCTACACCTATTCAGCCGTGATAGATAACATCTTCCCATTTGGCCCAAGGGAGTTCGTGATAACGTCGGTGGTGGCGCTCGTGGGAGCTGGGATAAACTACCTCGCGGTAGGGATAAGGAACAGCGTTCTATGGAAAATTGAGGGGCTGAAAATGAGCCTCTGGATGTCGAGGCTGAACTCGATCGTGCTGTTCCTCATGGCGGCGGTCCCGTTTCTGCCGGCGCTTGCCAACGCTGAGGGGGCGACCTGGATCTTGGCAGTTCTAGCGGCCCCTATACTGGGTTCCTTCACGGTTCTCGCGATACTCGGGAAGCTGTTCTATCTAAGGTTCCTCCTAACCTTCGAGGAAACAGAAACGTCCAGTCAGGGTTTTAAACGGGAGGGCGGACGAGCGAGATGGGAGGGAGACTGAATGAGGAAACGAAAAAAGTCCAAAAGCCCCGCTCCCTACAACCCCCTTTCTGAGGTGAGTTAAATGAAAAAGCTCAAAATCTACATTCCAGGCATCAAATTCCCCTCGCAGGACCGGGGGGTTTCACCCCCCACGTCCTTGCCAACCCCCTCCCCCCGAACGTGGGGCTTCGCCCCACATAAGCCGGGAAACTACGTTTCCCAAACCCTTCCTCCTCTTTTAAATACCGGAGGGGGCAAAGCCCCCTACGACCCCCTGTTCTGCGAGGTGATTTAAATGACAGAACGGAAGAAGCTAAAGATATACATCCCGGGCATCAAATTCCCCTCAATCTCGCTCACGGGCAACTATTGTGCGCTGAACTGCGCCCACTGCGGGAGACACTACCTCGAGGGCATGAGAAAGCCCACCAGAAAGAATCTGGTTGACTATTGCCTCAGTCTGGAGAGGGAGGGCTACACAGGCTGCCTGCTGAGCGGTGGAATGGATTCGAGGCTCAAGGTTCCCATCGACAGGTACGCCCATGAAATCAGGGAGATAAAGCGAAGAACGAGCCTCAAGCTCAACGCCCACGTGGGTTTCATAGACGAGAGCGATTTGGAGTGGGTCAAATATGTTGATGTGGTCTCCCTCGACTTCGTGGGCGATGACGACGTGATAAGGCGCGTTTACAGGATAGACAGAACCGTTAAAGACTACCTCAGAATCCTCGACCTGCTCACCGATGCCGGGGTAAAAGTGGCCCCCCACATAACCATAGGCCTTGACTTCGGCAGAATCGGCTGGGAGTTCAATGCCATAGACATGCTCGTCGAGTACCCCATAGACGTCCTCGTTTTAGATGTTCTCATCCCGACAAAGGGAACGGAGATGGAAAACGTTCCGAAGCCGAGCGTTGAGGAGAGCCTGAAGGTCGTGAAATACGCCAGGGAGAAGTTTGGTGGTGAGCTGAGCATAGGCTGCATGCGCCCGCTGGGCAGGTGGCGCGTTGACTTCGACAGGGGAGCGGTTTTGGCCGGAATCGACAGGCTGACGAACCCTCCCAGAAAAGTCATCGAATGGGCAAAGAGCGTGAGGGATGTTGAGATAATCTACGAGTGCTGCGTCATGTAGGAGGCACGATAGTGGGCTCAGGAAACCTCGCATCATCATAAAATCAGAAAGGAGAACGCCAATCATCGCCCTAGCTAAAGCTCCTCCTTGACGGTCACGAATGACACCATCGTAACCGTCTGTCCAACGCCCTTTATCTCTCTGAGCCGGTCCACGACTATCTTTCCGACCTCCTCGGAGCTTGGAGCGCGGACCTTTATGAGGAGGTCCCACTCACCGGCTATTATGTGGACTTCGTAAACTCCCTCAAGGGCCGCTATCCTCTCAGCCACTTCCCTCTGGCTTAAGCCGGAATCCGGCTCGTATCGGGCAAGTATGAACGCGGTGGTTCCAAGATTGAGCTTCTTATAGTTTGGTTTCACGGTAAACTTCTCTATCACGCCCTCCTCCACCAGCTTTTTAATGCGGTAGTGGACGGTTGTCCTTGGAATGCCCAGCTTTTTGCTCAGACTCGCTATGTTCTCCCTGGCGTTCTCTTTGAGCTCCCTCAACAACCTCAAATCTGTGCCATCCAATGAAGCTACCATCGCAACCCCCTTCGTCATTCATTCAATTATAACTGTTAACTTTGGAACGATGGCCTTATTTAAGGTTTTCCTTTAGCCACTCAGCGAAAGCCTTAAGGGCGCGTCCCCTGTGTGAGATGAGGTTCTTCTCATCCGTTGTCATTTCGGCAAAAGTTCTCTCAAATCCCAGAGGTTTGAATATCGGATCGAAGCCGAAGCCGCCACTTCCCCTCGGGGAGAGCGTTATCTCGCCATCAACCCTGCCAGTGAAGAGGTGGGCCTCGCCGTCCCAGTAAGCTATTACGCTCATGAAGTGGGCCTCTCTGTCCTCAACACCCTCCATCAGCTTGAGTATTCCGTCTATTCCCAGAGTTCTGTAGACGTAGGCAGAGTAGACACCGGGGAAGCCGTCAAAGGCCTCTATGAATAGACCTGAGTCGTCGAGGAAGAAGGGCCCCTCAATCTTTCTCCTCAACCATTCAACGCCGAAGAGTGCAACCTCCTCAAGCGTATCCGCCTGTATCTCGGGGTACTCCATCCTGAACTGATAAACCTCAACACCGAGGGGTTCGAAGTACCTCCTCGCCTCCTGAACCTTTCCGGGGTTAGAAGTGATAAAAGCCAGCCTCATGGAATCACCGAGGGGAAGTAGAACGGAGAAATAAAAAGGTTTCAGTCTATCCTATAGCCTATCCTCTCGACGAGCTCCCTGCGCTCCCTCTTGAGCTCCTCATCTTCGATCCTGTTGGCGGCCTTCCCATCAACGACTCCGAGGACGCTCCTGCCAAGCTCGGTTTCAGCTATTATCACCTGGAAGGGGTTCTCGCTGGCGCCGTAGACCATGGCCACGGCTGGATGGTTCTTGACGGCGTTGAGAACGTTTATCGGAAAGGCGTTCTTCATAAGTATCACGAAGACGTGGCCGGCACCAATCTTAAGGGCGTTCTTGGCTGCCAGCTTCTCAAGCTCCTCGTCGTTGCCCGTGAAGCGTGTCAGTTGTGGTTTGGCCTCGTTCATTGCCACGCCGAACTTTATGCCCGGAACCGTCGTCAGAAGTGTCTTGGCGAGGTCGTCAACCGTGAAGATAGAGAAGTTTCCCTGGCCTATTATCACCTCGACGCCCTCGGGCTTCTCGATATCCACAACATCTATCTTTACCATGTCCACCACCGGAAGGGTTTAATATCTAATGATGATATAACCTTTTCGTGCGGCGCTATGGTGAGGTGAAATGGGCGAACCGATTATGGAGGAGCTCGAATTCCTCGTTGAAATCCTTGAGAAACATCCCCTCGACAGCCTCAGAAAAATTGCCGAGGAGGAGGGCATAGACTACTACAGGCTTAAGAGACTGTATGACAAGTACTACGGAAAATATCTCACAGTCAGTGCTATATACAACATTCGAGCAATAGGACTCAGAAGTTATTTGGCGTTTTTAAGCGTTCCTTCGGATAGGATACTCGAAACAGGCTACAAGATAACGCAAAATCCCTTCGTGGCATTTGTTAATCCTGCCTTTGGGTTCAAGAACGGACTGTCGGCGATACTTCAAATCCCGGACGACCAAAAGGACAGGATAGACGAGATGCTGTCAAAATACTCCGACGACTACGAGTACTACGAGGTCAGAGCATACCCATACAAAGGAGACGACAATTTTGGAGAATGGAACCTAAGCCATGACTATGCCGTGCTCATGGACATACTGAAGGCAGATGCTAGAACACCCGTCACCAAAATAGCCAGAAAGCTCGGAAAGAGTCGCCCCACTGTGAAATTTATGATAAACCGACTGGAGAGTACGGGAATTCTACTCGGATTCGAGCCAATTGTGGAGAACAACATACACGATAGAAGCGTCCTGGGAATAACCACTACACTAGACGAAACAGTTTTGGAAAGGTTCAAGGAGTACGAGATCAGCGTTGGTGTACTTCCCGGGAAAGGATACGTTCTAGAATGGTTTTTCTCATCGAAGGAAGACCTCGGGACGAAGATACTGGAGTTCAGCAACTACGTGGACAGAATCTTGATTAGCTATTTCGACCCAACGTTTAAAGAGCTCAACGACAGAAACGGAACAACAAAATATTCAAGAATGGTAAAAGAGAACGGAAGCGGTTACCGCTCCATATTAGAATTTTAAAGGAATATCTGGCAGTATTCAAGTCCGTCTATCTCGCCGGTAGCCTGATACTCCAGTGCCCTGCAGTCGTGGCATATGTACTTGAATGGACAGCTCCTACAGGCATCGATATCGTCCTTCGTCATTTTCCAGAAGGCTTTGAGCCTCTTCTTCCTGAGCACCTTTTTGATTCCCAGTTCTCTCATGTCCCCAACAACGTAGTTCCTGAGGAGCGGGCATGGAAGGGCGTAGCCCTCAGCGGTTATCGCCATGGTGCCCGCGAGGCAGTCGTGGTACCTCTCGGTGGTCGGGTTGAGTATCCGCTTGACCTCGATGACGTTGAAGTCCAGCCTTCTCGCCGAGCCCGGGAAGAGTACGTCAACGTAGACTTCTCCGGGGAAGGTGGTCTTGAGGCCCCTAAGCTCATCCAAGCTTGAGCCCTGCACCATCACCAGCGCCCCGTGGAGCCAGCTGTGGGCCTCAAGCCGGTGGAGGTTCTCGGGCGAGTACTCGAACTCGGCTATGAAACGAACATCCTCAATGGGTTCGATTGAATCCACATCCTCAAGCCTAACGACAGCGTAAACCTCAGGAAGGCCTATTTCAGCTGCGTACGAGGCAACGCTGGTCAAGTATTCAACTCTGTCGTAATTTGTGAGCCACAGCTCTTTTCCACCGATCTCCTTGAACTCCCTTATCAGCTCCTTAACTCGCTCTGGACTCAGGGGCTCACGACGGAGTAGGAAAGAGTTGTTTCCTATGCAGCCTATGGAACGGGGTATCCCCCCCACTTCAGAGAATCTCCCCCTGCCGGCACCAAGTTGAACGATGAGGCGCTCAAGCTTTCCGCTGTGAGCCTTGTGACTCCAGGGAGGCTTACCAATGGAAACTATGTTGAGGGCGGTTCCCACATCAACGGCATGAGACGCATCGTAAACTACCTTCTCCATTAGCCCTCACCATAGGAAGAAACGCAGGGGTTGTATATATACTTTTTCTATTCCGATTTTGCACACTACTTTAAGTAGTTTGCAAAAAATGGAAAATCCATGAGGCTTATTTCTCGGGCACCACCCTGTCTCCCTCTATCCAGAACGTTCCTTCCTCGGTGACTTCACGCTTCCAGACGGGGACGCGACGCTTGACTTCATCTATGGCCCAGATACAGGCCTCAAAGGCCTCCTTTCTATGCTTCCCGCTCGCTATTATCAGTATCGTGTCCTCCCCCACATCAAGCTCACCGTAGCGGTGCCATATCAGCATGTCCAAGATGGGGAACTTCTCAAGGGCCTCCCTTCGAATCCTCTCCATCTCTTCTTCTGCCATCTCCTCGTAGGCCTCGTATACAAGCCTCCTCACCCGCCTTCCGCGACTTTCGTTCCTCACCCTTCCCAAGAAGAAGACGTAGCCGCCTGCCTCAGGGACGGCGATGTATCCAAGCGCCTCGTTCAGGTCAAAAGCATCCTTGGTCATCCTAACCTTCATCCTCATCCCCCTAAAGACTACGCACAACCAAATTAAAAGCTGCCGGGTTAACGAAAAGGTTTAAGTGAACTCGATTCCAAGAACCCTGGGTGGTTGAAATGAAAAAACATGCCCTCATTCTCATTCTGATCCTAGTCACAGGACTCATGGCCGGCTGCCTTGGAGGCAACGGCTCAACGACATCTAGTCCGGCGACGTCTCAGCAAACGGGGCACACTCCGTCCACTACCACGACGGCAACCTCCTCAACCACAACGACCTTCTCGCCGACGGAGACCCCGAGGGAAGTCACGACGGACGAGCTCCTAGCGGGAGTTTCAGGAATAAGGCAGTTCACCTACACGGCCAACGCCGAGGTGTCCATGCTTGTCATCGTGAAGCAGGAAAATCTGACCCAAAGGGACAACGTGACGCTCGCGATAAGGGAAACCGGTTATATGGACTTTGAATCGTGGAGCGCCTGGATAAACACCACAACCATCAGCGTTCCGGACAACGCCTCCACGAACACGTCCAGAATCGTGGTCAACAACGTCACGTATATCATGACCCCTGTGGGATGGGTAAAGGCCACCGATCCGGCGACGGCGGAGTTCATATGGGTGTATAACCTAGTGAACCTCGCGAGGGAGTACCTCAAGAGGACCCCGGATGAGAGGGAGAACGGAGAGAAGCTCGTGCTCAGATACTACCTGAACGACCAGGATGTTGTCCCGCTGGCCATGATGTACTTCGCCGCAACCCCAGACACCGAAATAAGCGTGAAGAACGGCCTGTTGGAGCTGTACTTTGAGAACGGAAGACTCGTTGGGGGCAGGATAAGCTTCTCAGTCAGCACCAAGACGTCGATAGACGACCCGACGATAGGGAAGATGACGATAACCCAGGACGGCTCGTGGAGCGAGAGGGTAACCATAACGTCGGTGAACGAAAAGAGAAAGGTCACGGAGCCCTCTACCTGAGCTCGACAACATCGAAGGTGTTGAAGGCAAGATCAACTATGAGAAGTTTGTTAAGCAGGGGCTCGCCGATTCCGGTGAGCAGCTTTATAACCTCCATCGCCTGAATCGACCCCACAACCCCCGCGGTGGCCCCGAGGATTGGAAACTTTTCCTTCTTTCCCCTCACATTTGGAAATATTTCCCTCAGGCTTTTCGTGAACCCGGGCACCACGGTGGTAACCTGGCCGAAGGTTCCCTCGACCGCACCATGAACCAGAGGGATTCTGGCCTTTTGGGCGTAATCATCTAGCAGGAACCTCGTTTCGAAGTTGTCGAGGCAGTCAACTATCACATCCACGCCCTCAAGAACCCCATCGATGTTCTCCGCCGTCAACCGACCAACGAAGGTCACCACCTCTACGTCAGGATTGAAGCGCTCCAGCTTCCACTTCGCGGAGAGGGGCTTCGGATTCTTTCCGATGTCCTCCTCCCAGTGGAGTATCTGCCTGTTGAGGTTGCTCAGCTCAGGCTTTTGTTCGTCCACGAGAAGGATGGTGCCTATCCCCGCCGCCGCCAGGTAATACGCCACCGGGCTCCCGAGGCCGCCAACGCCAACGACGGCTACCTTCGCGCTTTTGAGCTTCTCCTGTCCCTCCTCTCCAAAAATCATTATCTGCCTGTCGTAGCGCTCAAGCTCTCTATCGCTCAGCATGTCAACCACCACTCACCGGTGGAAAGAGGGCCACCACGTCTCCATCCTGCAATACATCATCAAACCCCACATAGCGGCCGTTTCGGGAGACGTTGACGTCCGCAAGGTCGTCATCTTCGGCGAAGACCTCCGTCTTGAGAACCGGATGTCTCTCCTTCAGTAACTCTATCAGCTCCCTGACCGTTATTCCCTTTGGAACATCAAGCTCCTCCTCACCAGTACCAACGAGGGAGCGGAACCTGGCGAAATAGCGAACCCTAATCTTCATCCACACCACCAAAAAGAGTTGGAGGGGAAGTTAAAAAGGGTTGCTGGACGGTTATGCTACCAAGGCACGCCCTTCCAGCCCACCCTATAGGCGAAGTAGTTGGCCCCCCAGTGGACGAAGGGCGAGACGACGAGGAGGAAGATTATCTGGCCCGAGTCGAGGGTTTTGACGGGGTATGCAAGGGCTAGCGCGCTTATAAGGAAGCCCAGCTGGTCGAGGCCTATGGCTGGAGCACCGCGCGGGAGGTTTGCCCTCCTCTTGAAGAAGCTCCCCACGAGGTCGCCGAGAAGGGCACCGAACGAGAGCAGGAAAGCGAGCATGAGGGCGGTTTTAAGAGTTCCATAGAAGCCGGGGGTGAGGAAGTACTGGATCACACCGACGAGAGTTCCGGCGGAAACTCCACCGATGAGGCCCCGCCAGGTCTTTCCGTCGCCGAAAAGCCTTCTCCCGTCCCTCCAGTGTCTGCCGCCATCTATGGGCCTCCCCCCACCAAGAAGCACGGGGGAAGCGTTGGCGACGTAAGCCGGCAGTATGTACCAGAACGCCCAGAGGAGAGATGAGAGTGACGCCGTCATAATTTCACCCGATTTGATTATCGAGGCCCGGTTTTAAAGCTACCGCTTTCAAGTGGATTCAAGACAGTTTATGAGTCTCTCAAGAACCTCCTCGTCCCTGTGCTCGATCAGGAACTTCAGAATCCTCTCGGCAAGGGCGTTCCTCCTCATCGCGAACGTAATGCTCTCACGTATCGACTCCGCTTCCTCGCTTTCCTCGCCCTCAAGCTCCTTCAACGCTCTCTCAAGGTTGGCCCTCGTCTGCTGTATGTCCTCCATTATCTTTCCGTAGTAAGCAGCCTGGCGCCAGTCCTTCAGGAGCTTTGTGGCCTTGTAGTAGGCCTTCTTATCTCCGGGCTTCTTGATCCTTACAACCAGCCCTATGCGCTCCATGAACTTGAGGGCGGTGCTCACGTGGGAGAGGGAATATCCAGTTGCTTCGGCAATCTCGCCCAAGCTCATCGGTTCCCTGGCCAGAAAAAGAACCCCGTATATGTAACCGTAAAGCTCGTTGAAACCGAACCTTCTCGCTGCTCCAGCAAAATGATCCATGATTACCTTCTTGGCCTCGTCCACACCCATAACCAACACCTCAGTTAATACCATTGCCGAAACGTAGTATGTCAATCAACTGACAAAAGGTTTTTAAGGTTTCGCATATTTAAAACTTTCGGAAGTTTCCGAAAATTGGGGGAGAAAGCATGAAACTGCTGAGGAGCGCCTCAAGGATCATCGTAAGGTACAGGGTGGCCTTTGTGCTGATCGCCATGTTTCTGTTAGTTGTTTCGGTATACGGCATCCAGAACCTTCGGTTTGAGAGCGACCTCAGAACCATGCTGCCCGAGAACCATCCTGCCATAACCGACTATACTGCTTTGCAGAATGAATTCCAGAGTGGTGACAGCACTCTGATAGTCGTTAAGGTGAACTCAATAGAGCCTGGAGGAGTCTATGACATCCGCGACCCAAAGGTCATTGAGGCCGTTTACGAGCTCGAGCAGAGGCTCAGGCAGAGGGAGTACGTAACGGACACGGTGAGCATCGCAGATATCTACATGCAGGTTCTTGGACGGCTCCCAAAGAACGAGGAGGAGGCAAAGTTCGTCCTGGATGCGCTCCCGCCGGAGGAAAGGTACAGTCTCGTCAGCAGGGACTACACGACGACGATAATAGCCGTGACTATAAGCAGGGAGAAGAAAACGGAGACCCTCGTGAGGGTCTACGAGGGCATAGAGAGGGACATAGAAAGCGTCAAGTTCCCCCAGAACGTTGAGGTCATCCAGACGGGAAACATCGGCATAACCTACCGCATACTGGAACTCCTCCAGAGGGACCTCAACAAGACCATGGCAATATCGTTTATCCTCGTCATAGCCCTGCTCCTGTACTTCTATCGCTCCCCGGTAAAAGCTGCCATCCCGCTCATTCCCCTCATCTTCGGCGTCACGATGACGCTCGGTTTTATGGGACTGATGGGCATTCCCCTCGATTTGGCCACGACAACCGTCGGGGCGATGATGATAGGTATGGGCATAGACTACGGAATCCACGTGACCAACCGCTATTACGAGGAGAGAAAAAGGGGAAGAAGCATAGAGGAAGCGGCCGAGGAAGCTGTCGCGGAAACCGGAAAGGCCCTCTTAGGTGCGGCGCTTACAACCATAGCGGGTTTTGCTGCGATGTACCTATCAAGCCTCCCGATGCTCCATCATCTTGCCACCGCGCTGATCCTCGGTTTAAGTTTGGCCGCGCTCAACGCCGTCGTGATAACCCCCGCGGTCATAATCCTTGAGGAGGAGGTAATGAAACACCTGAAAGGCCACTACGTGGTACCGGAGATTCGCTCCCACTCGGGAGTGGTGGGAAAAGCTTTTCACAACCTCGGGGAGGCCATAAGAAAAAAGCCAATCACATTTTTAGCGGCGGTGTTTCTGATAACCCTCTTCTTCGGCTACGGCATAACCCAGGTGACCACTGAGGTCAGGCTTGAGAAGTTCATCCCCAAAGGTATGCCGGAGATCGAGGCTTTAACGGACATCAGGAGTGACTTCGGCGGGCAGGACGAGCTGTACGTCCTCCTTAAGGCGAACGATGTCAGGAATCCAACCATCGTCAGAGCCATATACCGCTTCGAGAACGGGATAAAGGCGGACTCCTACTACAACGGCGTCTTTGACTCGGAGAGCATCGCTGACATCGTGCATCGCGAGTACGGCTACATCCCCAACGATGAGGGGAAGATAAAGAGCGCCCTGGAGAAGAGCCAGGGCGTAAACCTGGTCTCAAGAGACTATTCCATGACCCTTATCAAGTTCAAGGGCGACTTCGGAGGAGCAAGCATGGATGACTTCAGGAGGATAATGCGCTATTTTGAGGAGGAAACGGCGAGGGCGCAGAAGACCGAATTCCCACCGGGCGTGAGGCTTTCCCTCACGGGAGACATATACCTGAACTACGTACTCGACCAGCTCACGAAGGTCGAGATAAACCGCATCTCGATGTACGGAACGGCTTTTGTCGTGTTGATAGTGCTCCTCCTCTTCAGGAGACCCAAGGTTTCGATGGCGATGATAACACCGATGTTTTTGGGCGCCCTCTGGACGGTTGGCTTCATGGGATGGGCCGGGATACCGTTCACCCAGAGTCTGGCCGGGGTTATCTCAATGATAGTGGGCCTGGGCGTTGACTACGGCATGCACCTCACCCACCGCTTCCTCGAGGAGATGAACGAGGGCAACCCCAGGCCAATAGTCACGTCGGTTGAGAGCGTCGGACCCGGCATACTGGCCGGTGCCCTGACAACGGCCGGCGGCTTTCTGGCTTTGCTCGCCGGTGAGCTGCCTACCATACACGACTTCGGAACCACGCTTGCCTTTGGAATATTTGCATCCATGTTTGCCGCTTACCTCGTAACCCCTGCACTGCTGCAGGTCTTTTACGGAAGAAATCTTGGAGGTGGTAGTGAATGAAAAAGATTGGACCGATCCTGGGACTGATGCTCATCACCGCGATGCTCTCAGGGAGCGTGAGCGCATCAACCGGAAGTCCTCTCTTCGAGGGCTACCTGAGCAAGGGTGAGGCGATTCTCGTCGGCCCGCTCATAGTAACCCTCACGGACACCCAGAAGGACTACGGGAGCGGCGACTACTACGCCTTCCTCATGATAATGAAGGACGGAAGGATACTCAACGCGGAGTATAAGACGATACTCGTGCCAGATCCAAGCAAGATACAGCGCCTTCTCCTCGATCCGGAGTTTCTACTGGCCATGGCACAGACCATGGGCTACGACGTGACCCAGTGCGAGCAGTACGTGAACAACAGCGCCGAATTCAACGCCTGTCTGATCGCCAACGCCTACGGATTCTACCAGTGGCTGAACTCGGCATCCCCCAAAGAGATAGGGGAGGCAGTCGTGAAGACAATAGAAGAGCATCCCGAACTTGGCATAAGCAAGGAAAACATCCTGATGGAGATAACCTATCCCGAGGTAACCCCCGTTCGAGAAGGAGAAACGGTAGAGGTCAGCGTTGACAACCGGACGGTTTACGTGACAGTCAACGAGATCTATCCGAACGGCGTCAGGATAAGCATAAGCGGGCCCCCCGAGTGGAGAGCCGCAACAGCCCCAGGAATGATAATTTCAAACGTTGAGATGCCGAGCACGGTTCAACCGGGAGACACGGTTACCGTCAAGGTTCACCTCAGGAACGAGGGTGCTAGAAAGGTGCGCTACATCAACGTCTTCGTTACGCCTGCACCGATGAGCTTCAACGACAGCTCCTCAATAGCAAGCGCGATCTCGATGGCCCTCAGCCAAAGTGGGGTCTCGCAGAGTGTCTTCTACCCAGAGGGGAGCGCCGTGCAGTACATCGAGTACCTCGAGGGCAAGGAGAATGCGACTCTAACATTCCGGATAAAGATAAACCCCAACGCCGACGTCGGAACGTATCCCCTCTACGTGGGGGTTGTATATTTCACCGGCCTGGGGGCAAACATGCGCATGGTGCAGAGCTACAACTTCGTGGCTCTCACAGTAAAAAAGCCCAGAGAAGCCTTCGTCGAGATAACCAAGGTCGAGACCGAGCCCAGGGAGATAAGCCCTGGCGATACCTTCACCGTGTGCTTCACCCTTGAGAACACAGGGGCGGAGCCTGTTAAAGCCCTCAGCCTGAAGATAAGCTCATACAAGGTGCCGGTGCAGGGCGAGATAAAGAACGTCGACCTCTCAGCCCTCTCGCAGCTCCCACTCCAGGGGAGCGAGCAGCTGAGCCAGAGCCTGCAGGATGCCCTCAACGGGATAATGGCCCAACTTGCGAAACAGAACATAGAGGCCTTCCTGCCCATCGGGGAGGACAACGTGAAGTATCTCTCAGAGCTTCAGCCCGGGGAGAATGCCACCCTTGAGTTCAGAATCAAGGCCAATGAGAAGCTGGAAAACGGCATATACCCGCTCAGGATAGAGCTGAAGTACCTCACGGAGCCGAACGAGAAGGAGATAACCGACGAGAGGCTGGTCGGAATAGACGTGACCGGGAAAGCAAAGCTGATACTCTCCAGGGTATCAACGTCGCCCGGCAAGATAATCCCCGGGACGGACAACGTTGAGGTCGACTTCCAGGTGGACAACGTTGGAACCGGTACTGCCAGGACGGTAATAGTCAAACCCATGCCGGGGTGGCCCTTCTCGCTCAGCGAGAGCAGCGAGCAGGTAATTGGCCTGGGAAGCCTGGGGAAGGGCGACTCAGCGCAGTCATCGTTCAAGATAAACGTCGCCGAGAACGCCAGCTCCGGAACCTACGAGATACCCCTGCTCGTAACATACACCAACGACCTTGGCATGGTAAAGAACGTAACCCTCAAGGTCCCGATCATAATCGGCTCCAAGCCCAACATCGAGGTCGTCAGTGTGAACTTTGCTCCAGAGCCCCTCCAGGGGGAGACCGTCAACGTCTACATCAAGCTGAAGAACACGGGCGGTGAGAAGGCCACCAGTGTGCTCATCGAAGGGGTTGTAAAGGCAGACCAGCCCTTCAGCCTGGACAAGAGAACGGACTACATCGGCGACCTGGCCCCGGGAGCAACGGGAGAAGGAGTAATCGTGCTCAGGATAGACGGAAACGCGATTCCAAAGGACTACAACATCCAGTTACGCATAAGGGCCGTCGGAGACCCGGCTCAAGGGGACGACAACGTCTACGTCTTCGAGAGAACCGTGACCGTTACAGTAAAGGAGAACACAAAAACCCGGACCAACCTGAGAAACCTCGCCATAATCATCGGAGTGCTCGTGGTCATAGCGGTGGTCTATACCTACAGAAAGAAGTCGAGATGACCTCCCAGCACCTGGAAACATTTAAACGCACTTTGGAGAATGAAGTGGCACGGTGAAAAAGGATGAACTGGAAGCTACTGATACTCGGCGTGGTGTTGATATTCATCATATGGGCAGGCTACGTGGCGTACGCGGCCATAACGGCAAGCCCAACGATTCACGCCAGCTGGGGCTACGTGGACGAGAAGACGACCGAGATATGGGTGGACGCAAAACTGAGCAAACCCCTGCTCGTTCCGGTATCAATCAAAAACCTAACGGTTGTCTTTTCAGGGATCCCTGTAATGAGAATAGAGAGATTCGAGTACAAACCCACAAAAACAGAGGTATCCCTGGTCATAGGGGTAGACAACAGGAACCTCGTGAGGGGCCTGGCAAATTATTTAAAACATGGGCAGAGGGGAGAAGTCGAGATAATCCTCAACGGAACGTTCCTAAAAGCCATACCCTTGAATCTAGACCTGAAAAAAGAGATAAGTGAAAATATCCTCGCTTACCTTAACTTCACCGCTGAGAGCAAAGAATTCGCCGGTGGGCTGATCAAGAGCCCAGCGCTGGTTGAGACCACATTTGACTGGGCGGGAGAAAGGAATGGAAAAGTAGTCTTGATAGCCCATATGAAGCTTTACAATCCCAACAAATTCCCGGTTCCCGTGACAAAACTCAGTTTTCAAGCGTACGCCAACAGCATCGAAATCGGTGAAGGAGAAACCTCAAAAGAGACGGTCATTCCAGCGAAGGGATACGCGACCATCGACGTAAGGATGTACATTAATGAGGACTCACTGCCCAAGGTCTGGGAAATCCACGTAAGAAACGGCGAGGCAAGCAGAGTGACAGCAGACATTTTCCTGAGGGTGAACCTTATGGGCAATTACTACGACATCAAACTGGCAAGCTACGAGGAAATAATCCGGACGCACATAATTGAAGACCTCAACGACCTCCTCAACCAGATGCTCGGCTGATTCTCCAGGGGATGAACTTTTAAATCAATCCTCCTTTCCATTTCTGGTGAGAGAAATGAACGTGAGAGAGATTCACGAGTTCCTAAACGAGATGTGGGAGAACATATTCACCCTCAACGAGGAGCTTAAGCTGGAGCTCCCGAAGGAGGGCTTTAAGGTTGAAGACGTCGAGGAGGCCTTCGGGGCCTACATCTTTCTCGACGGTGAGTGGAGGCTCATGAAGTACCCCCACCCAGCGTTCGAGATAAAGCCTCAGATAGAGGTCGGTGCAACCCCGGAGAGCTACTACTTCGTCGTCGCCGTTCCAAAGGAGAGGATAAGCGAGAACTTCGTGGGCCTGTTCGTTGAGATATTCCCAAGGAGCTTCATATACGGCGCCCAGGACTTCCTCAGCGACATCTACAACTGGAGGCGCGACGGAAGGGTCTCCCCTACCGAGATACTTGAGAAGATTGGGAAAAGCGATGAGGAGGTTTTCCAGTTCGAGGCGAACTTTGGAAGCGTGGGGGCGTTAAAGCAGGGGCTGATGAGGTTGATAGACATCGGAAAGCGCTTCGAAATCTTCGATCTCTGAGGTGTCCCCATGTACGCCGATGCTTTCCCCGAGGAGCTGAGGGAGTATTACCGGAGGCTCTTCGGGAGCGAGGCTGAGGAGATAATGGCCTCCCTCAGAACGCCGGTGGAGAAGTACTACATCAGGGTAAACACGCTAAAGACCAGCAGGTCAAAGCTTATGAGCATCCTCCGGAGGGAGGGGCTTAAACCCAAGAGGAGCCCCTACCTCAAGGAGGGGATATACTTCGAGAGGGAAGGCCCGAACTTCCCGGACGACTATGAACCCGGCCTACCCGTGGTAAGGGCCAACAAGTTCGCGAGCGAGAGCGTCTACCAGGGTGCGATGCTCTACGCCCCCGGTGTCCTCCAGGCGGACAAGAGAATAAAACCCGGCGACGAGGTTCAGATAAGAGACCCCAGAGGTCTGCTCGTCGGAATAGGCATCGCCAGAATGAGCGCCAAGGAGATGGTGGTCTCGACGCGCGGAGTGGCGGTTGAGGTCACCCTGCCGAAGTTCAAACTGCCCAGCCTGAGCGAGCTGGAGTCCTTTAGAGAGGGCCTCTTCTACGCCCAGAGTTTGCCCTCGATGGTTGTGGCTCACGTTCTTGAGCCGAGCGAGGAGGAGCTGATAGTGGACATGGCGGCCGCTCCCGGAGGGAAGACAAGCCACATAGCCCAGCTCATGCAGAACAGGGGCGAGATAATAGCGATAGACAAGTCGAGGAACAGGCTCAAAAAGATGGAGGAGGAACTGAAGAGGCTCGGCGTGAAGAACGTTAAGCCCATCCACATGGACTCGCGGAAGCTTCCCGAGCTGGGAATCGAGGCGGACAAGATACTCCTCGACGCACCGTGCACCGCCTTAGGAATAAGACCGAAGCTCTGGGAGAACAGGACGCCGAGGGACATAATAGCTACTGCACGCTACCAGAGGCACTTCATCAACGCCGCCATAAAGTCCCTCAGAATGGGCGGTGTTCTCGTTTACTCCACCTGCACGCTGAGCTATGAGGAGAACGAGGCCAACGTAAGGTACATCCTGAGTAAAGGTTTAAAGCTCGAAGAGCAGAGCATCTTTATAGGTTCGAGCGGTATGGGTATCGACGAGGTTCAGAGGTTCTATCCGAACAGACACCTCACTCAGGGCTTCTTCATAGCCCGCTTCAGGAAGGTGTAGTCATGGAGTGGAAGAAGTACTCCCTCCTGGGCGTTGGCCTGCTCATAATCATCCTGCTCCTCTGGTGGGCTGGAACAGGCGACGTGCTGAATATACTCAAAACCGCCAGGCCGGACTACTTCCTCTTGGCGGTTCTGGCCTACGTCCTGGCGGTAATCATGTGGGCTCTCCGCTGGCGCGTTCTGCTCAAGAGCCTCGGGATAAAGGTCCCGATGAAGACAATAGTCGGCGGCCTCTTCGTAGGCATCTTCATAAACAACGTGACCCCCGGCGCGAGGGGTGGGGGCGAGCCGGTCAGGATGTACTACGTCTCCAAGAGAACCGGCGAGCCCTACGGCCACATTTTTGCCACCATAATGATGGACAGGATAATGGACGTTATTCCGGTCGTCGTGATGCTCCTCCTGGCGACGGTCCACGTTTACCGGCTCGGCTCCTTTACCCTCACGCTGACAATATTCCTCCTGGACGTTGTTTTCGCCGCCATAACCCTGGCCACCGTTGGAATCCTCCTCAGTGAGAGGAGAACCAAGGGGATTCTTTACTGGTTCTACCGCCAGTTCGGAAGGATAATGCCCAAGAAGGCCATGAAGTACGAAGAGCGGTTTATCAGGGCCGTCGAGGTTGACGTCCCCAGGTTCCAGGAGAACTTCAAGGTGCTGATGAGACACAAGGTGGCCTTCACCCTCTCCCTTCTGTACTCCTTCGCCTTCTGGTTCCTCGTCCTGCTGCGCTCCTACTTCATCTTCATCAGCATAAACAGCCCCATCGGCCTCCCGGACGTCATGGTAGTTCAGATGATAGGCATAGTCGTCGGAATGTTCTCGGTAATACCCGGCGGAGCTGGGCTGATAGAGGCCATTAACTCCGCGGTTTACGTGCTCCTTGGGATAGACAAGGAGATAGCGGTGACCGCGACGCTGCTGGAGAGGCTGATATCCTACTGGGCACCGACGGCAATAGGAGCCGGAGTAATGACCCACTTCGGCATCAAGGTGAGTCAGGACAGGAAGCTGGAAGCAAAGGACGACAAGGATATAAACGATGAATCCCAATAACGGGTTTGACGGTGCATACCATGGACTGGAAAAAGATAGCGTTCTTCGCAGGGGCACTCATAATCATAGGCGGTCTCATCAACTGGGCAGGTGCCCAGGGTATAGCGGAAATCCTGAAGGATTCAGACCTGAAGTACTTTCTCCTCGCCATTCTGGTGTACGTCGTAACCCTGGTGGCCTGGGCCCTCAGGTGGCAGGTTCTCCTAAGTGGGCTCGGCATAAAAGCCCCGTTCAGGGCCGTTTTCTCTGCAATCTTCGTCGGGATGTTCTTCAACAACATCAGCCCCGGGGCAAAGGGACTCGGAGAGTTCATAAGGGTTTACTATCTGGCAAAGAGGGCCAGAAGCCCCTACGGTCTGATGACGGCCAGCGTTATGATGGATAGGATTTTGGATCTCGTTCCGGTCGCCGTTATGATGGTTCTAGCCACGCTCCACGTTTACCGGCTTGGGCAGATCGAGCTGACCGTGCTGATAATAGTGCTCGACGTTATTCTGATGGGGTTCACAGCCCTCGTGGTCTGGCTCCTCATGGGCGAGACCAGGGCCCCGCGTGCTGTATGGAGAATATACCGGCTCTACCACAGGATATTGTCGGGGAGAGCCGAGAAGCAGAGGGATTTTTTCAGGAACATAGCCGAGAACACAATACCACGTCTCCAGTCGGACTTCCGGCTACTCTCCAAAGACAAAACCGTTACAATCGTTGCCACATTCCACTCCTTCGTTTACTGGGGCCTCACGATAGTCCGCTACTACCTGATCTTCCTCGCGATACGCTATCCAATAGCACCCATCGATATAACCGTCGTCCTGGTCGTCTCGATGGTCGTTGGTATGTTCGCCATTGTTCCGGGAGGGGCGGGCATAATCGAGGCAGTCAATTCAGCCGTCTTCATAGCGCTCGGTATAAACCCCGAGCACGCTGTTACGGGCGTCATCCTGGAGAGGTTGCTGTCCTTCTGGGGCCCGACGGTCATAGGTTCACTCGTGACCGCAGACTACAAACCTGAGGCCCCTGAGGAGATGCCAGTTACCGCACCGGACGAGAAAACTCTGAAAAAGGGAATGGAAGAAACGGACGAAAGGGATGGAGGATGAGGTTCGGGATAGTGGCCAGGAGGGACCGGGAGGCGGCACTCAAGCTCGCCTACCGCGTCTACGACTTCCTCAAGGTCAGCGGGTACGAAGTATGCGTCGACACTGAGACTCACAGACATCTCCCGGAGTTCCGGGAGGAGGACGTATGCCCCCTTGAGGAGTTCGATGTTGACTTCATAATCGTTATCGGCGGCGATGGAACGATACTGAGGGTGGAGCACAGAACCAAGAAGGACATACCCATCCTCGGAATCAACATGGGCACCCTGGGATTCCTCACCGAGGTCGAGCCTCACGAGGCCTTCTTCGCCCTCAGCAAGCTCCTTGAAGGGGACTACCACCTGGACGAGCGCATAAAGCTTAGAACCTACCTGAACGGGAGAAACATCGTCCCCGACGCTCTGAACGAGGTCGCGGTTCTGACAGGAATCCCCGGAAAGATAATCCACCTCAAGTACTACATAGACGGCGGCCTTGCCGACGAGATAAGGGCCGACGGCCTGATAGTATCGACGCCAACGGGCTCGACGGGCTACGCTATGAGCGCCGGTGGCCCCTTCGTCGATCCCAGGCTGGACGTGATCGTTATAGCCCCCCTTGCACCCATAGCGCTGAGCTCCCGGCCGATGATAGTACCATCTTACAGCACGATAGACATCAAGAACATAGCCCTCACAAGGGAGATAATCCTCGCAATAGACGGGCAGTTCTACACCTACCTGGAACCGGGAACCGAGATAACTGTGAGGCTCTCCCCGAGAAAGGCCAAGTTCGTTAGGTTTACGAGGGAAGTTTACCCGAAGTACACGATGAAGATCAAGAGGAAGTTCTGAGGAGTTCCTTGAGGTCTTTAACGGGAGTAAACTCCCTTTTTAACATCATGAGCTCCCTATCCCCAACCGTCGAGTCGCCAACGAGGAGGAGTACCGTCGAGCCGGCCTCAACGGCATAGTCCTTAAGCGTCGAAAGGAAGCGGAACACCGACCCAAAGTCGTTGTAGAGTATCAAAACTTCGAGGCAGTCTATTATTATGAGCCTCCCTCCCCCCTGGAAGAACTTCACCGCGCTGTCAAGGATCACGTGGAGTTTCGTCGGACCCACTCCCTGATCGCTAGCTTGGGTTATCCAAAGGGCCTGGGCATGCTCACAGGACTCCTTGTACTTCCATGGGCTTCTGGTAACCACCAAAGTCGGAACCTTGCAACTTCCAAGGAATTCAAGAACAGAATCCTGATCCCCGAGGTACAGAAAACCCCCCGGCGGAAGGTTTCCATTATTAACTTCCCCCACGGGGGTGGGGAATATCCGCCTCTCAACACTTCGGATGTAATTGATGAGACCGTAGGTTATGCCGACTATGGAAAAGAAGTAGAGCGCCTGCTCAAGGGGTATAAACGGTTCGGGGTCAGCTGCAAAGTCGTCGCCGATGTCAATAAGCCGACCCAGCGAGGCCATCAGAAGGGAGAAAGCCGTGATTATTAAAAACCGATTTAACGGCTCACCATAGCGGTTGATCCTCCTCAGGGCATAGAGAGCCGCGTAGCCTATCACCAGAAAAAGAATGATATCGGCCACTAAAACAAGGGGAGACACCCTTAACACCATACAACATCCACCTCGTCGGTTCTGAACTTCTGCTTGACCACGGTGTCATTGAGCGAGAAGCGCACCCCTCCCAGGTACATTCTCAGGCCGGTGTAGGCTATCATCGCACCATTGTCGCGGCAGAGGTCGTAGGGCGGAACGAAGAAGTCTATCCCCCTGTCCTCTGTCATGACCTTCAACATCTCGCGAAGGCGGTTGTTGGCGGCGACGCCGCCGACTAGAACTACCTCATCCTTGCCGGTGTGAGCCACGGCCCTCTCCGTCACCTCCACCAGGGCGGCAAAGGCAGTTTCCTGGAAGGAATATGCCAGATCCTCAACGCGGTACTTCCCGGTTCTGTACTTCCTGACGGCTTCCGTGAGTATTCCAGAGAAGCTCAAATCCATCCCCTTGACCGCGTAGGGAAGCTCTATATAGCGTTCACCTTTCAGTGCCAGTTTTTCAATCTTCGGGCCACCAGGGAAGCCTATTCCCAGCTCCCTCGCGAAGGTGTCTATCGCGTTGCCTATTCCTATGTCGAGGGTCTCGCCGAAGACACGGTAGCGACCGCCTTCCAAAGCCAAAACCTGCGTGTTTCCGCCGCTGACGTAGAGGCCAACTGGGTCTTTAACCCCAAACATTTTGGTTATTTCCACGTGGGCGATGCAGTGGTTGACGCCGACTATGGGCTTCCTGTACTTTATCGCCAGCGCCCTCGCGGCCGTGGCAACGACGCGGAGACAGGGGCCGAGACCCGGCCCCTGGGAGAACGCTACAACGTCAACGTCCTCCATCGTTATTCCGGCCTCTTCAAGGGCTTTTTTGAGAAGGGGCTTCAAGAGCCTGGCGTGATGTTCAGCGGCCTCTTTTGGATGAATGCCGCCCTTCTCGGTGGTTAGGGTGTGGAATACGTTGGCAAGGACTTCTTTTTCTGTAACGATGCCTATGCCGAGAGTGTGGGCGGTACCCTCTATTCCGATAGCTATCATCGCCATGAAGGTTGAAGAAAACCTATAAAAAGTTGCCGGGCTACTTCCCCGGCCGGTAAATCTTCTTCTCAAAGGTCACGAAGTCGGTCCAGGAGACATGTGCCAGGAAGCCGGCTTCGAGCCTGGGACTGTCTCCACTAAAGGCATCCATCTTGTATGAACTTCCCACGACCTCTCCGACGAACCAAGAGTGGTCTCCGTAGGCCTTCTCATCTACCAGCCTGCACTCGAGGTTGGCCAGAGCGTTTCCGATGCTCGGGGTTTCAATGACCTTTGACGGGACCAGTTCTATGGAGGTTTCCCTCAGCTTTGAAGGGCCGTGCCTCGTCCCGACTATCCAGACGTCGTCGAGCATTCCTAAACTGGGAACGCTTATCACAAACTCCCGGTGCTTCCTGATAAGTCCCCACGTGTACCTCTCGGGCGCCACTGCCACGCCGACCATAAAGGGCTCGGCGGAAACTATCGTGACCCAGTCGGCGGCCATGACGTTTGCTTCCCTACCCTTACCTGCCACCACAAGATAGGTTCTCATCGGATAGAGAAGCCTGTACGGCTTCATGGCATCACCAAAAATTAATCCAATTTCATATTATAAAAAGGGTGGGGCTCAGTGCCTTGCGAGCCATGAAAGGGCCCTCGCCGCGCGCTCCGGGGTCGGGAAGTTCTTGATCCCATGCTCCTCCAAAAGCCGGACGCCTTCCCTGACCAGGTCTCCGGCCATGAAGTTGACGATGACCGGCTTATCGCATTCGGCCTCGATTACCGCCTTCGCTATCTCTTCGCTTGGAATAAAAATCGGTGGCACGCAGATAACGAGGAGCGAATCCACGTTTTTATCTCCGCAAACGACCTCGATGGTCCTCCGGTAACGCTCGTAGTCGGCATCGGCTATCAGGTCTATCGGGTTCTTTACCGAGCACTGGGGTGGGAGAAAAGAGCGGAGTTCCTCGATGGTTTCATCGCTCAGCCTGACCATCTCAAGGCCCAGCCTTTCGAGCTTGTCCGTTGCGAGAACGCCCGGACCGCCGGAGTTGGTAATTACCGCGACCCTCTTCCCGGCTCGGGTGTACATCTCGAAGGCCTTGGCAGCATCGAAGAGCTCCTCCATCTCCTCGACCTCGATGGCGCCGGCCTGCCTGAAGGCCGCGCGATAAATCTCGTAAGAACCCGCGAGCGAGCCTGTATGTGAAGCCGCAGCTTTAGCTCCGCTCGCGCTCTTGCCGGCCTTGAGGATGATGACTGGTTTTTTAGTACTCGCGTAGCGGAGGGCCTTTAAAAAGCGCCTGCCGTCCTTAACGCCTTCGATGTAGAGGGCTATAGCCTTGGTATTCTCGTCGTCCGCGAAATATTCAAGGAAATCGCTCTCGTTTAAATCAGCGGCGTTTCCATAGGAAACGAAGGCAGAAAAGCCTATCCCCTCGTCGTTGCCCATTGCCAAAGCCGCGCCACCGAAGGCACCGCTCTGACTGATTAATGCCAGCCCACCGGGCTTAACCCTGACCTCAAAGGAGCCGAAGAACTTCCCGTGGACGCCGAAGATGCCGGCGCAATTGGGGCCTATAACGCGGACGCCGTGCTTTTTAGCTTTTTCAAGCAGCTCGCGCTCAAGCTCCTCGTTTCCAACCTCGGAGAAGCCGGCTGAGATGACGACGGCGCCCTTGATGAGGGGACCGATTTCGTCGATGAGAGCGGGAACGAACTTCGCCGGGATTGCAATTATAGCGCTGTCCACAGGTTCATCCAGTTGCTCCCGGATTTGGAAGGTTCTCCCCGAGATTTTGACAGTTCCGCCCTTCGGGTTGACCGGGATTATCTCCCCCTCAAAGCCGCCCTCGACGATGTTCCTCAGGATTTCGTAGGCTATGGCGCCCTTCTTGAAGGAGCCAAATACCGCGACACTGGAGGGATAAAAGAAGAAGTCCATTCACTCACCTCCGCCCTCATCCTCCTCAGGGAAAGGTTCCTCCTCCCAGGGCTTCTCAGGCTCGGTCTCCGTTTTTTTCTTGGTCTCCCGCCTCCTCACTACAATGAGAACAACCACCACAACGAGAACTGCTGCGATTCCGTAGACATAGAACCTGTAGGTTGATTTCTTCTCGGTTACGGTTATTATGAGGGTGTGGTCCGGAGCGATAACATAACTACCCCCCACGACGGAGATGCTGTCAAATGCACCGGGGAGCTTCACCATTGCTTTCCATATCTTTTCGGAGGACGTCTCCTTGTAGGCAACCTCCGGCCTAGCGACGCCTATAACCACTAGGGAACCGTTTTCCTGGCGAGTATCGATGCTCATTATGTTCATCGTGGCCTTGAAACTCGCGAGAAGCTGGGTGATTATCACGGGGGTAGCGTTGGCGCCTGTGAATGTCGCGTTGAACTGGACGTAGCCCTCGTGCGGATCGTACTGGAGAGATATCTCCTTCTGGGTGGCGTTTAGGAACCTGACGTATGAGTACACGTGAGTGTATAGCTCTATCAGAGGTATGAAATCCCCGTTGTTCCACACGGCGACGTTGTCGCTCAGGTCGTCCGGAACGGGAGCGAGGTTGGCTATCTCGTAGTCCTGTGGGAGAATGAGGGTGAGTCTCTCCCAGGTGTAGTCGAAGACATGACCCTTGTACACAAAGTCCAAGTTGCCAGTGACGGGACACCGGAGGATTTTTCCGTCGCTGATGAGGAAGTTCGCAACCGCGAAGGTCACGACGGCGGACCAGTTGTCAAGAACCTTAACCGGCCCTCCAGACGGGAGGTATATCGTACTACTTATGTTCGCCGCTTCGTATCTCTTCTCAAGGTTGTCCTTCATGTTGTCGTAGACCAGCTCCTTTACAAAGTCCTTGAACTCCTCTTTGGCCGCGGTCGTGTTGTTGGAGGCCAGATATTCAAAGTAGGCCCGGTAGTGTGGATCCGTGAGAACCACGTACATCTTGAACGTCCCGAGCCACGTCGAGGTGTTCTCTATGACAACTGGAGCAACCTTGATGGTCATGTCTATCTTGAAGAGGGGCTGAGCGTTGTCTGCGGCCCCTACCTCACCGACGAACGGAGTAAGTAGAAGAACGATGAGTATGAGCGCCACGAATCGCCTCATTCAATCACCTCCACGGGAATCTTCCCCCGGCGATAAAAAAGCTTATTGGTTCCTTCACCTAAGTTCCTCCCATGGGGAAAAAATACCGGAAAGTGGTCGTCGGCGGAACCTTTGACAGACTCCACCTCGGCCATAAAGCCCTGCTGAGGAAGGCCTTCGAGGTTGGGAAGTACGTCTACATCGGACTCACCTCCGACGAGATGATACGTGAGAAGCCGTACGCGGATAAAATCCTCCCATACGAGATACGGCTCAAAGATTTAATCAAATTCTTCGAGGTTAACGGCTACTCCAACTACCGCGTGATCAAGATACACACTGCGATAGGCTTCGCGGACGAGATGAAGAGCCTAGAAGCCATAGTTGTGAGCGAGGAGACCTATAAAGGCGCGCTCATCGTGAACAGGGCGAGGGAGGAGAAGGGCCTAAGGCCCCTTGAGATAGTCACCATAGGGATCGTGAGAAGTTCCTTAGGTCCCAAAATCAGCTCATCCCTCATAAGGGCCGGTCTCATAGACCCGTTCGGGAGGCCGCTCTCCAGTGGAAACGAAACCCCCGAGGGAAAGGCGTTTAAGGGACAAAAGCGTAACACCTACGGTGATACCCAATGTCGAAGCTGAAGGAGCCGATTATAGCGATTAACTTCAAGACCTACGCCCAGGCCACGGGCGATGGGGCCTTGAGGATAGCCAAGGCCGCCGAGAAGGTCTGGAAGGAGACGGGTATAACCATCGTCGTTGCACCACAGCTGGCCGACCTCTACCGCATCGCCCAGGAGGTCGAGATTCCGGTCTTCGCCCAGCACATCGACCCGATAACGCCGGGCAGCCACACCGGACACGTCCTGCCGGAGGCGGTTAAAGAGGCCGGGGCAGTTGGAACGCTCCTCAACCACTCGGAGAACAGGATGATTCTGGCGGATCTGGAGGCCAGCATTAGAAGGGCAGAGGAAGTCGGGCTAATGACGATGGTCTGCTCCAACAACCCGGCTGTCAGTGCTGCAGTTGCAGCTCTTGGCCCGGACTACGTTGCAGTGGAGCCACCCGAACTGATAGGTACTGGAATTCCCGTCAGCAAGGCCAAGCCAGAAGTTATAACCGACACAGTCGAGCTGGTCAAGAGGGTCAACCCGGACGTCAAGGTTCTCACCGGCGCGGGGATTTCCACCGGAGAGGACGTGAAGAAGGCCCTTGAACTTGGAAGCGTTGGCGTTCTCCTCGCGAGCGGTGTAACCAAGGCCAAAGACCCGGAAAAGGCGATAAGGGATCTGGTGTCGCTGATCCTCTAAGCCCTTTTCTAACTTTTAAGCTCTGGAGGCTTAAGATTTATAAGCTCGGACTCGGCTTTTCTATCGGGCAGCCCCGTGGTGTAGCGGCCAAGCATGCGGGACTTTGGATCCCGCGACCCGGGTTCGAATCCCGGCGGGGCTACCAGATATTCCCGCAATCTCTCTAAAAACCGCTCCCATTGCCCTGCTAAACAATTCCAGAAAGAATTCCATGTTTTCTGGTAAATACTGTCCGCTAAGCTCTCCTTCATAGGGGGTCGCGGGACTGCTCTCATGTCCCATGACCCATCTATCATATTCGAAGTTCAAACTATTTTTCCGCATCTTCATGGCCGCCACCACGGAGATCTTCAATCTATTAGTAGGTCTCCCATCTTTAATAAACTTAGTCTTGAGATTAACGGCTGAAATCAACAAACTCAAGAAGAGTTCGATTTTCAAGTGGGTCATGAGACCTGAAATCCCATGACGGTATCCAGTAAGTGCAGAAGCATTTTGGTTCAGTACCACTACAGAAAGTCTCCCACAGGCTTTGAGACTTGTTGGAGTAGTAGCAAATCAAAAAGAAACGTACAACAATGCACATTCAAAGAACTCTCCTACAAGGTTTCTCATCGAAAAACCTGAGCATAACGCTCGTTGAGATAAGGTGAACTTTGTTTAGTTAGATGCGCTGATAAAACCTCAATGTGCACTCTAACAAAACATCTTTACCCACATCTTAACTCAACACCCCTCTCCCCGAAAACCCCAAAAAATCTCCTCTCAACCACAACCACCGCAAGAACTTGAGGATCGTTGAAAAAAACTCTCCTTGCCAGAATGCCGAGCGAGCACACTCGCCTAGGCCCTCTTTTACACCCCAATTTCACACGCGGTGGAGCAGGCCACCCAAAACTTCTATCCACGTTCCAATTAATGAAGTGACAAAACTCGTTCTGTCCGCATTTCTCGTTGTCGCCAAAAAAAGAGCTTTTTTAAAAGCAACGGAGATAGCAGACAATACTGGTTTTTTCTTTTCATTGATTGGAATGTTGAACCAAGATAGTGTAGTCCCATCAAAAGCAGCTCCTGTTTGTGAGAATTTCCCGGTGCGCTGGTGGTTTGTTTAGTATTTTTTTCTCTATGACAAGCTTGATTTTTGAAAACCAGTTATCTCCACCAGCTTCAGATGTGGAAGTTACTAAAGAGCACTGTTTTTCGCAGGGGTCTTTAGTTAGAAGATAAATAGAGATGATTAGTTAAGCTTCGACCAGCTGGGCGCGATTGTCATGCTGTTATCCCAAGACTCCCCACGATAGTCCCAAGAACAAAAACTCCAATAAAATCAAAAAGAAAAGGGACTAATCATTCAAAAGGCAATCGGCGGTAAAGAATGTTTTAACCGCTATCAGCAACGAAGTGGCGTTACTGTAAACAACAACCCCAGTTACAGGAGATTCATCCATGACTGCCCCGATGAGTCCACCCTCGCTGATTCTTCCCCTCCTGAGAAGTTCAAGTTCTACAAGCCTGACAATAGCCTGCCGGGCGTAGATATCAAGCACTTCCTCCAACCTTCGTCGTCTGAGTAACCGTTCCAGCTCCATGTTGTTGCAGTTTCGTATGCACAACTGCTTAGTCGGAATGCGGTATTCAACACACATAAAGTATTCGACACAGCCGGACCCCATTGGTTGTATCCCCCCACAATGAAGGAGGTTGAGGAAACATTGAATTTAGCTGAGAACAGGACCTCTGATATGTACATATTTCTGATGATGGGACAACTCAGAACAAGCATGCACGAGGAAATTTTATGCCCCTTTAATTTTTATTTTGAACGGATTTTTTATTTATTTAAATAAATCAGTAAAATGACATTTAGCCTGAAAACACGCACACAAAATCAAATATCAAACCGTAAGCTTGTTATTGTGACCCATTCTGTCCTCGTGGGCAGTAAAATACTCTGTGGATATTTATTCCCCAAAATAACAAAAGAAAAACAAAAAGATGTCAATTCAAGAGGCCCGTGTACTCCGCACTGTGAACCGGAGCCATTAATGCCATCCCATGTTGAATGGTAGCATTTGTCTTTGAAGGACTGTTGAAGCTTCCCTCAGGGATCGTGGGTTTAGAGGCGGTTTTTCTTGGCAATATCCCTATCATCCTCTTCTGCCCTTCCGTGAGCACACTGATATCGTAGTAGAGCTCTCTGTAGTACTTCCAGAGCTCCTGCACACTTATTCTGGCATAGTTGGTTCTGTGGACATCGTTTGATGGCCTGTGTCCAGTTAGCTTCCTGACCGCCCCAAATACCTTCTCATTGTTCATTCCCTTCTCTTCAGCCCTCCTCTCCCATTCCTGTATGAGGAGCTTTCGAAAGTACTTGATTTCGAATCTGTGCAGTCCATCGCTGGTGATAAAATTCAGATTTGCGCCAAGATCCTCCAGATTTCTGCTTTTCTTCGCTATCTTGTGCAGGAACGTGTCCTTCAAGCTTCTCTTGCCCGGTCGCATGAAGAGATATCCATCCCGCCTTCTGATTTCATCCCCACTGAGTTCCAAGTAGTATTTCACCGCATACTCAGCCTCCCTGGTCATGAATACTATTTTGTGGCCCTCTATTCCCAGCAGTTTGCCTTCCTTTGTTCTGGCGGCAGGTAGTTTAATGGCGTGTGTTTCAAAGTCGATGTCATCAATCCTGAGCTGCACCACCTCGCTGACTCTCCTGCCCGTGCTGAAGAGCAGCAGTGCAAACGCCAGTGCCTTGGCATACTGTTTTTCTTTCAATCTACCGAGCTGAAACAGCAGTTCCAGTCTTTTAAAGAACTCTCTGGCATCTTCGAGTGTTAGATCCGGAGTATTTTCCTCCTGCTCGATTTTTCTTGCTGTGTTTACTTTCCTCAACGGGTCCTTCAGCGCATCTATCAGGACTTCCGAAACTCCCATCATCCTCAGCAGTAAAATCACTGCCTGCAGTCTTTTTGTCATTGATGAGTTTGCGTATCCAGCCCTTATGAGGGCTCTTACATATTCCACCAAAACTCTTCGTGAAACAACGTACTCTTCCCTATTGGTTGGGGCTTTTATTCTATTTCCTGATTCAAGCCGCCCCGTCTTTACAAACCTCAGGAACTGCCACACAAACCTTTCAAGCTCTTTTCTGTATGTCTCAGAGATGCTGTGGCTTGATGCATAGTCTGCGAGCATTTCCTCAACGTCGTCGCTTGAGATAAGGTACTGAAGCTCCTCAGGCCGGTATTCCAGTCTGATTAAACCCGTCCTACGCATTCATTGGTCCCACCAAATGTTAATTTGGAAAAGGAGTATTTAAACATGGTGGAGCCAAAAATAGAGGCCTGTAGGAGTATGTTTAAATATTTAGAAAAACAAACTGCGTATTTTGAAGAACAAGAGTATTTAAACGCACCCATGGTGGGTGGAAGGAACGTCAGCATCACCAACCCTGAAAAGACCCTGGTTGATTGTCTCGACAAGCCCCAGCACTGCGGTGGAATCATCGAAGTCATGAAGGCGCTAAGAAACGGCTCTTTTAATAGAGAAACTCTTTTGGAGTATGCGAAGCGGATGAGGAGCGTAGCGGTTCTGAAGAAGCCCGGTTTTCTCAGCGAAAAGCTCGGACTTGGTCTTGAGGGAGAAATAAAGATACCTGAGAAGAGCCTCAGGAGCTTTCCCCTACTGGACCCCACAATGCCCTCGAAGGACCAATTTTGACCGCAGATGGGGCCTCAGAATAAACATTTCCAAGGATTACCGGGGTGAGCTTGAGTGATAGGGGATGAAATAAAGCATAAAGCTAAGGAACTTGGAGTTCCCGTTTCCACGGTTGAGAAAGCCTGAGAACTTCCCCAAACTTTTCCACAAATACCATCCATTCTCTGTTGTCGAGTAACCATTAACTTTTTTAATGATTAGTTGATAACCCTGAGCATGAAGCTCATAACCCAGTTCATTCTTTCAAGGTATGGCGGAAGAATAATCACAAAGGAAGAGCTTAGAGATATTTGTAAGAGGTTTGGGGAGAGCTTTGAGTACATTGTGAATTACTACATAAGCAGGGGTTACCTCGTTAGAATCCTTCGCGGGGTTTATTACGTGAAAACCCTTGAGGAATACAAGTTCGGGAAGACTCCAGACCCGATGACTTTAATCGCCAAGGCCATGAATAAGTTAAATCTAAAGTGGTACTTTGGCCTGTACACGGCTTTAAGACTGAACGGGACAACCTACGAGTACTACTCCCGTATCTTTCTGGTAACGCCAGCGATAACCAGGCCAAAACCTGTCACAATTCTCGGCGAGGGGGTTCAGTTTGTCAAGCTGAAGGAATCCCTTCTGGGCTTTGGAGTGGTTAAACGCGGAGAGATTCAATATTCAGACTTAGAGAAAACCTTGCTGGACTTTATTTATCTAAAGCGGTACAACAAACGCCTTAATTCGGATGCCGTCGTAAGGGAATACATTACAAAGGCCCAAAAAGAAAAGCTGGTAGAATACTCTAAGGCATACCCCAAGTCTGTTCAAAAGGAGGTCGAGGCCGTTGTTTCCAGGCGATGAGTTCGTAGGCTTCATAATTCAGAAGACTGGCATTGAAAAACCACTACTTGTGAAAAGAGACGTCCTTCTGCACGCAATCTTGCGGGAACTTTACGGAGAAGAGAGATTCCACGGACGGTATCTGTTCAAGGGTGGAACGTGCCTGATCAAGTGTTACCTGGGCTATTATCGCTTCAGCGTTGACCTCGACTTCACGTTTCCGCTGAGGGGCAGGCTCTCCCGCTCGGAGAGGAGAAAGCTGATAAGTTCTGAGGTAAGATGGCTTTCAGAAAAGCTCTCTCACATCGCCGAAGAGTTTGGCCTAGACTTCAGACCCTTTGAGGGAAAAGCATACAATCGAGACTTTGTTCATTTTGAGGGGAACGAGAACAGAAAGATAGTCTTTTTCCACCTGTTTATGCCGACGGGTGAAGTCGTGAAGATTGAGGTTAACTTCTTCGAGCCGGTACTGTTTGGGGAAAGGAAAGTACAACCCAGAACGCTTCTTGAGGGCGTTAAATTAGAAAATGAAGAAAGGGCATACTTCTTCGAGGAGCTTGAACGGTACACAACGTTCCCCCTCACGGCGTATTCTCCAGAGGAAATTCTGGCCGAGAAGATCAGGGCCATCTTAACGCGGAGGGTTCAGAAGCTGAGGGATTTCTACGACGTTTTCATGCTTTACATGGCGGGTTATGATTACTCGGACGTTATCGATGAGGCCCTTGAGAAGATACGGTTCAGTATGAGGTTCAGTCCGGAAAGGACCATTGAAAACCTCCGGGTGAATCTGGAGTCAATTCAAAATGGCAGGTTCAACGTTGCCCCTGAGCTCATGGAAAACGAGCTTAAACTGGTGCTCACAAAGCCGCCTGAATCCGAGTTCCAAGAGTTCATGAATAACTTTCTCAAGGTTCTTTCCGAAATAGACTTTGATAAAATTCTGAGAAAACAAAAAGGGCCAAATAGGCTCATTTCAGAAATCTGAGATTACCAAAGATTTTATCGTATGCCTCTTGTAGTTCGTCCACAGTGTGGTGCGAATAGTGGAGGGCATTGATGTCATATCTTATGGAATGCCCCATTAGAAGCTTTTTAATTGTTGCATTGCCGTTTCTCCTATCCCACTCCTGCGCAAAGAACTTCCTCATATGCTTGGGTCTGAGTTTCTGGCCCCTTAGCGGGCTTTTTCTTCTGAATGGACGTTGCATTTGCGGAACCGTCGCCAGAGGCTCATGTAAATTTGGCTTGTAAGTTTGAATGTACTCCTGCAGGAGTTCCTGTAGTTCTTCCGTGAAAATACCACCCGGCTCTGCTTTGTTTTTGTCTGGGAAGTGTTGAGATAAATTCTGCGGTTTTCGAGATCAATATCTTTTAGGGGCACTCTTGCCAGTTCGCTGACCCTCATTCCTGTAACTGCCATCAGGAGCATTGCGGTGATAAACTGATCTTTCTTCCAGTCCTCGAAACGCCAGCTGAGGTGGAGAGAATCGACCAACTGTATCAAGTGTCTGATGTCATCAACCGTCACGATAGTCAGATCAATGTCTATTTCCTGCGGCGCCTTCAGGGATTCTGCAAGGTCAATTCCCGCAATTCTGAAAAGCTTCTTTAGATAAGTCACGTTTTTGCGATAGTAGGATACCGGGTATTCCCTTCTGATGATCCCAAGATAATCCTTCAGGTCTTTCATTGTGAATATGTATTTCCCTTGGTGTTCCCTTGCAGCCTCTTTCAGGAATGTGTTGATTAAGTATTCAATGCTCCTTTTGTGTGCGTGGCTAACGCCTTTGGCTTCGAATTCGAGGAACAACCTATCAATGTCTTCCTCGGTGATTACGTAGTACTGGTTTGGATTCTGAACCTGGAGGAGCCTTCTGTAGTATTCTTGCTTACCACTGCTGTGGAAAACGTGTCTAATTGCTGGAAATGCTGATTGGGGCATTTCTATGGCTTCTTCCAAAATAGGCCATACAATGGCTTTATTTGGCGAATAAAGGCTTTTCCACCTAGCTTTGGATCCCGCGACCCGGGTTCGAATCCCGGCGGGGCTACCATAGAAACTTTGCCTGCGCAAAGTTTCATCAAAGTTTGTAGCTCCTCTTGAAAGGCTGATTCTAGGTGATTTTTTCTTTGAGTGGCTGTTTTGGAAGTGAGAACTTTCCTAGTTGTTTCCTAATTGCGGGTTTAACTTTAAAATCGACGCCCCTTGGGCGTCAGGAGAGAATAAACCCCATTTCAGCAGGCTTTTTCAAAGTGTTCTCGCCTGAAAATGAACATTTGGCGTGTAAAATCGGCTTGTATGGACGTTCTTTATGAGGAGCTACATGCCTTTGGTGAAGCTCTTTCCAAAAGCTTCCTTCCAAGCGCTGGCGGAATGTTTTGACTATTTTCTTGCTTTTGGTGTTGTTGCATGCCTTTTGCGATGCTAATTTTTGGTAGGGTTTGCGCTTTAATTGTCAATGTTATTGGTTGTGTTTCTTGTTTTTGGCGCCCGAAGGGCGCTGGCTTGGAGTGAAACGCCAGCCAAATTGTCCAACGTCAGTATAAAACCCTTTAAGAACACCTTGTATAAGGCATGCCAATTTCCACACTCCCAATTTGAACAGTTGGAATATTTTGGTCAAGCTTTGCGCAAGCAAAGCTTGCTAAAACGCGAACTCCTCCACGCTGAACTCTTCCATGACCCTCTCGAAGTCGTGCTCGGGCGCGTAGGTGAAGCCGCAGGAAGAGCACTTTAGGACGCCGTTCTCCTCATGGAGCGGGGCAAAGCAGACCGGGCAGCGGTACTCCTCGCGGGAAAGCCTGTCGTAAACCTCGTCCTTCATGACGAGAAGGTTCAGCTCAACCTCCCAGTCCTCGTGGAGCATGCCCCAGTAGGGGGTTTCGACCGGGTAGAAGTCCTCCAGAATAAGGGCGTTTATTCCAATGCCCCTGATTCCAGGCGGGAGCTTGCCTGTTGGTTCTATGCTCACCACGTACTGGTCGTAGAACTCTATGTGCTCAGCCCTGACGGTTAAGCCGCGGGAGAGCCTTGAGCGAAGGGGAATCAGCTGGAGGAAAAGGTTTTCCCTCTCAACGTCCCAGCTCGCGCTTACTGAAACGCTCCCCTTCGTGAAGAACTGGGTTATGTACCCATCATCGCGCTCCTCGCCGGCGAGGTGAAAGCCCAGCTTGCCCATTGCCCGCCCAAGGAAGTTCGGCCTTGGAAGCCGCTGATAGTTCACCAGATACTCACCTATCCATCCCGCGAGGGGCATAGAATAGCCTATGAACGCCTGCTTCTGGACACGGAGGTAGGCCACGCTGGGGAGCAGCTTGAAGTTCATCTCCATCAAAGAAAGAGCGGTATAATGATATATATGATTAACGGAAAGGCTAAGAGCCGAAGAACTCGTCGAGGCTTATGCCCTTCTTTTTCTTCTTCATGGCAGCCCTTTCCTTCTTGACCGCCTTCTCCAGCCCCTGCGATGGCTTTACCTTCTTCTCAGAGCGCTTGGAAGCCCCGGATTCCTTCTTTTTCCCCACTTTTGACTTCTGCTTGAGCTTTCCGTTCGCCTTCAGCTCATCGAGGTAGCCGTTCCGCCCGTTGGACTTGCCAGTCCTTTCCTTTATCATCTTCTCACAGACATCAGCGGAAAAGCCCATCAGCGTTCTCTGCCTCTCCGGAAAGACGTTCTCGAAAAGGCTCTTGATGTCCTTCTCGGTCAGACATATCCTCTGCCTCGTGTAATCCAGGACGCTGTACTTTGTAACGAGCATTTTGGCAGTTGGCAGATACTTCTCAATGGCACCTTTGCTGACTGTCAGGACTATCTTGCCGCCGCACTTGGGGCACTTGCCGGTCAGCGGCGGCCTTCTGTATTTGGTGTTACACTTCACACACCGGAACTCCTGCCTCGTGAAGCTCCTAAGGTTGCCCCTCAGGTCGGGGACAAGGTGGGAGTTGATTATCGTCTCGGCCACGTGGTGTTCGTCCACCGCGCGGATGCGCTCTGCTAAAGCCAGCTGGCGCTCGACCTTCTCAACCATGTCGCCGAGCTGTTTGTACAGGCTCATCTTCGGGCCGAGGCCGATGTCGTCCGTATCGTGGGTGAACTTCAGTCCCTCGTACATCTCCGGTTTGCCAAGCCTGTCCTCAACGCGCTCGATGAACTTAATCTCCTTGGGCGACTTCATCTCGTAGGTGGCGTCGTAGAACTCCAAGGGATAGTATCTGACGACGTCCATGTTGTGAACCTCGCTGTCAACCTCTCTTGGATCGAGGCGCGTGGTAACGACTAAAGGCGCGTCCATCTTGCCGCCGCGCTTCTCGGGCAGATAGTAACGAGAAAAGTTCAATAATGCGTCCATAAGTAACATCACACTATCCTCATCCCCGTCGCAGTTGCGTCTTTTGGCGGCATGGTAATACGGGTGAGCATATCCCACCAGAACGTCGGAGAAGCCTATTATCCGGCCTATGATTCCAGCCGAGGTGTGGGGAGCAAGTCCTATCACGAGATGTCCAACGAGGTCTTCCATCTTCTCGGCGTTGTAAAACCTTGGCAGGCCATAGAACTTCTCAAGGAGGTCGTCGATGAAGCGGGCCACCTTGAGGAGGTACCTTCCGGCCTCGTAGGGCAGTATGACGTCCTGAACCTTCAGCTCAAGTATCTGGTCGTCCCTTTCGAGCGGCTTACCCTCGAAGTCGTGGGTGTATCCGAGCTCGCGGAGCTTCTCAACGCTCGTCCCAATCTCCTTCGGCTTGAAGTGGGTTATCGGGGCGTCGGTGGCGTCGAAACGGATCGTACCATCCTTAAAGACGTAGACGTCATTTTTAGCCCTCAGCAGGCCCTTCTCAAGCGGCTCGGCCATCTTGTAGCCCGAGGTCATACCCTGGACGCCCTTGAGCTTGTCGATGCCGTAGACCTTGACGTTCTCCATCGCCGCGCGGAGAAGCTCCGATGGCTTTATCGTCCTCCTCGCATAGGGCTTCAGCTCGGTGCCGCACTTGGGGCAGTGGAAGTCAAAGTTCTCGGCCTCGTCCTCGGAATAATCAACGTTGCACTTGGCGCAGTGCCAGAGGAGCTCCTTTCTCGTTCCGCAGCGAGGGCAGATGTGCTCTGGCCCGGTGTGACCGCATTTGGGGCACTTGAAGAAGGCTATCTCCACGCTCGTTACCTTGCCTTCCTCGGCGGCTTTCTTAATGTCCCTGCTGGAGCCACCGGCGAGGCCTATCGGGAAGAGAACCTGAACCGGCGGTTTCATCTTCCTCTCCTTGGCCTTCTCGGGCCTGCCCATCCTGGCCCCAATCCAGCTTATGCCCCTATCGCGGAGCTTTATCCTGTTGTTCTCGTTGATAATGTCTATGACGGTGAAGAAGGGCTTCGCCCTGAACTCCCATTCGAGGTTGCCCAGGGGTGTTAGCAGAGCTGCACTCCACGGGTAATCGACCACTATAACCTTCTTCCTGTCTTCAGTTCTCTCAAGCCTGTGTGGCAATCCAAGGAGTTCAAGGTAGCGCTTTATCTTGGGGTCGTTGTCGAGAACTACCTTCCTCGCGAACTTATTCTTCATGTGCTCGTCCCACTCTATCTGAGCGCCAACCAGAACCCGCTGGAGCTCCTCAACTTCTTCTGGCCTGAGCGTGTTCCAGTAGAGGGTGTAGTGGGGATGAAACGGAACATCGAGGACCTTCGATAGGTGTATCGCCAGCTCAACACTGGGCCTAACGCGGAGCGGATCCTTCAGCAGGTTTTCAAGGAAGTCTGCGTCGACCTCAAGGTATTCCGCCGCCTCCTCTATGGCTTCGCGTGGGTTGTCGGAGAATGGCTTAAGCTCAACCTCGTAGGTCTCGGCTATAGCTTTGACGAAATCCTGAACCCACCATTCCTCGGCGTAGTTGGCAGGTAAAAGCGTCTGGTTGTTCTCAACGAAGTCGCCGAAGTTTACTAAAGCGTCGCCGACGTAGAGTATCTCCTCTATTTCGTTTCTCACCCTCAAAGCGGTCTCGTAGTCATCAACCCGTATAACGCTCCCGTTCTTGAGCTTGACTATCGGGCCTTCGACGGTGGTTGCGGGGGTAACTATACAGCCCTTGCCGGGCCTTTCCGTCTTCATCTGGGTTCCAATCGCTATGAACTCGTCGAGGATCAGCATGGTGGCGGGGTTCACGCTCCAAGTGGCGAAGCCGCTGACGCGGGAACGGCCGTAGCGCAGACGGAAGCCGCCGTTCTCGGAGGGCTCGGCGAAGAGCGGCCTTCCACCGATTATCTCCTTCGTGTACTTCTTGTTGGGGGCAATGTTGGCCTTAAAGCGCTCGTAGAGCTCGTAGTAGAAGCCCTTCTCAACCTTCTCCTCAATACCCTCCCTTGCACCGGAATCCTCAGCTTTAGACTCGGCAGGCTTGGGCTCTTCTGCCTTCTTGCCCTTCTCCTTGGCATCTACGAACTCCTTTATCCAGTCCCAGCCCTCAACGCCCATCTTGTCTATGTACTTGACGAGCTTCTTGGCCTTCTGGAGGACACCCTCAGCGAGGACGAGTATGGCACCGCCGCGGAGATGGTTGGTCTCAACGCCGGGAACGTCACGGTGGCTGACTTCGACCTTGTCGGTCTCTTCACCGGTTATCTCGATGGGGATGTTCTTCATGGCGAGTCTTACCTCGTCTGCCTCCGGGTGGTACTGCAGCCTTGTAACTGCCCTGTGGTAGAGGTCTATCTCCTCCACCATTCTCTCTATGTGCTTCTCGCTGGGCTTGAATCGGTCAAGGCCGAGCTTCTTCCGCACGTAGTCGCCGACGAGGACGCTCAAAGCTTGAGCCGTTCCGCCGGAGCTCCTTATCGGCCCGGCATAGTAGAGGGCCAGGTATTCCGAATTGTCATCCCATGTGTTGCGCTTGATTTTAACGTCAGCAATACCCTCAAGGGGGGCGGAAACTATACCCTCGGTCAAGATTGCTAAAGCCGTTCTGACGGCCTGTTCAGCGTAGCGCTCCTTGCTCCCCAGATCACCGAACTTGCCCTCGATGATTTCATCTACCACCTTCAGCGCCGCAAGCTCCTTCCCGTACTCTTTGACGAGCTCCCGTATTCTCTCGGCAACGCCCTTAGGCCCGACGAGGCTCTCAACACGGCCTGCCATGTCAGTGGCTTGAGGAACCTCAACGTCGAGGCTCGGATCCTTGCCCTGAGCGCGGGCCTTTCTCGCCACCTCGTAAGCCCGGTCTATCTCGCGCTGGAGTGATTCAAAGTAGGCCCTCATTTCGGAAGAGTAAATCTCAGCCATTTCAGACACCCTCACAGTACCTTTCAAAGTCTATCACTGCCCTCAGCCGGGCGGTCTCGATGTCGATTATCGGAACCTTTGCCGGTGTTGGAACGATGTTCACCATCTTCTGGAACTCCGTCTGAGCCTGCCAGGTGCCGGTGTTTATCAGAAAAACGCCGTTGTACATCTTGTACTGCATAACGTGGACGTGACCAGCCTGGAAGAGGTCAGGAACGGACTCTATGACGAGGGTATCCTCGGAGTCCGGAGCGATTGGAACCTTTTCCCCAAAGGTCGGTGCGAGGTGCCTCAGCTTCAGCAGGTCAAGCATCGCCTCTGCAGGCCTGTGGTGACTCCTGTTCGGGATGAAGTTGACGACGTCCTCGATACCCCTCCCGTGAGCTATGAGGAAATCCCTACCGTGGAGCCGTATCACAGCAGGGTTGCTTATTACAATTGCATTCTTGAGCTTGAAGAGCGGCTTCGCGTACTCTTCGTAAAATCCTGGCTGTGGCAGGGCAGTCCTCGCCGCATCGTGGTTGCCCGGACCGATGAACATCGTTATGTGATCCGGAACATTGCTCAGAAGGTTCGCCAGCGCCTCATACTGATCAAAGATATCCGGAATGGCCAGCTCGTTATACTGGCCGGGATAGATGCCGATGCCATCCACAACATCCCCCGCAAGTATCATATACTTAATCCTGCTGACGAACTCTTCCTCTTTTTTATTGTTCACTTCACCGTTCAGCCACTCCAAGAAGCGCATGAAGGCCCTCTCGCAGAACTTGTTGCTTCCAACGTGAATGTCGCTGATAAGAACCGCGTACACTTTCTCCTCAAGGGGCGGCTTCTCGCGTTTGAACTTGGGAACGTCAGGAAGAAATATCCTGTTAGCGAAGAATATGCCCCTGCCAGAGTAGCGTCCGCGGAAGGCTATAACAGCGTCGGGCATTATCTGGAAGAACTTCCTGCTCTCCTCGTTGTTGCGGTTTATAAAGACCTTGATGACGCCCGTGTTGTCCTCCACCTCGAACATGAAGCCCTTAGCGGTTTCACGTTTGCTGTTAACGAGGCCAATGATGGTCACTTCGTCCTCGCCCCTAACGTAGCCCAGCTTGGCTATGTCTATCACCCCGCCAATCTCGGGGTTCTCGCGGAGGATTCTGCGCATCTTTTTGAGCCTGCTCCTGAAGTAGTCGGAGTAGACCTTGATTATGACGTCTCCCTCCTTACCGGCGGCGTTTTTCGCCTTGGGGAGGGTGAACTTAACGTTCTTCACATCGAAGGCTATCTCATAATCGTCCGGTATCTCCCTTGCCCGATAGTGGAAGCCTTCCCTCGGAGAAATCTTAAAATCTGCGTAAACGGAGTAGCTCTTCTCCTCCTCAGGGACCTCTTCGCCTACGTACGCGATGGGTATCCCATAATCACCATACACGACCTTTGGCTTGACGCCGTTCCCGTTCTCTTCCCCATTCACGTAGCCGTTATCGTAGCCGTTGCCGTTCTCGGCCGGAACTTCCTCCACGGGAAGGACTTCCTCAGGAGCCTCGGAAGAAACGACCCCCTCGACCCCGGTTTCAGATTCAAAGTCCCCTCCAACCTCTGCAACTTCCATATCTCCAGTGGAAATAAAACTCTCTCCCTCCGAAAAGCTGCCCTCTTCTTCCCCAGACTGCGAAATTTCAGACGTCTCCTCGCCGCTTTCAGAGGAAGTTCCAGTGGAAATGAACGTCTGAGAAGCATCACCCGAAGAAGGGATAAATTCCGCCGTTTGGGTTGTTGGGGCAGTTAAAACCCCAGATTCACTGGTAATAGGAATTCCCACACGAGTTTCGCCAGAAGGAGAAGTTTCCGTGGAGATGTGTTCTTCAACAGTGGGCGACTCCACGACCGAAAACTCTGCGGGGCTTTCCATTGGAGGAGCACCCTTCTGAGACAGAAACTCCTTTGCCAGTGCAGAGTCTATCACAAAGGTTCCCTTTGCCTTTGCAAACTTTATGAGCTCCGCGAGCGTGAAGTCTCTCTTATAGGCATCAACGAGAAGATAGTAAGCCGAGGGCGTGATTAGATAGTTGTTGGTCATTAAATCCTCGATCAGACCCATCAGAGCAGCCTCCTCTGGCGGGACATGCTGATTGTCAGCACGGTCTGGAGTTGGTGGTCATGACGGTATATGTTCTTAACCTTATAAGGGGTTACGTTCAAGCGGATCTCCTTGGTCCTCCCATAGCGGCCCTTGCTGACGACTTTGGCGTTGATGATGCCGAGCATGTCGAGCTCGTTTATCAGGTCGCTCACGCGCCTCTGTGTGAGCGGTTCGAGGTCGATGTGGTCGCAGAGGGACTTGTAAACGGAGTAAACGTCACCGGTGTTTGCCGGAAGCTCGCCGTTCTCGTCGAGGAGAACTATGGCGTAGAGGAGGACCTTCGAATGGAGCGGAAGGGTCTTTATAACCTCCTCCATCGTGTCCTGCTCGATCTTCTCCTGGGCCTTCCAGACGTGCCTCTCAGTGACCTTGCTGGCCCCCTCACGCTCGGCTATCTCTCCAGCGACACGGAGAAGGTCAAGGGCGCGCCGAGCATCGCCGTGTTCTCTAGCCGCCAAAGCCGCACATAGGGGAACAACGCCGTCGTCCAGAACCCCTTCATTGAAGGCGTCCTTTGCACGCTGCATGAGTATGTCCCTCAGCTGATTGGCGTCGTATGGCGGAAAGACAACCTCCTCCTCGCTAAGGCTCGAGAGAACGCGTGCATCGAGGTACTCCTTAAACTTGAGGTCGTTGGATATGCCTATTATGCTCACCTTGGCAAGGTGAAGCTCCGTGTTTATCCTCGTAAGGGAATACAGTATATCGTCGCCACTCTTCTTGATGAGCTTGTCTATCTCATCTAAGACTATTATGACAAAGCGCTCCTTGGCGTCTATAACCTCCTTGAGCTTAGCGTAGACTTCATCAGTGGGCCAGCCGACGAGGGGAACCTCAACCCCACTCTCCAACTTGAAGTAGTTCACGATGTTGGCCAGGACGCGGTACTGTGTATCGACTATCTCGCAGTTGACGTATATGACATCCACGGGGACGTTGTACTTCTGGGATATCTTCTTAAGCTCCTCAGTCACGAACTTAATGGTTACGGTCTTACCGGTTCCAGTTTTTCCGTAAACGAAAACGTTGGAGGGAGTCTCACCGCGGAGAACGGGAACAAGGATATGGGCAAGGTTCTCAATCTGCTCACGCCTGTGGGGAAGCTCCTTAGGCGTGTAACTGTGTCTGAGAACCTCTTTATTCTTAAAGATCTTCTTGGCGTGAAGGTACTTCTCAAAGATTGAATCCAGGTAATTGTCGTCCATAGGAACCACCCACTCCACTGGAAACCCAGCCCCATCGCTGATTTTTATTCAGGGAATCGACAATTTATTGAACATGTGATAATTTTAAGGTTTACAGTTGTCAACCAGCCAATTTGATCGAAGAGATCTTGAATGTCAAACATGTGCTCCAGAGGAAGCACCGGATGCAGAGGAAAGCATAGATAATCGAGCTAAGGGGTTTATATGCCTTGTTGAACAGGAGAATGTAAAAAGCGGAGGAGATAATAGAAGAGATAACCAAAGAAAAGAAGGCAGAATCACTACTCTTCGCCCCCAGACTCCCATTATATGGCTTCAAGAACGGCGTCGAGAAGCCTCCTCGAGCCCTTCCTTTAGTCATACCAGTGCTGCAACCACTACTCTTCGAGCCCAGAAAGCTACCATCATTGGAACCTTAGAAAGTTAAAAGGAAAACTCAGAAGTACCCAACGTCCTTTCCCTGCTCTTCCATTTCTTTCTTAGCCGCGAACACTTCGTCGAGAAGATTTTTGGCATCCTCAACGCTCATGCCGACCTTAACCGTGAGAAACCTCATGAGCTCATCCCTGCTGGCGCCGCGTTCAACCCTCTCCAAGACCATCCCCACGATGCGGTCAAAGAGTTCCTTCGCAAAGGCCTCTTCCAGACCCAGGGCTGAAACCGCGGACATCAAGCCTATGAGCAACGCCGTCAGAGCGTCGTTGAACTCGTCCTTGCCGAGAGTCTTCTTGTCCAGATCAACGCGGAGGTAAACGTCATCGTCCATTCCCGAGAGCGTGAACTTCATGAGGTTCACCTGGTCATTGAGACGAAGGAGGGTGTGGTACACCCTGAGCTTCTCATCCTTCGTCATGGGGAACGTTTCAAGGCCCAGGGGGGCCAGCAAATGGATGAAATCCTCTGAAAACGTCACCAGCAGTGAGAACGGCATCCTCGGATGCTCGGCCACGTACATGCCGGACCCCACCCTTCGGATGGACCACGGAAGGTCAACTATGTCCTCGGCCGTATCGCTGCCTGCCTTGAGCCACTCAAGAACCTGGGTTTCAATATCACCCATGTGAACCACCAGTAGAAATTTGGACAAAGGGGTTAATAACGTTACACTCGAAACAGGCTTCCACCGGAAGCGAAGGAGTTTTCAGCACACTTCTGTACACAGAAAGTTTCCAATTGTAAATGAACAGATGAACTCATTCGTTCACTTCCACTGAAAGAAGAATGAACATGAATGAACATCAAAAAACATACACTAGAGTCCATAAAAGAGCATTTAGGGAAAACATTAGTGTTAACATCGAAGGATAAAAGTTAACAAAATTAACCCCCAGAGAGTTTCATTTCCTGTGGAACTGGAGTTGTTGCTACTCCCTAATACTGACCATGTTTCTGGTGAAACTCCCCCGTTTTTTATACAACTTCTGATATTTATATATTTTCATGAACAATGTTCATAAAAAGAACGCAATTCTAAGTAGTGATGAAAGATAGTTCAGCAAATCACAAACACTCCTTAAAAATTATGGATTTGCTCTTTGTAATCTGTCTTATAAATCCTCCTTTTCATACTCATTGGCCTCAAATCCATCCATAATCAAAACCGGGTTCCAGTGGAAATGAAACTCTGGGGGGTCGTTTAGATGAGCATCGAAAAAGACCTCTGTTTCCACTGGAAAAATGAGTCCATCCGTGGATGTACTGGGACATAGGTGATAATTTTTTAAAGCAGGTGACATAGTGTACACCATGATCCCAGTACTGGTGGTCAGACGACTTCTCCAAATGAAGGCCAAGGTCAGCAGGAACCGGCTCCTTCAAATAGCGGCACTTGTGTTTATACTGGCGGCTATCTTCGCGTTACTTTTCATGTATTTCGAGAACGTGGGCTTCTACACTGCCTTTTACTGGGCAGTCATAACGATGGCCACAATTGGATACGGTGATATAACTCCCCAAACCGAAGCCGGCCGCGCGGTGGCTATGGTCGCCGCCGTTGCTGGAATCTCGACTTTTACCGCCCTCGTTTCCATTCTAGCCGAATACTTCATTTCATCGTCTCTGAGGAGGATGATGGGAATGCACAGCGTTAGATATTCCGGACACTACGTGATAATCGGCCGCGGGAGCAGCATACCAAGCTGCGTGAGCGAACTCACCTCCGCGATTTCCAGTGGAGAGGTGGAGATGAAACCTATAGTGGTGGTCTTCCCCGACGAGGGCGAGCGGAAGAAGGTCGAGCTTCCAGAGGAAGTGGAGGTTCTCATCGGCGACCCAACGAATCCGGAAACGCTGGAACGCGCCCACGTGAAGGAGGCTTCCTACGTCATCCTTGCCCTCGAGGACGACTCGAAGTCCGTCTTCACTACCCTCCTGGTGAAGCGCATGTCTAATGCGAAGGTATTCGTCGAGGCCCTCCGCGGGGAGAGCCTGGAGCTGCTCAAGGGGGCTGGAGCTGACAGGGTGATACTCAGCAGGAGCCTCGCGGGAAGGCTTCTCGCCAGTTCCGTTTTCGAGCCGGAGGTGGTGGACGTCATAGACGACCTGACCACAGCCTCGGGCGGCTACGATATCACCGTTCTGGAGCGGGGGGACCTGTGGGGCGTCCCCTACGTCGAGGCCATGAAGCGCCTCCACAGTGAAGGCTACTTCCTTCTCGGTTATTACAAGGAAAAGCCCGTTCTCAATCCTGCGCTGAATGAGGAGATTCCCGAAGGGTCAAAACTCATCATCATAAAGCCCGGCTCTTCCAGTGGAAAAAGGTGATGGTGTTGCTTTATTCTCTTTATATCCAATCACATGCCCTATTTAAGCGCAGAACGGTTCCTCAGGGGCATGAATTTGAAATATTACCCAACACCGGGCAGTTTCATCTGCCGCTCCACCGGAAAGAAAAGTATATAACCCTTTGGCTTTTTACCCCTATGGAAGGTAGCCGTAGCGGGTGAGTGAGATGCCAAGGAAGAAGAAGGCTGAGGATGAAATAAAAGAGCTCGAAGAGTTTGAGGAGCTCGATGTCGTTGAGGAGTCCCCATCAAGCTCAACCAAGAAAAAGAAGGAGAAGGAAATAAGGACCCTTGAGGATCTCCCAGGGGTTGGTCCTGCCACTGCTGAAAAGCTCCGCGAGGCTGGTTACGACAGCATCGAGGCCATAGCCGTTGCCTCTCCGATGGAACTTAAGGAGATCGCGGGAATAAGTGAAGGTGCAGCGCTCAAGATAATCCAGGCCGCAAGGGAAGCGGCAAACATCGGAACCTTCATGAGAGCAGATGAGTATATGGAGAAGCGCAGAACCATAGGCAGGATTTCCACTGGAAGCAAGAGCCTCGACAAACTCGTTGGTGGTGGAGTCGAGACTCAGGCCATAACCGAGGTTTTCGGTGAGTTTGGTTCCGGAAAGACCCAGCTGGCGCACACCCTTGCGGTGATGGTTCAGCTCCCAGAGGAAGAGGGCGGCCTCCACGGTTCGGTCATCTGGATAGACACCGAGAACACCTTCAGGCCCGAGAGAATAAGGCAGATTGCAGAGAACCGCGGCCTCGACCCCGACGAGACGCTCAAGAACATCTACGTGGCCAGGGCCTTCAACAGCAACCACCAGATGCTCCTCATCGAGAAGGCGGAAGAGATAATCAAGGAGAAGGCAGAAACAGACAGGCCCGTCAAGTTGCTCGTCGTTGACTCGCTCATGGCCCACTTCAGGAGCGAGTACGTGGGCAGGGGAACCCTCGCCGAGAGGCAGCAGAAGCTGGCCAAGCACCTGGCCGACCTGCACCGCATTGCTGACCTCTACGACATAGCTGTCTTCGTCACCAACCAGGTACAGGCCAAACCGGATGCCTTCTTCGGCGACCCGACGAGGCCCGTCGGCGGCCATATCCTGGCCCACAGCGCGACCCTTAGGATTTACCTGAGGAAGGGCAAGGCCGGCAAGCGCGTCGCCAGGCTTATAGACAGCCCACACCTCCCCGAGGGTGAGGCGATCTTCAGGATAACCGACAAGGGCATCGAGGACTGAGTTAGCTTTTTAACCCCTCTTCTTTACCTCGTTCCATGTCGAAAGTTAAGGCCGTTCAGAACCCCTCCCGCGATGAGCTCATGAGGATAGTCGATTCCGCCCTGTCATCCGAGGCAATGCTGACGATATTCGCCCGCTGTCGAGTTCACTACGATGGCCGGGCCAAGAGCGAGCTCGGCTCCGGCGACAGGGTGATAATAATCAAGCCGGACGGCGCTTTTCTCATCCACCAGAGCAGGAAGAGGGAACCCGTTAACTGGCAGCCGCCGGGGAGCTTCGTAACGGTTGAGGAGCGCGATGGGATTCTAGTCCTCCGTTCTGTCCGGCGAAAGCCGAAGGAGATACTTGAAGTCGAGCTTGAGGAAGTCTATCTGATCTCCCTGTTCAAGGCTGAGGACTACGAGGAGCTCGCTTTAACGGGCAGCGAGGCAGAGATGGCGGAGATGATATTCCGAAACCCGGAACTCATCGAGCCGGGCTTCAAGCCCCTCTTCAGAGAGAAGCAGATCGGCCACGGCATAGTGGACATCCTAGGGCGCGATAAGAACGGAAACCTCGTCGTCCTTGAGCTGAAGCGCAGGAAAGCTGATTTGCATGCCGTAAGCCAGCTCAAGCGATACGTTGAAGCGCTGAAAAAAGAACACGGGACTGTGAGGGGGATACTGGTAGCACCGTCCCTTACCGCTGGTGCAAAGAAGCTCCTCGAAAAGGAGGGCCTTGAGTTCAGGAAGGTCGAGCCTCCGAAGAGGGAAAAGCTCGGAAAGGGCAGGCAGAAAACCCTGTTTTAGCCTATGTCCATCTCCTGGGGCAGCATCTCGCGAACCCTGACCACCAGCACCGTGTTCCTCTTCCTCACCTCAACTATCCTGCCGAGGCCCAGGAGCCTCACCTGTGCCCTGCACACGGTCACTTCCCTCTCGTCGCTCTCCTCCCAGGGAATCCTCTGCTCCATGCTCTCCAGGCGGAGTATCTCCGCGAGGAGCCCCTCCGTGCCCACGGTAACGTCTTGGAAAGTCTCGTAGGTGAGGAAGACCCTTCCAAGCTCTTTAGCTCTTTCAAGTGCAATAACGTTCCTCGCGCTCCTTAGTTCAAGTGTCTTGTACGGGCTCCTCAAAAGCTCATCGAGAACCCGTCTCGCAATTCCGGCGAGGGTTATCGCCTCCATACTCCCACCTCACAGGTAGATGCTCTCGTACTGCTTCTCGGCCTTTCTCCTCGCCTGCTCCATCTGCTCGTGCATCTTCCTCAGCTGGGCCTCTATCATCTCCGCCTCCTTGATGAGCGGCTCCGTTGAGACCTCTATTGGCGTCAGCTTCTTGAGAACCTCTATGACGTTCGCAGCGGCCCTCGGGTCGGGTCTGTCCCCGAAGGTCTCGCCGAGGAGGACATAGGCATCGAGTTTCTCCTTGCTGGCCTCCCAGAGGAGCTTCCCGCTCATCCCCATTATTGAGCCGTACTGGAGGATTTTCACCCCCAGGTTCTCAAGTTCCCTGTTCAGCTCTTCCCTTGCTCCAACACCCCACACGTCCATCTTCTCCTTGAAAAAGCCTATCCCGATGCCCCCTAATGACACTACCTTCTTTGCCCCCATCTCCTTGAGATACCTCACGAGCTCCCGGGCTATCTCGCTCACCAGGGTGGGTGGGACGTAGATGTCCGCCATGGCCAGTATCAGGTTGTCCTTGCCGTAGAACCTCAGCGGAGGGTTGGGCTTGCCGTCGAGGATCAGCGCCATGGGCGGGATGAACGGACTTTCCACGTAGCCTATCATCTCCATTCCGAGCTCTTTCGCCAAGAAGTTGGCCGCTATGTGGCCAACCAGGCCTATCCCTGGGTAGCCCTCTATCAGTATAGGATTCCTTATCTCCGGGAGCACTATCTTCACAGGCCCCCCGTTGTCCATGCTCTCACCCCCTAAAAATTTAATTCCAAAAGGTTATTAAATTTTGCCCCTACCTGCCGGTACTTCCCTTCAGCTCCGCCTTTATCTTCCACTCATACCAGATGAAGCCTCCGGTTATCCAACCCCCCATAAACGTCACAAACCAGCCGAGTGATGGTCTAACCCCCGAACTCAGAAGATGGAACATTAGGAAAGTGCCCACGAACCAGCCAATGATGCCCGCGAACGTCCAGGATATGAGCCATCTGCCGAGACCGGCCGGCATCTCCAATCCCTCATGCCTTTGATCTTCATTGCCTTAAGCTTTATTCCGAGTTCCATTTCCACTGGAAAAGCAACCCTTAAATAATTCGGGCGTTATTTTTACAGGGTGATGTCTATGGTGAAGATTGGTATTATAGGTGGTTCCGGTGTTTACGGCGTCTTCGAGCCGAAAGAAACCCTGAAGGTCCACACGCCCTACGGCAGGCCTTCGGCTCCAGTGGAAATAGGCGAAATCGAGGGCGTTGAGGTCGCTTTTATCCCGAGACACGGCAAGCACCACGAGTTCCCGCCCCATGAGGTTCCCTATAGGGCAAACATCTGGGCGCTCAAAGAGCTCGGCGTTGAGAGGGTCATCGGTGTTACGGCTGTGGGCTCGCTCCGGGAGGAGTACAAACCGGGGGACATCGTCATAACCGACCAGTTCATCGACTTCACCAAAAAGAGGGACTACACCTTCTACAACGGACCGCGCGTTGCCCACGTTTCCATGGCCGACCCCTTCTGCCCGGAGATGAGGAAGATATTCTACGAGACGGCGAAGGAGCTCGGCTTTCCGGTCCACGAAAAGGGCACCTACGTCTGCATCGAGGGGCCGAGGTTCTCAACGCGCGCTGAGAGCTTCATGTTCAGGCAGTATGCCCACATCATTGGCATGACGCTCGTTCCTGAGGTAAACCTAGCCAGGGAGCTCGGCATGTGCTACGTCAACATAGTGACCGTTACCGACTACGACGTCTGGGCTGACAAGCCCGTCGATGCACAGGAAGTGCTCAAGGTGATGAAGGAAAACAACTACAAGGTCCAGGAACTGCTCAGGAAGGCCATCCCGAGGATTCCAGAGGAGAGGAAGTGCGGCTGTTCCGATGTGCTGAAGAGCATGTTTGTGTGATTTTCTTTCATTTCATGTCTCGTGTTGGTGACCACCGACTGACTCTTTTCTCTCTGGAAGGTTGGCTTTCAAAAGAAAAAAGTAAAGATTATAAATCTTGGTTGCAACGTTCTTCGGTGAACTTAAATGAAGAAGGTTGCTTTAGTTGCTGCCTTGGTGTTCATTTCAGTGCTCCTGATTCCTTTTGCCAGCGCCTACGAGTTCCAGGCCTATGGGTACGTCACAAAGGTCGTCGATGGCGACACCGTGTGGTTCCACTCCTACTACGGCTACAGGGCTGGAGAAACCTTCAAGATCCGCTTTGCCGACATAAACGCGCCCGAGATATACACCGATGAAGGCAAGGAATCGAAGGCCGCCCTGGAGTGGCTCTTTGACACCTACGGCCGCTACGTCTACCTCGACGTCGATGATGTCTACGAAACCGACCGCTACGGCAGGGTCGTAGCAGTTGTCTATCTCCCGTTCTGGTACTACGGCTACGCCCTGAACGTCAATGAGTGGCTCGTCGAGAGCGGCTACGCGAGCATCTGGGACCACTACAACGAGTTCAACCCCTACTCCTGGAGCCTCTGGGTTCCCATTTGAGGGCTTTTCTCTTCTCCGACACCTTTTTAACTTCCACCGGAAACACAACCCTTTAAAAAGGGGTGGTGGCTATGAGCATTCTCATCAAGAACGGTCACGTCATTTATGGCGAGAGCTTTGAGGTCGTCGAGGCCGACGTTCTCATCGAGGGAAACCGCATTGCCAAGGTTGCCAAGGATATAAACGAGGCGGCCGATACAGTCATCGATGCGAAGGGAATGGTCGTTTCTCCGGGCTTCGTAAACCTGCACACCCACTCCCCGATGGGACTCTTCCGCGGTCTCGCCGACGATCTGCCGCTCATGGACTGGCTCCAGAACCACATATGGCCGCGGGAGGCAAAGCTCACCCGCGAATACACCAAGGTTGGCGCGTACCTTGGCGCGCTGGAGATGATAAAGACAGGTACAACGGCCTTCCTCGACATGTACTTCTTCATGGACGCCGTTGCGGAGGCCGTTCTTGACTCCGGGCTGAGGGGCTACCTCTCCTACGGGATGATAGACCTCGGCGACCCCGAGAAGACGGGGAAGGAGATAAAGGAGGCCCTCCGCACGATGGAGTTCATCGAGAGGCTCAACTCGGAAAGGGTTCACTTCGTCTTCGGACCCCACGCGCCCTACACCTGCTCTATAGCCCTGCTCAAGGAAGTAAGGAAGCTGGCGAACGAGCACGGCAAGCTCATCACCATCCACGTCAGCGAGACGATGGCCGAGATAGGCCAGATAACCGAGCGCTACGGCAAGAGTCCCGTGGTTTTACTCGATGAAATCGGCTTCTTTGGGAGGGACGTCATCATAGCCCACGGTGTCTGGCTCGACAGCAGGGACATCCAGATACTCGCGAGGCACGGCGTTACGGTAGCCCACAACCCCGGCTCAAACATGAAGCTCGCGAGCGGTGTGATGCCCCTCCAGAGGCTCCTGAACGCTGGTGTAAACGTTGGCCTCGGCACCGATGGAAGCGCAAGCAACAACAACCTCGACATGCTCGACGAGATGAAGTTAGCGGCTCTGCTCCACAAGGTCCACAACCTCGATCCAACGGTGGCGGACGCTAAGACCGTCTTCAAGATGGCCACCATCAACGGGGCCAGAGCTTTGCGCCTCAACGCGGGTGTGATAAAACCCGGTTATCTGGCGGACATAGCAATCATTGACTTCAACCAGCCCCACTTGAGGCCGATTAACAACGTTATAAGCCACCTCGTCTATTCCGCCAGCGGAAACGATGTTGAGACTACGATAGTCGACGGAAAAATCCTCATGCTCGACAGGGAAGTGCTCACCCTCGACGAGGAGAAAATCCTTGATGAGGCCGAAAAAACGATAGAAAAGCTGGCCTGAGTTCAGAGGCTCGTCAGCCAGTCGGGGTCTATTTCGACCGGTCTCTCTTTTTCCACCCAGATTTTGAGCTTTCTGTACATTACAACCCCTGCCACGTCTGAGAACACGCTTGAGATGCCCGTTATGAGGCCATCAAGCAGGCCCGCCAGCAGGGCCCCAATGAAGCCTCTGGCAACAAGGGAGGTCAGGAAAACAAGCCCCCCAGCTGCGGCCCAGATGCCGACGATGATCGCTCCCATCAGCGCCCCGAAGACGAAGACTTCTTTAGCGTTGTCCAGTGCGGTGCCGATGATCCCTAAGCCCTCACCGAAGTCTTGGCTCCAGATGTACGCCGGGATCATCATGGTGATTATCCCCATCAGGAAGATCGCGGGGGGCAGTCCAAGCACTCCCGCCACTACGTATTTTGTCGTTCCTGGGAGCGCATAATAAGCCAGTATTGCCGGGAAGAGCATAAGGCCGCCGACTACGAGGATCACGATTCCATAAACTATGCCCACCAGGAGGGCCAGTATGCCACCCCTCAGGGACTCCCTTATGAGGGCCGATTCCTCGAAGGGTATTCCCTTTTTGTGATAGTAGAATGCCCGGGTGGGGTAGTAGATTACGGTGAGCCTTATCAGCAGGGCCATAAGGGCCAGCAAAATCGCGATGCCAATGCCGAAACGGGGAGTGTACGCCACCGATTCCACGTTTGAATCGAGCCCGGAGATGGCCAGGAGCGCACTGGCTATCCCTGACGCCGCAACTGGATACCTCCACAGCTTTTTGTCTTCGGAAATCGATGTGATGGCCTCTGTCACTGCTTCAAATGCCCTCATCCCACCACCGCTGTTCATGGGGTTTTACACTATTTAACGTTTACTGTTTTAAGTTGTATGCTATGAAAGGAGATACTGAGTAACAACCCTCGCAACTGTTAAAATCACCCATGAGTAATCGGTAAAACGGTGATTGCGATGCCCTCCTTTGAGATTGTCCGTGGGGACATAACCCGCTTTCCGGGGGAGGCCATAGTGAACGCGGCCAACCGCTATCTGGAACACGGCGGTGGCGTCGCCTATGCAATAGCGAAGGCCGCAGCTGGAGACGCTCGCGAGTACATCGAGATAAGCAAGGAGGCGATGAGGGAACAGCTCGGAAAGGACTCCATCGAGCACGGCGAAGTGGTTGTAACGCCGGCGATGAGGCTCGAAAAGTTTGGGATCAAATACGTCATTCACACGGTCGGACCCTACTGCGGCGGTCGCTGGGACGGCAACAAGAAAGAGAAGCTCAGAAAAGCCATCCTCGGCGCGCTGAGAATGGCCGATGAACTGGGCGTCAAAACGATAGCCTTTCCAGCGGTAAGTGCTGGAATCTACGGCTGTCCGCTGGAGGAGGTCGTGAGGACGTTCAAGGAGGTTGTGGAGGGGTTCTCGACGGAAGCAAGGAGCGTTGAGAGGGTTTACCTTGTGCTGTATTCGGAGGGGGATTACAGAACTGCGGTTGAAACCCTCGGTTTGGGCTGAGCACTTTAAACTTTATGCTGTAGAAAGGTATATAACTCTTCGAGTTAAAAAATTTGTTGGGAGTGCAATGTCTTGCGAGAGGATTGAGGAACTCATCAGAAAGCTTGCCCTTGGATTTATCGTGCTATTCCTCTCGGGCTTTCTGGTTATCTACTACGCCATCCGGAAGCTGGCATGTGCATCAACGGGGCTGTGCTCATCGGCCCATTGGCCTGAGTCGCCGGGTATACGCAGCGTTGACATGCTCGTCATGGTTTTTGTCGTTTCCGTTGTTTTCTTTTCCGTTCTCTGGTATTTCTCGTCCAGCGGAACGGAAAAATCTGACAGGAAATAACGGGTGCATCGTCTATGGGACGTGAGAATAGCATGACTGGAAGGAACAATCCTCCCTTTTTTCATTGGCTGCCTGTTCTTATCTTCTTCCGGCTCGGTTTTCGCTTCGTTACGCTCCTCGATTCGGCTCTCGGTCTGGTGCTTTTTTACAACGCGCCGCTCCTTCTGCACCTTCCCAGGTTTTTAATTCTGTCTTATCCTATCTTAATGGGCATCGTCGAGGCCCACCTGCTGATAGTCCTCAGAAAGGGAAGGTTTCCATTCAAACTTCTCATGGGTTATTTCATCATCGCCATCATTTTTGAGTTTCCCTACGCGCTCGTTAAGAGCGGATATGTTGGACTTCTCCTCTTTGCCCTTTCTTGGTATATCACGGCCCCCTCAGGTTTGCTTCTCGTTTTGATTTCATCCCGGCGGGGAAAACCCCTTAACCACTGATGCCCAAATTCCCCTGGTGGTGCTCATGCGCATCGAGGACGTTTACATCTGGGACATCAACGCGGAGTGGCTCGGCATAACTCCTTACCAGCTCATGGAGAACGCTGGGGCTGGCGTTGCCAGAGTTATAGAGGAGCGCTTTGGAAAGGGGCTGAGGGTGGCGGTCTTCTCCGGCACCGGCAACAACGGCGGCGACGGATTTGTTGCCGCCCGGCATCTCAGCTTCGAGAACGACGTTACTCTTTTCCTCGTCGGAGATGAGGCGAAGATAAGGAGCGAAGAAGCGAGACACAACTGGGAGACACTCAAGGGCCTGGACTTCGTGAGAATCAAGGTTCTCAAGGACTCGGCATACATTAAAGCCCTTGATTTGTCTGGCTTTGACGTTATCATCGACGCCCTCCTTGGGGCCGGCACGAGGGGCGAGCCGCGCGAGCCGATACGCTCTGCGATAGAGAAGATTAACGAATACGCGGGAAAGGCGAAGATAGTCAGCGTTGACCTGCCGAGCGGTTATCCAAGTGGAGTTCGCGTCAATGCCGACTTCGCGGTGACCTTCCAGTGGGACAAGGAGGAGTATGAGGGCTTCGAGCGCGTTGTGGTTAAGATAGGTTATCCGAAGGAGCTCTACCACCTCGTCGGCCCCGGTGATGCAAAGTTCGCTTTAAGGAAGAGGGGCGAGCACAAGGGGCAGAACGGTAAACTGCTCATCATCGGTGGGAGTTCCAGCTATTACGGCGCTCCTTACCTTGCTTCCAAGGGGGCGAGCTACCTCGTCGATTTGGTTTACTTAGTGATGCCCTCCGAACCGGCGGAACGGATAAGCGACCCCGATCTGATACTCAGGCCAGTCGAGGGAAGAAACTTCTCGCCGGGGCACGTTGATGAACTCCTGAGCATAGCTGAAAAGGTTGATGCCGTCGTCCTCGGCCCTGGAATCGGTCTCGCCGAGGAAACGAAGGAGTTCGTCAGGGAATTTGTAAAGCGTTGCGAAAAGCCTTTAGTCATAGACGCCGATGCCCTGAAGGCGGTGGCCGAGGACCTGGGTGTTCTCAAGGGCAAGGCCTTCGTTCTAACTCCCCACGTCGGTGAGTTTGCGGTTCTCTTCGGCGTGAAGCCTGAGGGTTCACTCGCGGAGAAGGCTGAGGTGGTGATGGGGAAGGCAAGGGAAATTGGCGGCGTTATCCTTCTCAAAGGTCCCTACGACATCATCAGCGACGGAAAAACCTGGAAGTACAACAGAACCGGCAACAGGGGCATGACCACCGGGGGAACCGGGGACGTTCTAGCCGGAATCGTTGGAGCACTCCTTGCACTCGGCAACGAGCCGCTAAGGGCCGCTTCCATTGGTGCCTTCCTCAACGGCCTCGCCGGGGACATGGTAAAGGAAAAGCTTGGCGAGAACTTCACTGCTTTGGAGGTTGCCAAAAAGGTTCCGTATGCCGTGAAGTGGGCCGTGGAGTTCTGAGGTGGTACGATGGGGCGTATTCTGAAGGCCTCCCTTTTCCTTGTCGTTGCCTCCCTGGCTCTGGTTTCATTTCTTATTCTCTCTTCAGGGGAGAAGTACCCGATAGAGGTCGAGGCCCACTTCAGCTCTCCCCTTGAGTTTGAGGGTGCGGAGCTTATGGCAGGCTATCCCAACGAGGTTACCCACGTGGCGCTCTTCAAGTTCAGGCGCTCAGACGGAAGTAGAAGGGACTTTCGGCTCGTGAAGGCCTTTGACCTTCCCGTCGATTACGTGGTGGCTGAGATTCGCGACGGTGACACCTTTTACTGCAGGGCGAGTTTTGAGGACGGACGATTTGTGATCCGCGATAAAAACTGCTCCTCAACTCTTGAAGACGCCCTCAAGAGGAGGATAACCCTGAGTTCCTGCATCAACGGCACTTACCTCGGCTATAAAGTTGAACGGGGTTCAATCGTCTACTTCCTCTTCCAGGCTTCAAACGAGACGACCTGCGTGAACGAGAGCGTTGAAGTCCTTGGAAGAACGTGGGGGGTTTTCGCGGAGATAACCGGGACGAACGGGACCCTCCTTTGTCAGGTGGAGGTCATTAACGGGATGTATCTCACCGACGAGGTTGTGAGGATAAATAAAGAGGGGTGCAGGGTGGAAAATTAATGTCACTCTACCTCACAGTAGCTCCAGACGGAGTAGCCGTACTGACCATTGGCCGGGTCGTGGGCAGGGGCCTCAAGGTAGACCCAGCCGCTGGAGGAGACGTACTTGTCCACCCAGCCACCGAGGTTGCCGGTGTACTCGTGTATGCACGAGCCGGCGAACTTCGGAACGTAGACCCACCTTCCGACCTTGCTTGAGCCGAGGTTGATGTAGGTTATCAGTCCCGGCTTGTCCCCGTAGCCGTTTCTCACGAAGATCAGCTCGTCGCTGTCGTAGTAGACTATGTCGGTGCTCCCTCCCGCGAGGTGGTCGTGTATCCAGATGAGGTTCCTGAGCCTGTCCTTGTTGAGCCACTCTTCGTAGTCGCGGTAGAATATGACGGGCTGACCCTCGTAGGTGAGGATGAACGCATAAGCTGGATACTTGTTCCAGATTATGTCGGTGTCGTGGTTTGCCACGAAAGTCACAGCCTTGAACGGGTCGCGGCTGACCACTGTTTGACCGTATCTGAGGGCATCAACGAGGGCAGGGATGTTGTTGTTATCGAAGGCCTCGTCCATCTTGTAGTAGAGCGGGAAGTCGAAGACCTTGGCGTTGCTGTTGTATGCCCAGTTCAGGAGTGCATCGACATTGGTGTCCCAGTACTCTCCGACGGCCCAGCCTCCCCACCAGCTGAGCCAGTCCTTGACGACCCACGCTCCATAACCCTTGACGTAGTCGAAGCGCCAGGCGTCGATGCCGATGCTCCTGAGATAGGCGGCGTAGCTCTCTTGGCTGGCCCAGAGCCAGTACTGATCCCAGCTCTTCTCGTGGGCGATGTCAGGATAGCTCCCGAAGGTCCCTTCGTCGCAGCACTTGACCTCGTTGGGGTGGAAGTCGAGGTAGTTGGCGGTGTACTTGCCGGAGGCGACCTTGGAAAAGTCTGTCCAGGTGTAGTCGTTCACGAAGGGGTTCCACTCTAGGTCGCCGCCGGCGCGGTGGTTTATGACTATGTCCGCTATCACCTTCATGCCGTAGGCGTGGGCGGTGTTTATCATGTTTATGAGCTCCTGCTTCGAGCCGAATCTCGTTTCCACTGTTCCCTTCTGGTAGTACTCGCCGAGGTCGAAGTAGTCGTAGGGGTCGTAGCCCATAGAATAGCCGCCGCTCATGCCCTTGCTCGCTGGCGGAATCCATATTGCTGAAATTCCTGCGCTGGCCCAGTCGGGTATCTTCTGGGCTATTGTGTCCCACCAAATACCGCCCATGGGGACGTCCCAGTAGAAGGCCTGCATTATGACGCCGCCGTTCTCAAGGGTTTCCGCCTTCGCCGGAACCACCGAGACGCTGAGAAAGACCAGAAGTACTAGAATTGCCACCAACACCTTTCTGGCCATGGCAACCACCACCGGATGGTCAGAATATATCACCGGTGGTGAAATATTTAAGCTTTATCGTTGATGTACATTAAGGAGCGTAATTGTTCATTATAATTGGAGCCAAAAACGACGCGTTGTGTTTCGTATTTTGAGTGTAAAAAATTAAAACTCAACCAGCTCCTTCACTTCCTTCGCTTTCTTACACAGCTCGCAGCTCTGAAGGAAGACCAGCATGTTGAGGAGGTGGAAGAGCTCTATCTCCGTGAGGTCAACGTTGGCCTGGGATATCATTTTGATTATGGGCTGGGAGTTGAGCTCTATCTCGTTCAGGACTTCCTTCGCCAGTTTCTTGAGCGTCTCCCTGTCCTCTATCCGGAATCCTGCCTTCTCCAGGATCTGAACCAGCTTCTCTGCCTCCACCTGGAGGTAGTCCTGCCTGAACTCCTCGACGCTCTCATCCGGATCCGCTTTTATGAGGAATATCCTCGCCGCCCTTGCGTAGACCCTCTCGTTCCCGTGAATCTCCAGCTCCTCCACGAGGCCCGCTGATTCAAGCATTTTCACGTGCCTGTATATAGTCGTTCTGTCCTTTCCTATGGCGTCGCTGAGCTCGTTGATCGTCATTGGCCTGTCTCTGAGCAGTTGAAGAATTTTAAATCGGGTTTCATCCGAGAGCACCCTTACCCTTTCCGGCTCCGTAATAATGAGGACTTCCCTCACTCAGTACTCCTCCAGTTTGTCCTGGGGAGTTTCGCCTTCCTCGACTATCTTTTTGCCCGCCGCGACCATGTCTATGCTGTGGACGACTCCTCCAAACTCCTCTATCGTCCGAACTATCTCATCGTAGTCGAGGTTGTCGCCGACCATCGTTATCTTGACGTTCTCCGTTTCCTTGTCTATCTCCACCAGTGTTATGTTGACGCCGTCGACGCCCTCAAGCTCGCTGAGTCCAAGAGCCAGCTCCGTCACCATGGGCTGGTGCGGCTTGAGCACGTCTAGGACGAGAAGTCTTATGCCCTTCGCCATATCCCATCGCTTCTCCTTTCCCCATCACTTTTTAAGTATTTTCCCGAGCCTCTTGAGGAGCTCCATTGCCTCTTCATCGCGCCCCATCCTCGCCATGGCGAGCCACTCGATGGCGTGGATGATGTCCTCGTTGGAGAAGTCCTTAAGCGCCTCTTCGTTGGCTTCTATCTCCTTGGATATCTCCGTCTTATACTCGTGCTCCTTTTTGAGGAGCTCATCCATCGTGTTGAGCAGCTCCTCATCATCGAACTCATAACCCAAGGCCTTGAATATCTCCAGCTTTATCTTAAGCCTTGAGCGGGCGAAGTACCTCAACTCCTCATCGCCGAGGTACATGTTGATGTAGAACGCATCGGCGGTCCTTCCGTAGTACTTCTCCACCAGGTTGCCCTTCATCTCCGTCCTCTTGACCTCGACCAGGCCGGCTTCCTTGAGCTTCTCGATGTGGTGGTATATCGTCTGGGGAGTCTTCCCAAGTATCTCGCTGAGCTGGGAGATGGTCATCTCCTTGTTGCGGAGCAGTCCGAGTATCTTCCTTCTCGTGTCCTCAAGCATTAGCTTTATTACCTCGGGGTCTGTTATGACCTTCACTTTCGCCATTTCCACCACCCAATTTAAACGTTCTAACGCCTCTTTTAACGTTATGGCATATAACCCTTTTGCTTCACGATACCTTTATATAAGTAAACGTTGTGGCTCGTTGTGCCACTAGTGGACAAAATATCCATCTTCCGGATGTACCCATCTGCGGAGGAAGGCTTAAATATGGTCTCCCGAAAAACCTTCGGAGGTGGACAAGATGGAGGCACCAAAGCTCGATTTCCTGTTTTATCCGAAGAGCGTCGCTGTCATCGGGGCGTCAAACGTCCCCGGAAAGATAGGAAACTCGATAATGCGCTCGATAACGCTCAACTTCAGCGGAAAGGTCTACGCCGTCAACGTCAAGGGCGGCGAGGTCGAGGTCAACGGGAAGCGCTTTAAAGTTTACAGGAGCATTAAGGAGATACCGGACGAGGTTGACGTCGCAGTCATAGCGGTTCCGGCGAAGTTTGTGCCAGATGTTATAGACGAGTGCGGCGAGAAGGGCGTTAAAGGGGCTGTTGTCATCTCCGCTGGCTTCAAGGAGGCCGGAAGGGCAGAGCTTGAGGAGGAACTCGTTAAGCGTGCCAGGAAGTGGGGAATAAGGCTTGTCGGCCCGAACTGTCTCGGCGTCACCAACCTCGAGAACGGCTTCGACTGCAACTTCAACCCGCCGGAGAGACAGGCCAGGCCGGCCTTCGGAAAGGTCGCCTTCATGAGCCAGAGTGGAGCGTTCGGCGCTGCAATCCTCGACTGGGCCGCCAGCCACAAGATAGGAATGAGCAAGTTCATCAGCCTCGGAAACATGGCCGACCTCGACGAGAGCGATTTCATAGCCTACCTCGGTCAGGATGAGAAGACCGGAGTTATCACCGGCTACATCGAGGGCGTCAAGGACGGTAGGAAGTTCTTCAACGTCGCCAAGGAGGTCACCCTCAGGAAGCCCATCATCATCCTCAAGGCCGGCAGGACCGAGGCTGGAGCTAAAGCAGCAGCAAGCCACACCGGTTCGCTCGCCGGTTCCTACAAGATATATGAGGCCGCCTTTGAGCAGACCGGTGTTCTGAGCGCCAAGAGTATGCGCCAGCTCTTCAACTACGCCAAAGCTCTGGCCATGCAGAAGCCGGCCAAAGGAAACCGCGTGGCCATAGTCACCAACGGCGGTGGAGCCGGAGTCATGATGAGCGACGGCCTGCTCGAGAAGGGAATGAAGCTCGCCGAGCTGAGCGAAGAGACCAACGAGCGCTTTAGGAATGCCATAGAGAGGAGGGAGCTTCCCGAGCACATGAGTTACAAGAACCCAATCGACATCATCGGCGACGCCCCGTCGAGCCGCTATGAGATAGCGATGCGCTACGCGCTGGAGGATGAAAACGTCGATGTCCTCGTCGTCATAGCTCTCTTCCAGAGTCCTGCTTTGGATGAGGGAATCGTCGAGGCGATGGCTAAGATGAAGGCCTACGGCAAGCCGATAGTCTTCGTTGCCCCAGGTGGAGATTATCCCCACAAGATGGCCAGGAACATCGAGCTCAAGGGCGTTCCTGTCTACGAGACCGTCGAGGACGGCGTCGATGCCGTCTACGCCCTCGTCAAGTACGGCGAGTGGCTGGGGGAGAACGGGAAGCTCTAAGGTTGTATCTCTCCTTCTTAAAACTTTTAAAATTGAGGGGCAAGTGTATGAAGATGACACAGGACTTCCATAAGGGTCATGAGAGACTCCTGCAAGGAAATCTACTTGCCTCATATTTTATTGGCCCTACTGCGGAGAAAGTTGTGTGTATTGGAAAACGGAGGTTTGTATTACCTTTCAGACTATTAGCCCTTTTACTGTTCCCTTTGACCATCAGAACCTATTACGTCTATGTAGACGAGGGAATAACTAATCTTTTTCACTTGGCTCTTGATCCAGTCCTGTTTCTTTCTGGCGTTCTTATCATATACCCATCTGCCCGAGTGTTCTTGGATTTTTCTTCAGATGGTTACCTCCCGCAGTTGCTTGGGACGTTGAACTCTATCACTAAAGGCACAGTCATGTTTAGGTTTTCTGCCTCGCGATCCAACTTTGCGGTAGTCCTTGCAGGATTGGTATTGTGGGTGTTATGGCTACTTGGGTTGAGAAAGCTAAACATCGAGCTTACAGCACTCCTATTTATTTTAACGGTCGCTTACATGATGTTTTGGCTTCCAGTATTTTCATTAATTCACTATATTTACACCATAGTGAAATTTGCGCATTCAGTCCTCGATGAGACTAATATAGCAAATTTGGAATTTAAAGCTCTTTTCCAGGATCATCTTCTTTCAAGAAATCCAATAATACGCTTTGTGGGATTCAAAAAACGGCTGGAGCTGATATTCACTCCAATAATTCGAATCATGCTGAACGTTTTGTTCGTAATAGTTCTGGCTTTTGTCGCCATAATAATTCTCTATATTCTATCAAAAACCTATTCTGTGCCGCACACTGAATTTGTAGGTGCTGGATATGCAGCGGTTCTAATACTCGTCGCATCATTGCTGATTTTTGGATGGTTGATTTATATCATTGTCCGGCTTTCAATAAACTTGAAGGAGATCCTCCTAATTGAGCTGAAGGAACTCAAGCTGGATCCGACTCTTACAGCGCGTGAAGTAATGGCCCTGGATGAGATCGATAACATCCTTTCTGCTACATCAGTTCTTCTGATTCCCTCAAGGACAATACTGGAGATCATCACCGCAGTTTTGACTATTGTTGGGGTTGTTCTGACCCTGCTTCAATATGTATCGTAGGGCAAAAACTTTAAATCCCCTTCTTCCCTTTCTCTTCCCATGCGCGGTGGTCGTTTTTGGCCCTGGTGAAGCCTTCCTCTTCTGCCCCGGCTTAGCCTTGGGTTTCGTTTCCACTGGAAATGGAGGTGTTTTGAATGGACGAATTTAAAGTCACTCCCTGGGACGTTGAGGGTGTTGTGGACTACGCGAAGCTGATAGAGGAATTCGGAACCAGTCCGCTGACGGACGAACTGATAGAGAAAACAGCAGAGCTGACGAAGAGCGAACTGCCAATATTCTTCAGGAGGAGGTTCTTCTTCTCCCACAGGGACTATGACAAGGTTTTAGCCGACTACGAGAGCGGAAAGGGCTTTTTCCTTTACACCGGCAGGGGCCCGAGCGGTCCGATGCACATAGGCCACATCATTCCATTCTTCGCCACAAAGTGGCTCCAGGAGAAGTTCGGCGTGAACCTCTACATCCAGATTACTGACGACGAGAAGTTCCTCTTCAAGGAGAAGCTCACCTTCGACGACACCAAGAAGTGGGCCTACGACAACATCCTTGACATCATAGCTGTCGGCTTCGATCCGGACAAGACCTTCATCTTCCAGGACAGCGAGTTCACCAAGATATACGAGATGGCGATACCGATAGCGAAGAAGATAAACTACTCGATGGCCCGTGCTGTTTTTGGCTTCACCGACCAGAGCAAGATTGGGATGATATTCTACCCGGCGATACAGGCGGCGCCGACCTTCTTTGAGAAGAAGCGCTGTCTCATTCCAGCGGCCATAGACCAGGACCCGTACTGGAGGCTCCAGAGGGACTTTGCAGAGAGCCTCGGCTACTACAAGACCGCTGCCATTCACTCCAAGTTCGTGCCAGGGCTCATGGGCCTCGAGGGCAAGATGAGCGCTTCAAAGCCTGAAACTGCCGTCTACCTCACCGACGACCCGGAGGAGGCCGGTAAGAAGATATGGAAGTACGCTTTAACCGGCGGAAGGGCCACGGCGAAGGAGCAGCGCGAGAAGGGCGGCGAGCCCGAGAAGTGCGTCGTCTTCAAGTGGTTCGAGATATTCTTTGAGCCGGACGACAAGAAGCTCATGGAGCGCTACCACGCGTGTAAGAGCGGTGAGCTTCTCTGCGGCCAGTGCAAGCGCGAGCTGATTGAGAGGGTCCAGGCTTTCCTGAAGGAGCACCAGAAGAAGCGCAAAGAAGCGGAAAAGAAGGTCGAGAAGTTCAAGTACACCGGTGAGCTGGCGAGGGAGCAGTGGGAGAAGAGCATCCCGGAGCCGCTGAGGGGCTGAGCCGGATTTTTAATCTATTTTCTCGAAACTTTTTTATACTCGCTGAGGTTAACTTTTACCGGTGAGTTAAAGGTGAGGAAGGCCCTTCTTGCTTCCCTGGTTATTCTCGTGGTTCTCGTGAGCGGCTGTCTCGGTGGGAATACGACAACCGGAACGACATCAACTGGATCGGCCTCGAACACAGTTTCGTCCCTTCAATCACCGGCTTCTCAGCACAAGACGCCGCTGAAGTTCCTCTACCCAGAAGAGCGGGCTGACGTAAACATGACCTTTGAGAACATGACCGAATTCTTCTGGAAGACGTATTCTGCAGTGCCTTATTCCCAGCATGGGAACATAAGCGTGAACTACACGGATGGAACCTTCAGGGGCAGGTACGAGTTCGTCCTCACAAATTTCACCTCTGGAACGCTTTATCTGGCGCTCCTCGTCACCCCGAAGGACCCTATAACCCTCAACATCACCATAGAGGGCGTTCCGCTTGAGCTTTCCCGCATGGACGTCTACAGATGGGTTGATGAAGATGGCGTTGGTATCGAGATTTACGCGGTCAACGTCTCGACCAGCCTGTCCGAGCTCCACGGCGTTGCCACCTACGAGTTTCGATACCTTGAGAACGAGGATTACCTGCGTGAGATGTGGAAGCAGGACGTCCTCATTGGAACCGACTTTTCCTGGTGGGAGTTTGCTTCGAGGAATGCAACCATCACGGTAATCCCCACGTTTCCAGAGAACACGGTTTTTGTGCTGTCAGAGTGGGGCATAGTCCGTTCGGGCATGAAGGTCGTTTACAACTCCTCCCTTAAGCCCTACGAAGGCTTTACACTCTACATCCCGGACATGGAATGGAAGGGCTTCCAGTGGAACGGGGTAAACTTCACCGTCTATTTCACCAAGAGCATATACAACGAGGAAGGCTTTGATTTGGTTAAAAGGGAGTTCACCTTCGCCATGGGGCTGTACAGCAACCTGACCGGGATTCTTCCGGTTGAAAGGTTTGATGCCGTCTTCTTCCCTGGTTTGCGGAAGATGATGTACAAACGCTTTGGAAAGAAGCCCTTTGGAATAGATTTAGGACATGTTATACTCGTGGAATGCCTCGTTGACATGGAAGACTCCGCGGTAAACTATGCTTCAATAATCTTCCATGAGATTGCCCACGAGTGGGCCGGCTATTACGCTTCCTTCGGTTACTTTAGCGAACCACTGGCAACTTTTATGCAGATGGAAGCATACGGGAGATGGAACCCCGGAGACTATCTCTCCTGGCTGGATCAAAACGAGTACACGACGCTGAAATATGGGGGCGATGTGCCCTTCTACGAGGTGGTGAGGGACCCGATGAAGTACCCCCGCTCTATCCTCACCCTTTACTGGAAGGGCGCCTTCATGCTCCGCTCCCTCCGCTTCATCGTTGGAGATGAGACCTTCAACAGGGCCCTTCACGACGTTCTTGAGGAGTGCCACAGCTCCTCCTGCAACTACACGGAATTCATCAGAACGGTTGAGAACGTTTCCGGCGAAGACCTCGGCTGGTTCTTCGACGAGTGGTTCAACTCAACGCTGTTCCCGGACTACAACATCACCTCCCTGAGCCTTTCACCGGCGGAGGACGGCTACAACCTGACCTTCACCATCGTCGACGCCAGCAACTTTACGATGCCCGTCCCGGTGCGGATTTACCTCGATGACGAGAGCTATGTTGAGGGGACGGTCTGGGTTAACGGAACGGCAACGGTGAGCTTTGAACTCCCCTCCAAGCCGGTGAGGATAGTCATCGACCCGGATGAGGTAATGGCCAATGTGAACAGGGAGTTTGAGGTCAAAGGGATAGAGGTGGATGTGAATTGAAGCGGGCTCTTAGGTGGTTTTTCCTTCTTCATTATGGGCCCCTATGACTTCCAGCGCTCCTCTTCATTTTTAGCAAGTTCGTCGGACGGGTTGCTAATCTCTGAACCCCCACTCCTCCTCGAACTCTTTTTCTTCCGTAATTTCCTCTCCCTTCAGCTCGACCCTGAAGGTCTCCTCGGCTTTAACGTCGCGCCTAAGCCTCATGTCCAGTATCCCCCGTATTATGAACTCACCGTGGCCGAGGAGAATGGGGCTTCCGGGGAGCTTCCCCACGAGCATCCTGGGGGTAACCGTCCCGTAGGTTCCCACCATGATGACCTTCTCCTCTGGGAGCATCCTCTCCCTGAACTCAAAGCTCCGACCCTTCCCGATGACCTTCTCGTACTCGAATCCTTCGGTGCTTATGGCGGTCTTAACGGTCCTAGCCTTTGTGAGGGTGGAGTAAACCGCCCCCGCTATGAACTTCCCGTCTCCACGGTAGTTTACCTGCGCCGAGTCGCTCTCGGTCACCACCGTTACCGTGCCGCTCCCCCTGACTTCACCCTCATCTGTGAAGAAAAGCACCACGATGTTTTTGTAGACCTCGTCGGTTATTCTCACGGCGGGAGCCTTCACGAAACCCGTTCCGTCTGGGGAAACGGCCACCTTGAACGGTGAGCTCATGAAGGGAATCCGCGAGGCTCTTTTTTTCTCCCCAGAGATGAACTTCCTCTCCACGTGGTAGCTCCTGTTCCTTCCGCTCCCGATCCAGTAGCCCATCATCTCAAGCGTTCCCGTCTCGAATTCAAGCTCTTCCGGAAAGGTCACTCCCGAGTCAGAGAAGGTGGAAGAAGCCGCGAACGTTTCTGCACGTTTGTATTCTCTCCGTCTTCCAAGCAGGGCCCTTAACCCCGCTAGCATCATGAGGAAAAAGAACGCAAAGAAGGCTGCGATAAATATCCTCCCTTCTGGAACGCTGACGACTATGAAGGCCAGCAGCGCGAGGAAGACCACCATGAAGATGGCCATAGCGGCCAGCGCGACGGTACTTCCCCTCTCTTTGAGGATGAAGAGCTTCATACGTTCTCACCTGTGGAAATTCGACCTTATCTTTATTATCCTTTGCGAGCGCTTTATAACTTCAGATGCTCCAATATATCCGGTGTTGAAGATGGTTCGCCTTCCATTTCGCGACGGCTTTTACGAGCTGAGGCCGAGCAAGATAATCTGCCTCGGCAGGAACTATGCTGAGCACGCAAAGGAAATGGGGAGTGACGTCCCAGAGGAACCCGTCATCTTCCTCAAGCCCCCGAGCTCACTCATAGGGCCGGGTGAGCCTATAATCCTGCCCAGAATGAGCAAGCGCGTTGACCACGAGGTTGAGCTGGCGGTGATAATCGGGAAGCGCGGGAGGAGAATCCCGAGGGAAAAGGCGTTCGATTATATCCTCGGCTACACGATACTCCTTGACATAACTGCCAGAGATCTGCAGCAGGAGGCAAAGAAGAAGGGCCTCCCCTGGACGGTCTCGAAGGGCTTTGACACCTTTGCCCCGGTCGGCCCGAGGGTCGTTGACAGGCGCGAGCTGAACATAGCAGACCTTGAAATCGGCCTCAGGGTGAACGGCCAACTCAGGCAACTCGGAAGGACGAGCGAGATGATATTCAAAGTCCCGGAGATAATCGAATACGTCTCAACCATAATGACGCTCGAACCCGGCGACATAATAGCTACTGGAACCCCCGCTGGAGTAGGCCCGCTCAGGCACGGCGACAGGGTTGAGGCGTGGATAGAGGGCATCGGTAAGGTCGAGTTCGATGTTCTGGCCGAGGGTTCAATACTCTGCTGAGAAACTTTTTTAAGTTTTTGCTTTCTAACTATTTTTGGTGGTGCTATGAAGAGGGAGCGTTTGGGGGTCGTCTTCCTGCTGGTTCTCTCTGTTGCGATGGCTGGCTGTCTCGACAACAACTTCGTTTACGCCAGGGGAAAGAGCGTCCCACCGGGGGAGAGCAGGGAGTGGCCCTTCAAAGGCCCCGCGAACCTTAGCGTTGAGATAAGCTCCAGCGTTCCGGTTGAGGTGAAGGTGGTCTCCCCCGACGGAACCGTGCTGAAGGATTTTGGAACCGTCAGGGAGGTAAAAGCGGTCGTTGAGCTTCCTGCTGGGGGGTGGAAGGTCGTGGTGAAGAACCCCGGCAACGAGACCGCGGTCATTGATGTGACCCTGAAGACGGAGGGGAAGTAGGGTGAAGTGGAAGCTGGGCATTCTCCTTGTGGTGGTGCTTGGGCTAATGAGTTCTGGCTGTGTTTTTCACGGCTTTAGTGGCCATTCAATAAGCCTCAGCGAGACCATAGGTGCGGGAGGAAAGATAACCCTCTCCACGGAGGGGCCGGGGATTCTGGAGATGGAGGTCGTTTCTGATATACCCGTCCATGTGAAGCTCGTGTCGGAGGGGGGAGAGGTTCTGAGGGACTTTGGAATAACTCAAAACGTGAGTACACGACTGAGGGTCTCTTCGGGCAGGTGGTATCTGGTCATATCCAATCCTGGAAATGAAACTGGAACCGTTAGTGCAAGGCTCTCTGTGTCCTCATAGGTTCGAGTTTCGTTCGGTTTGCCGTGGATTTTTCCTATATCCCTTTCAAAATGGGGTATTCAACAGGTAATCGTTCGTATCATCCTATGGGTGGTCAAAGTTTTTTCGAGATCTTGATGTCGTAATGTGCGTTGGTGTCCACTTGTCTATCCTCCTGATGAATTTTTATTCATGCTAAGACTAAAAACGGCATAGAAGTTCCTTTCAACTCGTTTCTGGTTTTAACTTCGCGTTCTTGACTTTTACAGGGCTGAAAAACTTTATATTCTGAAACGGGCCAACCTCCAAGGAATGCACATTCCTAAAGAATGTGGACATGAATGCTCATAACTGTACAGGAGGTTGGGAGATGGCGGACGCCAACTGGAAGCTTGGAGAAGCGAGCTGGAAGCGTAAGGATTCGGACGAGACCTACCGCGAAGTGACGCCCGCTGCTATAATCCTCGGCGTCATCTGGGGCGCCTTCATGGCCGCCAGCTTCACCTACGCGGGAATGATAATGGGCTTCACCTCCGGCGGTTCGGCCATAGCTGCTATCGTCGGATGGGGAGTCCTCAGGGGAATCCTCAAGAAGGGAACCGTCGTTGAGAACAACATCGTCCAGACCATAGCCTCTGCAGTCAACATCTCCGTTTCGGGAGTCATCTTCACCATCCCGGCGCTCTACATCATGGGCCTGCACCAGGAGATTAACACTGCCTACTTTTTCCTCGCCACCGCGGCCGGAGCTATACTGGGAATCACCTTCATAATTCCGCTGAGGAAGCAGATGATTGAGATCGACAGGCTTCGCTTCCCGACCGGAACGGCCGTTGCCACCGTCCTCAAGACCCCGGGAAGCGGAATCGAGAAGGCCAGACTGCTCTTCCTCGGCATGGCCGTCAGCGCGGCCGTCTATCTGGTCCAGCAGTTCCCGGTGCTTGGTCTTCCGGAGATAATCCCAGAGTACATTGACCTCGGCGCGATGCTCCACCTCCCCGGCTGGGTCAGCCTGGCCATGGCCCTCTCGCTGATGGTCTTTGGAATGGGCCTCATCACCGGAAGGAACGGTCTCATAGTCCTCGCCGGTGGAATACTCTCCTACTACATCATCACGCCCATAGTTAAGACTCTCGGCTGGCTTCCGAGCGACGTCACCGGCGGAGCGATCAGCGGCTTCGTCTACGCCAACATGACCAGGCCGCTTGGCATAGGAATGCTCCTCGGCGGCTCGATAGCCGGGCTGATACTCTCGATGCCCGTCATCATAGTCGCCCTCAGGAGCATAGCCAACGCGAGCAAGCTCGGAACCGGAAGGAACGAGGAGCTCCCGATCAAGTACCTCTACGCCGGAATAACCCTCGCCTTCCTCCTCCTGCTGGTCACCACCTACCGGCTGGGCAACCTCGGCATCGGCAGGAGCCTTCTCACTGCACTCGTCGGCGTCGCCTGGATATTCGTCGCCTCGCTGCTCGTCGCCATGTCCACCGGAATGACCGACTGGAGTCCGGTTTCCGGCCTCTCGCTTGTGTCGGTCATGATACTCCTCTACCTCACCGGCAAGCAGGTGCCGCTGACCATACTCCTCGGAGCCACCGTCGGCGTTGCCATCTCAGGAGCGGCCGATATGATGCAGGACCTCAAGACCGGCCACCTCGTCGGTGGAATTCCCTCCAGGCAGCAGAAGGTCGAGCTCCTCACCGCCTGGATAGGGCCGATAATAGCCCTCACCGTCGTCGGCCTCATATGGAAGGCCTACGGAATAGGAAACGAGATGGTTCCTGCCCCGCAGGCCATGGCCCTCAAGTCCATGGTCGACGCTATCCTCGGCGGCAACGTCCCGGTGGACAAGTTCATCGCGGGAGGAATCCTCGGCTTCGCCCTCTCCATGAGCGGAATACCGGGACTCGGTGTCCTCGTTGGCCTGTCGATGTACCTGCCGATGCTCTACATCCTGCCCTACGGACTCGGCTGTATCGTCCACGAGATAGCCAAGAGGAAGAAGGGCAACGAGTTCATAACCGAGAAGGTGCTCCCGGTCGCGGCCGGACTGATGGTCGGAGAGGCGGCAATGACGCTCCTCTTCGCGGTCCTGACCGTTATGGGAGTGCTCCACCCGTGAGGTGATGGAAATGAAGAAGCTCGTTGGAAACGTCCTGCTCACGGTAGGCCTCGTCGCCGGTTCAATAACCGCCGCCAGGATACCGCCCATGTGGGGCGGCTTGGCAGTTTCCCTGGCCGTCATGGGTGCCGGAATATTCCTCAGGCGCCAGGGTGCCAGGGAAGAGCTCCATAGGGCGGCCCAGAGCGGAACCGGTGGCGTCAGGGAACTTGAGAGGCTCCTCACCGATGCCCTTGGTAGAATCGAGAGGATAATGGACGCCCCGCGCGAGAAGGCCGTTGAAGAGCTCACCGGAATCCTAGAGGAGCTCGATGAGTTCGCCGAGAAGGCGCAGCCCCTAAGGATAGAGGGCCTCATGACATACGGAACCATCATGAGCGTCTTCAGCAGGGGCGAGAGGGCCCTCAACAGGGCCTGGAGCGCCTTCGCTGACGGCTATGAGAATGAGGGAAGGAGGTACCTCCGCTACGGCTACAACGACCTTAAGGAGACCCTCAGCGCGGTCAAGGCGCTGAAGGTCTGAGCTTTCCTTTTCTTTTGGTTTTCGTGGTCATTCGATGACGTAGGTATGAACCATAAGCCCTCCGTGCCCTATGAGGCGGTAGTGCTTGATTTCAAAGCCGTTCTCGATTATCGCCCTCTCTATCGCCCTCTTTTCGGTGGTTATGAAGACGCCGCGCTTTTCGAGAACCTTTGCCAGCTCGGCAAAGAAGTCCATGTAGAGCCGTGGAATCGTGCTCTTCCTCCCTATCTTCAGCCCGTAGGGCAGATTGCTCACCGCGAAGTCAACGCTCTTGACGTACTCGCTCAGCCTCGTGGCGTCGCCGAGAAGGAACTCTATCCTCCCCATGACTCCTGCGGAGAGGGCGTTCATCTCGGCCCCGCGCAGGTGTTTTCTATACTTCTCTAGGCCAAGTATTCTCCCTTCGTAGCCCCTGAGCGCTAACTCAATCGGAATAGTCCCTGAGCCGCAGAAGGAGTCGATGAATGGACCTCCGTCCGGTTTTGCCAGCTCTATGAGGGCGTTCGCTATGCTGGCCTTGAGATGAGCGGGGTGGTCGTAAACGCGCCACGGCCTCTTGTGAAGGGAACTATCTCCAGTCGTATCTATCCCGAGGAAGAAGACGTCTCCTATAAGTTCCGCCCTGAAAATTACCGCCGGGTGGTCGAGGTTGACCTTTGGCCTTCCGAAGCGCTCAAGCCTCTTGAATATCGCCTTTCCGACGGTCTTTGATATATCGAGGCTCGTTATCTTATGTTCACCCTTCCTGAAGGAGCGCACCGCAAAGGGTTCGCTAACCTTGACGTACCTTTCCACCGGAAGCTCTGAGACGAACTCTTCTATCCTCCTGAGGGCAAGGTCGGGTTCGTCTTCCCCAATCCCCTCAAAGCGCTCGCTCGCTATCTCCATGATTACGCGGTGGAGGAGCCTTGAGCGCTCGTTAAGATAGGTTGAAACGCTAAGCTCCCTCTTCCTGCCCTTTTCGTCGGTGTAGAAGGCCTCGCCGACTTCAGCTAAAACCCTTCCCTCAACGCCGAGTGGCTTCTCCTCCACTCGAAACGGAACTCCAAGTCCAGAGAGCAGGTTCTCGACCTCGGCCCTCGCGAGGTCTTCTATCCCCTGCGAAGTCGTCAGCAAAAGCCTCATACCCATCACTCCATTATAGCTATTACTCCCTTCCACTTCTTCCCGAAGCACTCGCTCGCTAAAACATGCTTACCGGTGAGCCTTTCGAGGAGCTTTATTCCGCCGTCGCACTTCTTGAAGCCGGTCGCTATCCCGACGGTAAAGCCCTCTATTTCACGTATCCCGATGCGCTTCTGGTTGTCGAGTTTTTTTCTGAGTTCTTCCCCGTATTTCCAGAGAATTCTCCTCGGGTCGAGGAGAAGGTCTTCCTCGATTCCGTCGAGGACGTCCTCGAAGTCCCAGACGAACCCCCGGGGTTTTTCCTCCTCCTTTCCGAAGAGGGTAAATCGACCCGTTTGCCACTCTCTCAGGAACCACCTTGCCGTCTCCTCGATGTCAACCTCGCCTCCGGCCTTTATCAGGCCTCTCCTCTCACCTATCCTCCTCAGAACCTCCTCCTCGCTCTCGAATTCATCTATACCAAACTTCTCTGTGAGGGCTTCCCTTCTGGTCTCAAGGATCCTGCTTATGAGCTTTAACGCGGGTTTGACGGGTTCGTCTATTTTGTCGGCAGGGAAGCCTCCCTTAATTACCAGCTCGTCGAAATCATCGATGGGAACAACTCCCGGGCTGTCAAGAAGCCATATCTTCTTGCTGAGCCTTATCAGCTGCTTTCCCTTTGTGTAGCCCGGTATTGGAGCGGTGCCAACGGCCTTCTTGCCTTTCAGCGTGTTGATTATCGTGCTCTTCCCAACGTTGGGGTAGCCTATGAGTGCGACCTTAATCTTCTCCCTCTCGTCAAGCAGGGGTTTTGCGAGCTTCCTTATTTCTCTCCTAAGGATTCCAGTTCCCTTTCTCTCGCGGGCCGATATAAAGACGACCGGAAGGTCGCTCTTCCTCTTATACTCCTCAGCCCACTCTTTCGGCACTAAATCTGCCTTGTTCATGACTACGAGGAGCGGTTTACCCTCTTCCCGGACGAGTCTCTCCAGTTTTCTGTTCCTCGTTCCGATCGGGTCGCGAGCGTCAACCACCTCGACGATGAGGTCGGCCTCATCTATTACCTCTCTCACCACTCTCCACGCCTTCTTCTGCTTCATCTCTCACCACCGTTATCTCAAAGATTACTGTACCGCCGTCGGTGTATGGCGGCCCGGGATCGAGGCACTGAACGTACGCTTTCTTCCCCTTGCCGAGTCCTAGTTCGCTTGGCTTAATACCCTTTCGCAAGGCGACTATGTACGGCAACAGTGATGCGAAGGCATGGGTGCATATGGCATCGGTCTCATCGAGCTTAACTTTGGGCCCTTCTATAACTATCCTGTCACCCAGGTTAAAAACGGGGCATTTTCCCCGGATTTTTATTACTCTAATCTCTAGCCGCTCCATATCTCTCACCGAAACCTAAATAAAGATTGAAGTTCAAAAAACTATTCGACATAAGAAGCTAGTTATGATAACGATTGATGGTGGTGCTCAACGTGTCCGAGGATATTGAGGCGAAAATCCGCCGTCTTAGAGAGCTGGGTAAAGCCAGCGTAGAGCCCGAGGCCCCCAAAACGGCCAAGCCCCCTGTCAAGAAACCACCCAAAAAGCCCCGCCCCGTGGGCAGCATAAGGGAGAGGGAAAGGAAGAGACGCATTCTAATTGGTGCATCGATAGTCATCATCGTGATTTTAATAATTTCTATAGGCGCTTACATCTACATGGAGAACCGGGCCGCCGAGCAGCTCACTCAGGCTAAGAACAAAAAGCTTGCGGAGGTTAACTACTACTTCAAACCCGGGAGCGAGCTTATGAACACGACGTTTGGAAAGAACGCCAGGGACGATTTGATCAGAAAGATAAACTCGGCCCAGAGTGTGGAGGAGGTCGAATCAATAGACGTTAAAGCCGCATACCAGAGTGCCTGGAACCAATATCAGGCTTATCTCGAGAAGCAGCATCAGCTTGAAATGGAGAGGCAGCTCAACCAGACCAAGAAGGAGAAGATAAGTCAGATCGAGGCCCAGTTCAGCCAGCTCCTTGCGATGCCGTTGCCTGACAGCCTTAAGAAGAAGGTGGTTGATTCGATGAACAGCCTCGAGGAGCAGGTCATGAGCGCCACCAGCGAGCAGCAGGTTGAGGCTGTCAACGCGGATCCGTATCTTCTCGAACTCTGGAGGGAGTACTACTACTACATTATCGACATAATCCCGACCCAGAACGTCATCCTGGAGAAGGACAACGTCAAGAAGATAGTCAGCAAATCCGACGCAAAGGCCATCTTGGGAGGCATACTGGACTACAGGGAGCTGATGCAGTACAAGGTCTACAAGGTTGAGTTCGTTGACATCGCCCTCGTCCTCTCGAGGGACAAGATAAACGGCGCCTTCCTCGCTCCGGGGGACAAGATCATGATATTTGCCAAGAACGCGACCAATGCGCCCTTCAAGGAGATAGTGAACGAGGGTTACGTTGAGCTGGTACTCCTCCCAACGGAGGCCGGGACGATTTCTGTCAATGAGGCCCAGACCCAGACCAGCTCATCGAGCACCAGCTCATCGACCCAGTACTCCGAACAGCACGACACTCAGTACACGCCGGGAGATGCTTCCATAACCAACGGCCAGGCAATAAGTGACATCTACTCCAACTCTCAGACCGCCAGCCAGAGCGCCTCCGCCAGCTATACCTACAACGTCGACCTGACCGAGATACTCAAGGCTATAGCTGCCGGAAAGATACAGGCCAGCGAAGACGTCAAGGAGCAGCTCAGGGCCTACGGCTGGGAGATAGTTGACCTTGAGAAAGAATCCGGAATGCTTGTGCTCGATCCCAACACCCAGTTCCTGGTCATAGTGAGGGTTCCTTCAATATTCGTGCCCGACATACTCTCCAACCAGCAGTACATTTACATCGCTAAAGTTGCCACCTGAGGTGATAGCAATGAAACGCCTCGCAGCATCTCTCTTTATTCTTTTGTTAGCTTCATCTCTGGTTAGTGCAGCAACCTACCGTCTTCCCGGCGATACCTACAACAACATAGGTATTATGGGGCAGGTCATGATAAATCTGAACTTTACCATGGTGAACACCGCTCCGTTTCCCAAGTTCATAGTGGTGAACCCGCGTTACGATTTCACCGTCTACAGGCTGGACAACAGCGAGACCATGAATGCAGTACTCGTTGGAGACACGGTTCTCCACAACATATCGAACGTTAAGAAGACCACCCTCAACTACTACACGGGCTTCTGGATAATGCCCTACGAAACCGTTGTCGTCAGCTTCAGGATAACCTCTCACTACTCTTACATAGTCCAGACCATGGACTACGAAACGGTCTGTGGGGATACCGCTAAAATAACCACCGTTGAGTACAACGGGAGTAGCGTTAGCGGCGTGATAGAGGATCTGGACGATATTGGAATAATAAGCTGCGGGGTCATGTATCCTCAGCTCGTAAACACCCCCAAGGTTCTCTACCTGAGGAGCATGTTTCCAATGGTTGATGCCCACATCAAGATCCTCAAGTATGAGGGTGACGTTACCTTCCGCCTTACAAACGTCCCCAACGAGGCGGGAACCTTCAACACGTTCTTCGCCGCCTCGATACCGGTCATATTCGATGGTGCTAGCATGACGGACTTTACCCCTAATTATACAATGACGTACAGAGACTACATGGAGGAGTTCGTGTGGAAGTACAAGGGTCTTAATCCGCCTCAGAAGAGCCAGCCGCAGCCGCTTCCAACGATGCCGGGAATGTTCCAGCTTTCGAGCAGTTTAATCAGCGGTGTTTCAGTTGGGACCCCCGAGATCAACCCGCCCAAGCAGGCAGGTTTCGACTTCCCTGTGTGGATAATATTCATGGGTAAGGGTGTTGATATAACCTATCACGTCAGCTGGAAGAATGAGGGGCGGTGAGCGTTGGTGCCGGATGAGAAGAAAAAGAAGAAGGAGACCATCTCATGGATTGATGAGATACTGAGCGGGGAGGACGACCTCCTTGAGAACGTTCTCAAGGAGGATAAAAAGAAGGAAGAAGAGGAGGAGCACCTTCCCTTTGTGAGAGAGGAGGGTGGTATTGATTTAGAGGAGATCCTCAGCAGACCCTCCCCCGAGGAGGCCATCACCAGCAGACCCACCGGTGCCGATATTCTCGGAGAGATACTCACCAAGGAGGAAGAGGCTCCCAAGGAGAAGCCCAAGCCTGCCCCCAAGCCCAAACCGCCCTCAACCCTTCAGGATATTCTCGGTTCATCGATTCGCCAGGAGGAGCCGACCTACGCGGGGAAGGCCGAGGTTCTAGATGCCTATGGAAACGTCCGTATCCTCCGCGTTAAGGGCGAACCCGTCCCCATATATGAGATACGCCTCCCCAAGCTAAGCCGCGAGGGGGAGGAGCTTTTCAAGAGGATTAAGGACAGAGCGATAACCGAACTTCAGATAGACCCATCTGCCTTTCCAGATATTGAAGAGCGCAGGCGCGTTTTCATGAACGCCGTCAGGAGGATGATAAAGGAGGAGGCTCCCCACTTCTCAGAGGGCAGGGTCGAGGTTCTCACCGAGATGATAGTCCAGTCTATGATAGGCTACGGCAAGCTCGATCCCCTCGTCCGCGATGACAACCTCGAGGAAATCATGGTCATAGGTACCGGCAGGCCCGTTTACGTCTGGCACAGGCGCTTCAATATGTGTAAGACCAACATAGTCTTCCCCGAGGAGAAGGAGATACTCAACATCATCGAGAGGATAGCGAGGGAAGTGGGCAGAAGAATCGACCAGCAGAGTCCACTCCTTGATGCACGCCTCCCTGACGGAAGCCGTGTCAATGCTACCATCCCACCCATCAGCCTCGATGGTCCCACCATAACTATCCGTAAGTTTAAGAAGGATCCGCTCACGATAATCGACCTAATCAAGTATGGGACTATGAACACCGAGATAGCGGCCCTGTTGTGGATATTCGTGGACGGCCTGGGCGTTAAGCCAGCGAACGTTCTCGTCGCGGGAGGTACAGGTTCCGGTAAGACAACAACACTCAACTCCCTTGCCATGTTCATTCCGCCGAGCGAGCGCGTGATAACGATAGAGGACACGGCCGAGCTTCAGCTCCCGGTTGAGCACTGGATCAGGCTAGAGACGAGGCCGCCCAACGTCGAGGGCAAGGGCGAGATAACCATGGACGACCTCGTTAAGAACACCCTTCGTATGCGTCCCGACAGGATCATTGTCGGTGAGGTTCGTGGTCCAGAGGCCAGAACTATGTTCACCGCAATGAACACTGGTCATGACGGCTGTATGGGAACCATACACTCAAACAGCGCGAGGGAAACCATAGTCCGTCTGGAAAGCCCGCCGATGAGCGTTCCCAGGATAATGATACCCGCACTGGACATCATCATTATGCAGGTCAGGTTCCACAGCAGGAAGAAGGGAACCATAAGGCGCATTACAGAGATAGCCGAGATTTCTGGCATTGAGGCCGAAAGCGTCCAGCTCAACAAACTCTACAAGTACGACCCGGCTAAGGATGAGTTGATTCCCACTGGTGTTCCCAGCAGGACACTCAACACACTTGCCCACCACACGGGCATGAGCATATCAGAGCTTGAATTCGAGAAGGAGAAGCGCAGGATAATCTTGGACTGGATGATAGAGCAGGGAATCAGGAGCATCGATAAGGTCGGATACTACATAAGGCAGTTCTACATAGACGAAGAGGCGTTGCTGAAGAGGATTCAGGCAGAGAGCAGCATTGAAACCAGCAAGCAGGTTAAGAATCTGATCTAAGGGTGATAATCGTGGGCGTCGTTAAAGCCATTACCGACTTTTTGGAACGCCTAGGGGGAAAGACGGTAGAGGTCGCTGAGAAGCCCCTGCGCAGAATCCCCCAGGGCAAAAGTGTTCAAGAGAGACTTCGGGCGCTCAAAGAACTGCAGAAGGAAATCGAGAAGGGGAGGGCTGAAGAAGAGAGGGAGAAAGAGATAGAGGAGATCCTGGAATGGAGGAAGAAGGAGATTCAAAAGCCCTTCTCCGAGAGACTTGCAGAGACGGTGCTCCGCTACTTCAAGGGGCCAGTTCAATCGCTCACGAACTCCCTCAAGGGCCTCGACCAGGAGCTCTATCGGGCGAGCATACTGATGCCCCAGGAAAAGTACGTCGCGTTGATGCTGGCGGTTGCGGTGTTTGCGGGCATCTTTGGATTCCTGTTTGCATACCTCTTGTACATCCCACTCGATATGTCGGCCCTCGTGGGATTCCTTGGTTTTGTGGGTGGCTTTATGTATATGCGGTACTATCCGCGCATGGTCTGGAAGCGCAGGGTTGTTGAGGTTGAGAGGGCAATGCCCTACGCCCTGAGGCACATGGCTTCCCTCCTTAGCGCGGGTGTTGGTATATCCGAGGCCCTGCTATCCGTTGCCCGCGCCGATTATGGTGTTATATCTGAGGAGTTTGAGCTCATACTGAGGGATATGAGGACGGGTTCCTCCTTTGAGGATGCCCTCACCAAGTTTGATGAAAAGATGGGCTCCGAGAACGTCAGCCGTGTCGTCAAGCAGATTCTCAGGGCGATAAAGTTCGGCGGAAACCTCTCCGAGATACTCTACAAGCTGGCCGAGGACTTCGCCTTTGAGTACCGGATGAAGCTCATAGAGTACGTCCAGAGGGTCAACGGTATAGCCTTCATCTACATGTTCATGACAATAGTCATGCCCACCATGTTCGTCGTTGGAATACTGGCTGGTTCAGTTATGGCCCAACAACTTATAATGCCCCCCGAAACCCTTGCAGTAATATTGCTCTTCGCCTTCCCGGCGCTATCTTTCATAGTGGTCAATATGATTAAGAAGGGAGAGCCGAGGTGACAATGATGGCGGGAGGATTGTCAGGAGCGTTGATTAAGGTCATTGAGAGGATAGTTCCCAAGCGGTGGATGAGGCGCTACGAGGTGTTCATATACTCCTCGGGAATAAACTTCCTCGCCGCCGAGTACCTCATCGTCTCCCTCCTGGTCGGCATAATCGGCGCTCTCGTCGTTGACTTGTTCTCCACACTAATTTATGCAGTGATAGCATTCATAGCGCTCTTTGCAGGGATGGCCTTTGGTTATCCCTACTGGAAGATCAGCAAACGCATTGATGAGATGGAGAAAATGTTGCCCGATGCTTTCTTCTACCTGGCCAGTTCACTTAGGGCAGGTATATCTTTCTCAGAAGCACTAGAGGAGCTAACGACGGCCAAATTTGGTGCACTGACTGAGGAGTTCAAAAAAACCGTCGCCGAGATAAAGAAGGGTCGTCCAACCGTTGAAGCCCTCAGAGCCTTTGCGATAAGGAACAGAAAATCCCCCGTCATCTACCGTTCAATGATGATCATCATCGAGGCTCTTGAGAGGGGTGCGCCGATGAGCGATGTGCTCGTCTATGTTGGAAACGACGTCAGGGAGATACTCAGGATAAAACAGGAGAGGAAGGCCTCAACGGGCATGCAGGTGATGTTCTTCATAATCACCAGTGGATTCATTGGTCCTCTCATACTCGGCATAGTCGCCCAGGTGATGGTGGCTATGAGCACTGGCAACGTGCAGTTCCCAGTGGAGACCGTGAGGACCATACTGCTGGGATTCGTTGCCCTTCAGGCGATAGTTTCGGGCCTTGGAATCGGCGTTATAAGAGAAGGGAAATACTCAGCAGGCATAAAGTACAGCCTGCTGCTCGTGATAATGGGATTGATGATCTTCCAAGGAGCCTCAGGCCTCAACCTCGCCGTCTGAGGCCTCTTCTTTGGCTTTCTGAATGTCCACTATTTCTACCTCGAAGACGAGGGTCTTTCCGGCCAGCGGATGGTTGAAGTCAAGGGTGACGTTCTCCTCACCGACTTTGGCTATCTTCGCTATCCCCGAGTCGGTCATGACGTACATGCCCTCGATGGGCTCTATGCCGACGTTTGAGAACTCGGTTTTGGCCACTTCAATCACGAGCTCCGGGTTGGGCATGCCGTAGGCCTTCTCCGGGGGTATGGTGATCGTCTTCTTCTCCCCAAGCTCCATGCCGATAAGGGCCTCGTCAAGGCCGGGGATTATCTCACCAACACCGACGTTGACGCCAAGGGGACCGTACTCCCTCTCTTCCACGTATATCTCGTTCTCCTTGGCAATGTCCTCGTAACTTGTATCAAAAACTTCGCCGTTCTCAAACTTTCCGACGTAGTGAAACACCACAAAATCTCCAGCTTCAATCTTCATTTCCTTCAACTCCAAAATTCTCTTCGCCGTAACTACCCGCAAGAACTTATAAACTTTTGGGCATTGATACACAAGAATGTGAAAAAGAGCTCATTCCTCGGGGAGTATGTAGTAAACGTAGTGCGGCCTGTTCGTTACCTCGTCTATGAACACAACCGTCCCGGTCTTGGGGGGCTTGAGGTAGTGAACCTCCCCTTTTCTCGTGGTTACCGCCGCGAAGGCGTCGCCCGTTCTTACCCTGTTCCCCACGTTCGCTATCAGGGTCTTTGTGTATCCCTCCACGGGGAGCAGGAGCAGTTCGTCGCCCTTTTTCAGGTATATTCTCGTCCTTCCGTCAGGGAGCACCAGAACCGCATCCGCGAGCAGCTTTCCCTCAATTCTGTCAACGTAGAGGTAGAACCTGTCGTAAACTTCCTTCGCGAGGAACTTGGAGCCATCCACATCAACGAAGTCGGGAACGGTTTCACCCTTTCTCAACCATACTTCAACGTTCCCGCTGATGATCACGCAGTCTTTTATCGCCTTTCTCCCCTCAATGCACTCCCCGGGGGGAGCCTCAACGTAAAGCCTTGGAACCCTCTCCACCGTCATCACCTGACCTTTACCTATGGGTAAAAGCTTTTAAACCTGCCCTCTATACACTTCCCGATAAAAATGTCCACCAGGGTAAAATTCTTGGCCCTCTCTGGACTGCTGTTTTCACTGATGACGCTCATGATTAATTACAGCGCAACCACATCGAGCGCAGCCAGGGGAAGTTCCGCACCCTGGACCGGCGTCCTTCTTATCCTTCTCGCGATAGTTGGCCTGTTCGTTATCATCGGCGTTCTTCTGGGGTGGAGGGATCCCTTCAGGCGGGATGACGGCGGCGGCTTTGGTTTCCTGACTTACATTGCCGTTGTGTTCGGTGGCATCGTGGGGGGCGTTGTTTTCCGCATGATGAAAAAGCGCTCCCAGGGTTTTCCAGCCAACAATACTCAGGTGAACGCCTCAGTGAACGGTTCGCTTCCCCTTCAGTCCACCACTCAGTCCCCCCTTTACTACAACAACACCTCGCCGATAGCTACGTTTAGGCGACCCCTGCCGTCCCAGTACCTTCTCTATGCCATCCTTGTGGGTGCAATAGTGGTCTTTGCCTACCTTGCCGTGATTCAGTACCGCGAATACCTGCAGAAAAAGGAGCGTAAGGAGATGAAGCTCCGTGCCGAGCTGTTCGATAAGAAGCTTGATGAGCTCGGACTTGAGATGTTCGAGAACCCCAGGGAGGCCATCGTTGGTATATACAAAAACGCCGTCCTCTGGCTTGAGTACCTCGGAATTCCGTACCAGGAGAGCTGGACACACTGGGAACACGCAGAGCATGTGAGGTACATGCACGATGCCTTCGTCGAGCTGACGCGGCTCTTCGAAAAAGCCAAATACGCTCCCGAGAAAATAACATGGGATGATGCCAAGAGGGCCCTTAGGGTCTATCGGGAGATGAGGAGGGGCGTGAATGAGGTTTAATTATGCCCTTGCAATAGCCGTGATCCCGTTGCTGATGGCTATAGTTGCCGGCTCCTATCTGGTTAGATGGCTCGCCGTTCTGGTGCTGGGTGTCCTTCTGGCGTTCATCCTCTTTGGATTTGAAATACACGTTCCTCTTCCCAAGCGGGAAAGGCTGGGGAAGGTCGAGAGAAAAACCGACGTTGAGAGGGTAGTGACGCTCATAGAGCGCGCCAAGAAGGGGAAGGTCGCCCGCTCCCTTCTCGAGGAGAAGATAGTGGGAATATACGCCACGCTCTCCGACGATTATAACAAGTCTTTTCATTCCCTCACCTCCGAGCCCAACGAGGCAATCGAAGCCCTCCGTTCAGAGGGGGATTTTCTCGATAACCTTGAAAAGGCCTTAAAAATCCTGGAGGAGGATCTCCATGAAAATAGAAGAGGTAAGTTCCAAGGGTAATGCCGTCCTTGAGGAGGTCAAGAAAGCGATAGTCGGAAAGGACGAGGTACTGAAGCTCATACTGACGACGATTCTGGCCGATGGGCACATACTCCTAGAAGACCTGCCCGGTTTAGCAAAGACGCTCATGGCGAAGAGCTTTGCAACTGCCCTGGGGGTCAGGTTCAAGCGCGTCCAGTTCACACCGGACTTACTCCCCAGCGATATCCTGGGCGTCAGCGTTTTCAACCAGAAGACCCTTGAGTTCGAGTTTAAGAGGGGCCCAATCTTCACGAACATACTCCTTGCCGATGAGATAAACCGTGCCCCGCCAAAGACCCAGTCCGCTTTACTTGAGGCCATGCAGGAGAGGCAGGTCACCGTTGAGGGGAGCACATACGAGCTGGAGAGGCCTTTCATAGTCATTGCCACCCAGAACCCGATAGAGCAAGAAGGAACGTATCCGCTCCCGGAGGCCCAGCTGGACAGGTTCCTCGTCAGGCTCCGCGTTGGCTATCCGAGCAGGGGAGAGGAGATAGAGATACTCCGGAGGAGGATGGCCAGGAAGAAGGAGGAGGTCGATATAACGCCAATCCTGACCCCCGAGGAAGTCGTTGAGATGCAGAGGGCGATAGAGGACGTCTACGTCAGCGACGCGATCCTGGAGTACATAACCGATGTAGTCCTCGCGACGAGGGAGAACAAGAAGGAGATAGAGGTCGGAGCCTCACCCAGGGGAAGCCTTGCCCTGCTCAAGCTCTCCAGGGCCTATGCCGCACTTGAGGGCAGGGACTACGTTATCCCCGACGATGTAAAGGCCGTCGCCGTTCCAGCGCTGAGCCACAGGCTCATCCTCAAGAGGGAGCTGTGGTACACGAAGGTCAGCCAGGAGAGCATAATGGAGAAGCTCCTTGAGCGCGTTCCGGTCCCCAAGTTTGAGTGAGGTGAAAAGGTGCAGGCCCAGCCCCCGCTATACGGCACCACTCACGTTGAGGAGAGGGAGGAGGCGCCTACCGACGAGATGCTCCCAACGGAGAAGGCAGAGGAGATTCTCATCGCCCTCTGGCTAATCGTTATGTTCGCCTTCCTCCTCCTGCGCTGGGAGATGGTGTATCTGACGCTCCCGGCAATATGGCTTCTGTTTATAGCCGTGTTCTTCTTCAAGCCGCGCCTCAACGTCGAGATTGAGCGGATAATACCCCACAACCGCTTCCTTGAGGGGACTGAGATCGAGATAGTCCTCAGGATCAAGTCCCATGAGAGAATACCCACCCTGAAGATCACCGAGGACATTCCCCCAGGCTTAGAGCTGGTGGAGGGGCAGAGGGAGCACGTCCTCTCCCTCCGGCCGGGAGAGGAGAGGGAGATAAGGTACAGGGTTCGCGTTAAGCGCGGAATCCACGAGTTCAACTGGGTGAGGCTGAGCTACCGCGATCCCTTCGGCTTCTTCAGGGTTGACAGGAAGGTTGACGTCTACAGCGAGATAGTGGGCGTTCCGATAATTACTGACGTCCCAACGCCCTACTCTACCAGGGGAACCAAGATAACCGTCGGTCCGCTCCCTTCGCCGAGGGTCGGTGAGGGGGTTGAGTTCCACGCGATCAGGGATTACCAGCCGGGAGACCCTCTCAAGATAATCAACTGGAAGGCCACCGCGAGGACGGGCAGGATAATGGCCAACGAGTACGAGAGCGAGAGAAAAGTAGACGTCGTCTTCATCGTCGATGCCTCCTACACCGGCACTCTCGTCTTTGACCATCTGATTAGAGCAACCGCTTCCCTCATGCTCAACGCCCTCAATAACGGGACAAGCTTTGGCCTTCTCCTGGCCGAAGACGTTCCGCTCTGGATCCGCGTTGATTACGGCAAAAGGCACTTCTTCAAGTGCATAGACTTCCTGAGCACGGCAAAGCCCGATAAGAACAACATGATAGCCTACCAGGTCGAGCACCTGATAAAGGCACGCTTCCCGGCTAAAGCCCAGCTGTTATACTTCTCCCCCCTCCTCACAGAGGAGAGCCAGGAGGCGCTTAAAATAATGGCCCGGTACGGCTACAACGTCGTGGTCATAAGCCCGAATCCTTACACCGCCGTCGAGCCGAAGAGTCGCGAGGAGGAGCTGGCGGTGAAGCTACTGACGCTTCAGAGGCGTGCGATGCTCATGAAGATGTCTGCCTACGGCATCATCATCGACTGGGACGTCAGAAAGCCCCTTGAGGCTGCTATTGCGGAGGTGGTTGGGCTGTGAAGATTAAGAGAAGGCTATACTCCATCATCCCATTGATTCCCCTCTTCGTACTCCTTGGGATGCGTGACATCAGAACACTCCTGCTGGTACCGCTGGCCCTCATGGCCGTCCAGTGGTACTTCATCGGTGTCCTTTTCCTTTTGGCTACTGCAGTCTTCCTCATCTACACAAGAACTGGAGGCCTCTACGGTCTAACGGTGATTGCGCTGACGGTTCTTGCCCTTGAAATGGGCTACCTGGACAGGGAGCATGCCCCAAGGGAGCACTACCTCATCCTCCTTGCGGCGGTTGCGATGTCCTTCCCGACCTACCTGCTGATGTCGATGCTCTCCCCCGCACTCCCGAGGTTTGAGGTAACTGCACTGGCCGCACTGCTCCTTGTGGTGCTGTACCTCTTTGCCCGGTTTGTGGCCTCTTAGATGCTCCAGCTCCCCGTTTTTTTCAGAACTTCCCTCGCACTCTCCAGTCCTTTTTTAACGCACTCCTCAACTCCTTTTTCCCTAGAGTACATGGCCAGAAAGCCACCTGCGAAGGCATCTCCAGCCCCGGTGGGGTCAACGATTTCCTCGGGGCTTATGGGGAGTGCCGAAAACTCCCTGAAGGTTCCATCGTAGACGAGAACCCCCCTCTCACCGCGCGTTATAACGACCAGCTTCGCCCCCCACCCGTGCAGTATTTTGGCGGCTTCTTCCACGGTTTTGGCTTTTGTTATCGTTAAAGCTTCCCTCTCGTTTGGAAAGAGGACCTCCACCCGCGATGCTATCTCCATCATAAGTCCGGTTTTCTTCTCGTAGTCCTTCATGTAGGTTGGGTTGAAATCAAGGCTTACCCTCTTGCCTTCCAGCCTTTTTAAGGCCTTGAGCTGTTCTTCCGGTGGAATAGGGGCTATGTGGAACAACCTCGCGTTCATATACTCCTCAGGAATCGGGGTCTCGCCCATTTTCTGAGCGACTCCCATATCAACAGGGGCATCAACGCTTCCGTCCTCGTGGTAAATCATGTATATGTGAATCGTCCTGCCGGGCAGGATTTGAACGCCCTTGATGTCGAGGATTGAGGCGAGCTTTTCGAGCCATTCCTTCGGAAAGTCCTCCCCAACTTTGGTTATCAAACCAACACTCGCACCGGCCAGCGCCGCCGAAGTGGCAACCGCTGCGGCCGCACCACCGGGGTATACTATCTCCTCCCTTCCCGGAAACCGTATGTGGTCTATCGAGACGTGGCCGAGCACCGCCAGGTCAAGCTTCATGATCATCACCAGCACTTGCTTTTCAGGGACTTGTGTCCATCCCTTTAAGCGATTTCCGGTTGGAGTAATCGGCTTCTACCCACACGTTTAGATGAACATCGAAAAGGTTAAAAGCGCCGAAGGGATAGATTTTATCAAAGAAAAATGGGGTGGTTTCCATGGAAAGCGTTTTCCAGAACGAGACCGTCAGGGAGATACTTACGAGATACCGCCGCATCTGGGCGATAGGCCACGCCCAGAGCGTCCTCGGCTGGGACATGGAGGTCAACATGCCGAAGGAGGGTATCCTTGAGCGCTCCGTTGCCCAGGGCGAGCTCTCCGTCCTCAGCCAGGAGTTCCTCCTCAAGCCGGACTTCGTCGAGCTCGTTGAGAAGGCGAAGGGACTTGAGCTCAACGAGTACGAGCGCGGTGTTATTAGAGTCCTCGACCGCTCGATAAGAATAAGCCGCTCGTTCCCGCCGGAGTTCCTGAGGGAGATGAGCGAGGTGACCAGCCAGGCAACCAAGGCCTGGGAGGAGGCAAAAAAGGCCGATGACTACTCCAAGTTCGAGCCCTGGTTGGACAGGATTATAGACCTTGCGAAGCGCGCCGCAGACTACCTTGGCTACGAAGACGAGCCCTATGACGCTCTCCTCGACATGTTTGAGGAGGGAACAACTACCAAAGACGTCGAGAAGATGTTCGACAGGCTGGAGAAGGAGCTGAAACCGCTCGTTGAGAAGATAATGGAAGAAGGTAAAGTCCCGCAGAGCCACCCGCTTGAGAAGGAGAGCTATGAGAAGGAGCGGATGGAGAAGGTCAACCGCTGGATTCTGGAGAAGTTCGGCTTCCCGCTCGGCGTTCGTTCAAGGCTTGACGTATCCGCCCACCCGTTCACAACGGAGTTCGGGATAAGGGACGTCAGGATAACCACGCGCTACGAGGGCTACGACTTCAGGAGAACGATTTTGAGCACCGTCCATGAGTTCGGGCATGCACTCTACGAGCTCCAGCAGGACGAGAGGTTCATGTTCAGCCCGATAGTTGGTGGTGTCAGCCTTGGAATCCACGAGAGCCAGAGCAGGTTCTGGGAGAACATCATCGGCCGCTCAAGGGAGTTCGCGGGGCTGATTTACCCTGTCCTGAAGGAGAACCTGCCCTTCATGTCTGGTTATACCCCGGAGGACGTCTACCTCTACTTCAACATGGTTCGTCCGGACTTCATAAGAACGGAAGCTGACGTCGTCACCTACAACTTCCACATACTCCTCCGCTTCAAACTCGAGAGAATGATGCTCAACGAGGGCGTTAAGGCAAAAGACCTTCCGGAGCTCTGGAACGACGAGATGGAGAACCTCCTCGGCATAAGACCCAAGAGCTACGTCGAGGGAATCCTTCAGGACATCCACTGGGCCCACGGAACGGTCGGCTACTTCCCGACCTACAGCATCGGAACGCTCCTCTCGGCCCAGATATACTACCATATGAAGAGAGACATCCCGAACTTCGAGGAAAAGGTCGCGAAGGCCGAGTTCGAGCCGATAAAGGCCTGGCTCAGGGAGAAGATACACCGCTGGGGAAGCATCTACCCGCCGAAGGAGCTTCTTAAGAAGGCCATCGGCGAAGAGCTGAACCCGGACTACTTCATAAGGTGGGTGAGGGAGAGGTATCTGTGATCTGCCCCATTTCTATTTTTAGTGAGATCGAGTGATAGAAGAGAGACTTCGTGAGGAATTTGAACTTGATGTTTAACATCATGGACTTATTTGATTTCAATCATTCAGAGGCTCCTCCTTTAGTATCATGCTCGCATGATTTATGGCTGCCACTATGTCTTCCTTTGTAAGTCCGGGATAGTTTTACCATTATTTCCCCAAAGCTCCAGCAGTTGGCGAGGAGAAGTGGAGAATAATGCTTAAATATGATGCATGCACACAATGTATTGGTGGGAACATGGTCAAGACGATAACCATTTCGGATGATGTTTACAACGAACTCGTCCGGATTAAGGGTAAAAAATCCTTCAGCGAGCTGTTTAGGGAGCTCTTAAGGGAAAGAAAGGGAAACGTCGACGCCCTGCGTCACCTGCGAGGTATATTGAATGAGGAGGAGTACCGGGAAACAAAGAGGAAGCTCAAAGAGATTGAGGAGGAGTTTGAAAAATGGGGGCAGTCCTTGACACAAACGTGATAATCGAGATCGCTAGGGGCAACGATGAAGTCTTTGAAAAAGTCACTGCCTTGGACAACACCTTCTACATAACCTCGATATCCAAGTTCGAGATTCTCCTCGGGATGCCTAAAAAAGATGAGCTTATATGGCTTGAAACGCTTATCGAGCTCCCCTTTGATGGGAAATGTGCCGAAATGGTCTCGTATCTCCATAAAAAACTGCGGGAAAAGGGAAGCCCCATGTCCTTTAGGGACCTGTTCATAGCCTCAATTGCGATTGTCAATGGCCTGCCGATAATAACCTTGGACAGTGACTTTGAGGTTTTGAAGGAATTGGGCTTTGAAGTCTACATCATTTAGGCTCTCCGATCCACCCCACCGGTTCAACTTCTATCGCCGCAACTCCATATTTCCTCTCCTTCTCCCCCGAATAGAAGCGCCTGTAAACCTTAACGCCCTCTTCGATGCTCTCTACGCCTGGAAGAACGTTCTCCAATCCCTCCTTCTCCAGCATCTCCCTGAAGGAGGAGTAAACCCTCACGTCCTTCACTACACACATCAGCTTGTTCTCGAAGATTATCGTGTCTCCTGGCTTAATTTCCTGCCTCTTTTCGTCGTATAAGCGTCCCTCAACCTTCTTTCTGCCCTCGGCTATGGCCCTGAGGTACTCCTCCTGAAGTCCCATTCGCCAGGTTGCCATGGAACCACCTCACAGGAGGGTTCTGACGATGGCGGGACTTATCTTTATCAGCCTTGCGAGGAGCTTCGGCCTCTTAAGGATTGCCTTCGCCGTCTTCACGTGGTCATCGAAGTCGGCCTGCTCCTCTATGACCTCCCTCGCCTCCGGACTTCCGAGGACCTCAAAGACCCTCTCGATGTCGTCCTGGCCCATGCCCTTGAAGACTTTTCTGAACCTTAGACCGAAGCCTATCTGTCTCTTCACGAAGGAGCAGCCCTTCTCGTAGTCCCTGAGCCTTCCGTCAAGGAGGGCCCTCCTTAGCGCATGGGCGCAGAACATGCCGTAAACTATTCCTCCAGCGGTGGTCGGCTTTATCTGCAGCGCCGCATCTCCAACGAGCGCAACGTTATCTTTAACCCAGGGTTTCCTCCAGCCAAAGCCGACACTTCCAGCTTTGAACTCGACTATCGAGGTTGGCTTCAGCATCCTTATTCTCAAGAACCTGTGAAAAGCATCGAGGCTCCCGAAGGTTCCGACCCTGGCGACTCTCTCACTCACCGGTGCCACCCAGAAGAAGAACTCCGGGTTTATATCCCGGTTCACCCAGACCTCGACGAAGTCAGGATTGAAATTCCCAACCACCTCGGCCTCGTAGCCGCTCAGGAATTCACCTTTTGTCTGGGCCCCTATCGCCTTGGCTACGGTGCTGTTCACACCGTCGGCCCCGATGTAGAAGTCCGCCTCGATCTCAATCCTCTCCCCAAACCTCTGAAGGACGGCCTTTCCGTTTTTGAATCCCTGAAAGGTCGTCGCCATGTAGTAGTCCACGCCCTTCCCCACGGCCCTCTCTGCCAGCCACCTCTCAAGAGCCTTTCTGTCCACGAGGTAAGCCTGCGGCGATTTTCTCTCTATCTCAAAGCTCTGTATTCGCGAGTAGAAAACCGCCCCGCGGAGCTTGTTCAAAACGGCACTCTCCGGAAGACCGAGCCTCTCATAGTTCTCGGCCCCTATTATGCCAGTGCATGCTTTCCCCCCTAAGGAGCCCTTTCTCTCGACAACAGCGACCTTGAAGTCCCTCGCGAGCAGGTTGGCGAGGTAGTTGCCAACCGGTCCGCCGCCGATGATAAGAACGTCGTACCTCATCCTCACCCACCGAGGGGAGTGCGTTTTAAAACCTAAAAACCTAACCTTTTCGGTGATAGCATGAAGGTTCTCATCACTGGATTTGAGCCCTTCGGCGGCGAGGAGATAAACCCCTCCTGGGAGGCCGTTTCGGGGCTTCCGGATGAGATTGATGGGGCAGAGATAATAAAGCGACAGCTCCCGGTGACCTTCAACGGCGTCAGAAAGATTTTACCGAGGCTCATCATGGAGGAAAGACCGGACGTTGTGATTCTGACTGGACAGGCGGGGGGCAGGCCCAACATAACCGTCGAACGCGTTGCGATAAACGTCATGGACAGCAAGATGCCGGACAACAAGGGGTTTGCCCCGGAAGATGAGCCAGTATTTGAGGGCGCTCCTGCCGCGTACTTTGCAACACTCCCTATAAAGGCCATCGTGAGAGCTTTGAGGGAGGCAAAGATCCCCGCGGGAATCTCCAACACTGCTGGCACCTATGTCTGCAATACCGCAATGTTCACGGCGCTCCACACGATAGCCGTCGCTGGAATGGAAACCAAGGCTGGCTTCATCCACGTCCCCTTCAGCCACGAACAGGCCTTGGAAAAGCCGAGACCCTCTATGGCCGTTGAAACAATAGGGAAGGCCTTTGAGGTCGCCATCAGAACCTCCTTGCGGGGCTGATAAGCTTTTTAAACCGGCCCCCTCAACCTTCTTACAGAACCCCTAGAGGGTGAGGCCTATTCTAATCCTCGGAGTGGACATAATAAGCGAGAACCCCAAGAGGTTTGCCGTCGTGAGCTGGTTCAACGGCAGGCTTGAGAGAAAGGGTGAGTTCACCCTCTACAGGTTAATCCGCTTCATCCAGTCCAAGAGGCCGGATATAATAGCTCTTGACAGCGTCACTGAGCTCGGCGATGATTTGCGGAAGTTTCTTCGAGCCCTTCCGAGCGGGACGAAGCTCGTCCAGGTGACCGGAAGGCCGGGAGAACAGAGAAGCCTCCAGAGTTTAGCCAAGGAGCACGGGATAAGGACCTTCGATAGGTTCGACCCCTACGAGGAGGCGAAACTTTCAGCCCTTCTCGCGAGCAAGGGTGTTGGCTACGAGGTTTTAGCTTTTGAGGACGAGGTTATAATCAAGGTAACCCGGGGAAGGAGTCACGGCAAGGGCGGCTGGAGCCAGGACCGCTATAGAAAGCGCGTCCACAACCTCGTCCGCGACAAGGTGAGGGAGATAGAGGACAGGCTCAGAAGGGCGGATATACCTTTTGACCTCGAGACAGAGGAAAAGGACTACGGTCTGGCCAAGGGGGAGTTCAAGGTCTACGCATCTAGGGAAGAGCTTGCTGGGCTGATAAAGCCCACCCGCGGCGGGGACGTCGAGGTGAGAATCCAGCCCGTTGAGAGGGCCGAACTCGGCTTTGCCCCGCTCAGGGGCGAGGAGGCGGTACGCGAGAGGAGGAGCATAATCGTCGGCATAGACCCCGGCATAACGGTGGGCATAGCCGCGATAGACCTGAGTGGAAACATAGTGGCCCTCCACAGCGAGAGGAACATGCCGGTCGGCGAGGTCTTTCGGTTCATAAGCAACGTCGGCCATCCAGTCATCGTTGCTACCGATGTGAACCCCGCCCCGGGATTCGTCGAAAAAATAGCCCGCTCCTTCAAGGCCAACCTTTTCGTTCCCAGGGAGAGCCTCCGCGTTGAGGAGAAGAATGAACTTCTCCGGAACCTAGGTATAAGCGTTGACGACGACCATCAGCGCGACGCTTTAGCGGCCGCCTATAAGGCCTACCTCCGACTGAAGCCGAAGCTTGAGCACGTTGAGGCCAAACTCCGCGAGGCAGGTTTGAGGGGAAAGGCCGACGAGGTAAAGGCCCTTGTTATACAGGGCTACAATCTCGGGGAGGCCATGCAGCGGGTTACACTGCGTGAAAGACCCAAGGAAGAAGAAGCGCCGGAGGAAAAGCCGGGCATCGATGTTACCCCGTACATAAAGCGCATCCGCGAGCTTGAACGGAGGATAGGGTTCCTTGAGAGGGAGAACGCCGAGCTGAGGGAGATAATAAAGGAGCAGCGGAAGACTATAGGCAGGCTTGAGAGAAGAATAGCGGACTACGACGAGGAAGTCAGGAGGAAGGTCCTCCGCGAGAGGGAGCTTGAGGCAAAGGTAAAGCGCATAGAGGCCCTTGAGAAGCAGCTCCGCGAAGCAAAGGCCGTGATAGAGAGGCTGAGCAGGGACCTTGTCCAGGTAAAGAGGATGAACGTGGTTGAGATTCGAGGCTCCGCCGTCCCTCTAAAGGTCATGAACGTCCTCAGCTGGCGCGAGCTCGAAAGACTGGAGCGCGAGATAGGTGTAAAGCGGGGCGATGTCCTGTTCGTGGTGAATCCCGCCGGTGCAGGGAGGGCCATAGCGGAGGAGCTGGTGGAGAAGGGGATCCGGGCGCTGATAACGGAGAAACCGGTTCCGGAGCCGGTGGCGGAGGTGCTCCGCGAGGCCCACGTGCCCTTCTTCACCTCGGAGGAGCTTGACGTCAAGCGCGTTGATGAGTTCGCTGTAGTCGAGCGGGAGACCCTCGAAAAGGCCATTGACGAACTGCTCGCCAGATGGGAAGAAGAGGATAAAGAGAAGGAGGCAGAGAGGCTCCTCCGCTTGGTGGAAGAGTACAGAATAGAGCGCATGAAGGAGCTGAGAAGAAGGGCCGAGGAGGAAAGCAAGCATAGGTAGATTTTTTAGTTTTGGCATCGAAAGACGGTAGGGTGAGCAGGATCGGGAGCGAGAGAAAAATCATCATGGCCTCGATTTTCCTCATTTTCCTCGGTCTGATCACAGCTGTTATGAACGGCAGGACTGACCACATCTACCGTACGTGGGTTGCTATCGTTGGGCTCTCTATTCCCCTAATCTTGCCGGCCAAGGTTCCCGATCCGCCGGAAAGACTTCGCCCGTTTCTTGCCCCAGTATACAACGAGGGCACCATGATGATCCTTGCGGTCTTCATAGCGGTTCATGTTTCCCTCGTCAACGTTCCCTTCACGCACTACGACCTCTTTCACAGGGACTGGAGAAACGCGGACATGATCAGCCACTTCCTCGGCGGGCTTACCCTCTGGCTGATGATCGCGGAGGTGCTCTCCGCTTTAGGAGAGAGCAGAATGAACCTCTCACGAAAAGAGCTGGTGCTCTACTCCTTCCTCATCTTCTACGCTCTGGCGATAGGCTGGGAAATTGCGGAGAAACTCAGCGAAGGCTCTATAACCTTCATCCACGAGAGCACCCTTAATAAACTCAGGGATCTGGTGATGGACACCCTTGGGGCTTTCCTCGGCCTCTGGATGTTGAGAAGAAAGAATTACCCGTTCAGTCTTCCGCGGGAATGAGCGATAGCGCTTCCTTCAGCGCCCTCAAATAATCGCCGGTTTCTTTCGCCCCCTTCTCCGTTATCCTTACGGCCGTTCTCGGTCTGTCGGCGAAGACCTTGTAAATTTCCACGTAGCCGGCCTTTTCGAGGGCTCTGAGATGTGAGTCCAGGTTTCCGGGGGTCACCTCTAGAACTTGGAGGAGCTCCTTAAAAAGAACCCTCCCCCTTGGAAGGAGGTATAGCATTATCCCTAACCTAACCGGGTTCCCGAGTGTGTGGTTCCTGCTCAGCTCTCTGAGGGCCTCCATGGTATCACCGCTCTATGGCTTTGAAGGCCGAGTAGATGTAGGCAAGTACCGCTAGTGAGAACCCCAGTCCAACCAGAAACCCGGCCCAGGCCATCGCCCCGGTTTCCATGCCCTTGGCGATGGGTATTCCAGTGGCCGGGATGAGGAACGCCGGGATTATCTCGCGCTCGATTCCGCCGTATCTGGCAAATACCAGCCACATGGCGAAGACCGAGAAGGCTATGAAGCTCAGGAATCCAACGGCCATGCTCGCCTCTGCGTTGACCCCCAGGCTCATGTGGGGTATGATTCCCCACCCCAGGATTATTCCGGTGATCCAGGAGAGGGCTATCAGAATCCCGCCCTTTCCTGAGACCTCCACTTCCCTGCCCGTGACCCGTCCGAGCCTCTGAAGACGCTTCCATACCCTCCCTGTAAAACCCATAGCAACGATGAAGGCAACGGGCCAATAAACAAGGTTGAACTGCCACGGTATGTCTGCGACTCCGATGATGGCGTAATAGAAGAGCATCACTGAGAGCCAGACTCCAAAGTTCATCGCCCCGTACATCTTCCCCGCCGCTATGAGCTTGCCCTCGACCCTCTCTAAAACGTTCTTCAGCTCCCTTACGTCCTCCATGTACCTCACCATTCGGGAATAGGGCACGGGATTATTTATAGGGTGGGGTTTCTCTGGATTTCAGAACAACTACGCGAATCCGGGAATAGGGTTAAATACTTCATCTGCTAGCATTTCTTAATGAATATGCCGTTGAACGTGGGTGGTGCACCATGGAGATTCTGAGCACTGGAATACCTCTCCTCGATGAGGCCCTTGGGGATGGGCTGATTGAGGACAGCAACCTCCTCATAATCTACGATACCTACTCCAAGGGATGGGCCCTTGCCTTTGAAATCCTTAAGAACCGCATAAAGCTTGGGGATTTTGGCGTGATAATAGACTCCGTCCTCCCGATATCCTCACTTGAGATGGAGCTAAGGGCAATCGACTTTGATTTGAAGTCTGAAGGGGAGGCAGGAAATATAGCCGTCATTGACGTCTTCTCGTCGTTTTACGGAATTGAGTATCCCCTAGACTTTGTTTACACCGACGTGAGTCTGGACGTGGGCACTTTCATTCCAAAGTACGAGAAGGTTTACCGAAAACTTCTCAGCAAGCACATACGGGACAGGCGACCGGTGGGAATCGATGTAACGATAGACGGTCTGGCCTTCCTTTTTGGAACTGAAAACTTCATCTCCACGTTCCAGAGGCTCATAGCAGAGAAGGAGAAGGCAAGAATAACCGAAAAAAGGAAGAGGCCCCTAAACATCTTTCTCCTGAACAAGGGAAGGGCGTCGGAGGAACTAGTGGCGTGGATATCCCTGTACAGCCAGTACGTGATAGAGTTCAGCTCGTCCAATGCTCCATTCGAGGAGACCATGGTTATAAGAAAATCTCCCCTCCCGGAGTTCAACCCCCTGAAAAGCCAGTACCGCTTCAGGCTTGTTGGTGGGAGGGTGGAGCTAACGCCACTTCCCGTTTGAGATTGTTTCGTTGATCTTCAACGCTGTGAGCCCGGCTAAATTCGCCGAGGAATGAAGAACAATGGCCGGGACTATGCCCCCAAGGGCGAAGAGATAGCCGGCGAACGAGCCAAGGATAAAGGCCCCAGTTACTATCAAAGTTTTTCTCTTTCTACTCCCTTCGAGGGCCATTCAGTGGGGCAGGGCAAAGAGCAAAGCCGAGAAGAGAACCACGAAGGAATTTGCGGGCGCTCCGTGTAGGCAGGGAGTATTGATAAGGTCATATGGATAACCGGGAACGCGACGCTCCAGTGGGGGTATAGTATTGAGTCGTATGCTTTCCTCGCGAAGTTGAGCTGTTTTTCAACCGCCTTTAACGCTTCACTCAGCTCCTCCATGCTCCCACCCAAGAAAAGTTGGGGTCAAAGCTTAAATACCCGGTTGGAAGTTTGTTTTCCAGACTAACCCCCGGCCCTTGCGAGTCTAAGTTTTTCCATGAAGCGCTCGATTTCCTCAGGACTACCCTCTACCAGAACCCTGTTTAGAGTTATGCCGTTTCTCTCGATTTTTCCGAGGTAGGTAAGCTTAACCTCTGCCCCGCTCTTCTCGCGTATTTCCTCGAGCTCGCTGAGGGGAATTGGCGTTTCAACAATCCTCAAGGAGGAACCTCCAGAGCGTTCAAAAGAAGATGTTAGAGCATCATTAAAAGGAGCTCCCTCGGTACAAACCATACATCGTCCTTCTTTTTCAAAGGACCATTGTATACCACAACACCGCAGGTTAACCCCGTCTTCTTCATGGTCTTGACAACTTGACGGACGCTCTTTCTCCCCCAGCCGACCTCAACCACAACTCCTGTAGTGTGTCCCTTCAAGATAAAGTCCGCACCGCCTTTTTGGGCATCGTAGTGAAGCCCCAATTTCTTCTCCTTGGCAAGCAGGTGAAGATAAAGCGCTACGGCATCCTCAAGAAGCATGCCGAGTGTTTTTGAATCCCTTTCAAAGAGTCCAAACTCGTAAAGCACCGCACTCCTGAGCATTGGTGCCAGAAACTTATACTTCGGAGTCTTTCGAGCGACTTTGCCCAAAGAACCGTAGGCCCTTACCGGGAAGATGACTTCGAGGTCCTCAAGCTTCTCAATCATTTTTTCTACAGTCGCCTTGGCAAGCCCCAAAGTTGAGCTCAAGTCATCGTATGCTAAGCTTTCGCCGGAGGCAAGAAGAAGTAACAGACCAAGAACCTTTTCCCGTGTCGTCTCAGAAAGCCCTTCTCTCACTAAATCAACTTCAACAATCTTTCTCAGTATCTCATAAGCATCTTCAAGCGGATTCCCGGAAGTTAGGTAAATGGGTAGCGAGCCTTGAATGAGGTAATCCTCAACGTCTCTTTCAGTGAACTTTAGCAGTACTCCCCTAAGCTTCTCCTCAATTCCGGAGAAATCACAGTTGAGAAATGCGCGCTTTAAAGCCATACTAAGCTCCCCGGGAATTCTTATCCCATTTTTCAGAAGCAGGTACTCGGTGAAGGTAAGAGGTGGCACCCTGAGCTTCTTGGCCCTTCTCATCAAGTCGGGGTCAAGCTTAAGGGGGAGTGAGGAAGATCCGGTAACCACAATCATGAGATTGCTCGCGGAGTCATAGAGGTCTTTCACCGTAGTCCCAAAGTTCTCATCATAATGGGCTTCGTCAATGAACAGGAAGGTTGGCTGGCTGAGCTCTTCGATTCTTTCGCCGAGGAGACGCTCGTAGGCCTGAACGAAGTCGTTCAGACTTATCCCCAACGGACGAAGCTTGTCGAGGGAGACGTAAACGAGTCTCTCCCTTGGAATTTGGGGGAGAAGCTTGAAATACATCTGGGCAAGCATGGTGGTCTTTCCAACACCACGAAGACCGTAGAGAACCAAAAGTTTGTTCTCCCGGATTTTAAGGAATAACTCGACTTCCTCTTTAAGATCCGTGAGAGGTTTCCTTTCAGGTCTTTTTTCTCCAGTTGGGGTAAATACATACTTTCTAAGCCTTGCCTCAGCCGTGTCAATGGTTCTTCTCACAATGCTCTCTACGAGTCTTTCTTCCACGGTTCTCACCTAAGCGTAGTCTATCACAATGTGATAAAAAGCTATTGTTTTATACTATCTACTTGGTATTAAATACAAGGGGAGCTGGGCTTTATTTCTCTAAACCTTTGTCACTCAACTCTAAAAGTTAATCCCTTCTCCCTGGCCTTCCTCTCCACCTGGAGTCTAAAGGCACAGGCCTTGCATATCTCCCCTGTCGTCGGCTGGCCGCATATCTTACAGCGGTTCAGCTCGCTCGTCTTTTTGGTGTAGGTCTTCGCTATCAGCGGGAAGAGCTTGTCGTAGCTCCTGAGGATCTGGTATTTGGTGCCGGGGTGTTTTTCTTCCATCTCGTTGAGCCAGTCGCGGATTTCGGCACGGAAGGCTTCGACCGCGTAGGGGCACTCGCTGAAATCAACCTCTATGTTGTTGAGGACCGCGTAGAGAACTATCTCCTTCTCGGGAATCTCACGGAGGGGCTTTATCCTGGGGACAAGCTCGGGGTGTATCTCCTCGTAGTATGGGCCCGTCCTGCCCAGTCGGGCTATGTCTCCGCGGAGGATGTTCATTATGAACATCTGGACTTCGTCATCCAGGTTATGGCCGACAGCTAATTTATCAGCTCCAACATCTTTGGCGGCATAATTGAGGAGCCATCTCCTCCACACACCGCAGTAGGAGCACGCCCCAACGCGCTCTCCCTTTTCAAAGCTCCCCATTATCTCGACGGTCTCGTCCAGGGTGAAGCCGATGTATTCTTTGAAGGAGTAGATGTGATGCTCTACCCCCAGCTTCTCGGCGTTCCTTCTGGCTATCTCAACGCTGGAAGGCCTGTAACCGGCTATGCCTTCATCTATCGTTATAGCAACCAGCTCGAAGGGGAACTTCTCGCTTAGCTTCGCCAGGAGATGCATGAGAACGACGCTGTCCTTTCCCCCGGAAACGCCGACCGCTATTCTCTCACCCTTTTCGATGAGGCGGTACTTCTTCACCGTCTCCTTGAACTTCTTCTCTACCATCTCGTTGAAGTGTTTCCTGCAGTAGTACCTCCCCGTGTAGCGCGCGTGGTAAACCGCTGGATTATTGCACTTGGAGCACTTCATGGACTCACCGATGGAAAGTCGGGACATCGTTTAAAAAGATTGGTTCCTTAGACTAAATGAGTGAGGGCCTATGATGGATGATGTTATAAAAACGGGAATCGGTGAGCTTGACACGATGCTTGGAGGTGGCCTTCTAGACGACAGTTTGGTTCTCATTCTCTACGACACGAACTCCTTCGGCTGGGTTCTGGGGGTCGAAATCTTCAGGAGTCTAGTCAACAGGAACGGCTTTGGTGTCGTCACCAATTACTCCTTTCCTATGAGTCTGTTGCAGAAATACGGCAAAATGCTTGGTTTTAATGTGAAAGAGCTTGGAGAATCGAGAAATATGGCAATAATTGACGTATTCAGTGCCGTCAACGGGATAATCTCCGACCTGCCCTTTGTGTATTCTCCGGGGGAGATCGATGCCAGCACATACCTCCCGAAGATGGTTTCTGTGTATCATGAGATACTCCGAGAAATCGGGGAGAGAAAACCCATTGGACTCACCATAACCCTTGACGGATTCGCTTATCTCTTCGGGGAAGAATCCGCCATGAAGCTCCTCCAGAGGAATCTGGTGATGAAGGAGTCCGCCAGGATCACGGAGAGGAGAAGGAGACCGGTTAACATATTCCTCCTCAACCAAGACAGAGTCTCAAAGCGCTTTATATCCTGGATATCTCAGTACGCGGAGCATATAATAGAATTCACCCACGGAGAGGCACCGGGGGTTGAGAAGATGGTCGTGAGGAAGTCCCTGCTACCAGAGTTTGAACCGTGCACCGCCGAATTCCGGTTCTCGAAGGGAAAAATAAGGATAATCCCGGAGAGGCTGGAGGTTTAGCTCAGCCGACCAAGTTCGCCAGTGCGGGCCAGAGGTTAAGGGCCAGCAGGAACAGGCCCACTCCGATTGTGAAGTACCTCACGGGCTTGGCGACCTTCTCCGGAAGGTACGTCTTGACCACGTCGTCGAGCATCCTTCCTCCATCGAGGGGCACGAGCGGGAAGAGGTTCATCAGACCGATCCCTATGTTGAGCACGTATATCCAGTAGAACGTGAAGAACAGCGGGAGCACCATGTTCTCGTAGCCGATTTTTGATACCACGTGCTGGGCTGGATAGATGCCTATGTAGCCCTTCTCCGGATCCTCTGGATGCGCTCCGAGCTTCAGCTGGAGGTTCAGTTCCTCCCCGTTGCGCAGAACTGTAAGCGTCACGACTTGGCCAGGTTTGGTGGTGTTCATGAAGTTGATGAAGCTGTCCATGTCCTTTATCTGCTGCCCGTCCATTGCTATTATAACGTCCCCCTTCTGGAGCACACCGAAGGCTGGGCCATCCTCTAGGATGCCCGAGACAAGAATCCCAGCGGGCTGAAGAACGGGGGTTATGGCGAAGTTTATTATTAGGAGTGCCAGGAGGGCAGTTGCTATGTTTGCAAGGGAGCCAGCGCCGTAAACACGGAGCCTTGAGCGGAGAGGAGCTTTTTCGAGTGCCTCCTCGTCCGGCTCAACGAACGCACCCGGAATCACGGCAAGAAGAACAAGTCCCACCGATTTTAACGGCAGGTTTTCGGCCCTGGCCACTATTCCATGGCTCAGCTCGTGGACGACCATAACGACGGCAAGTGCTATCAGGCCGTACCAGAGAGGTATTGTAACGCCCGGGATGACCAGCTGAACGCCAGCCTGCTCGCCGCCGGTCTGAACCGTTTTCATGGCGGTTTTAAGGAGCGCGTAGAAGACGTAGGCCATACCTGCAAAGCCGAGAACTATCCCGACATCGGCGTAAACCTTCCAGAAGCGCCGGGCTTTTTTGGCTATTGCGTCTATCAAACCCAGCAGTCTCTTCGTTCTCCACATCGCGACGAACATATCGACGGTGAGGCCCTCTTCTCTCTCCTCTCTCCTTCCGAAGAGGGCGTAGAGGACTATCCAGAACACTGCGATGCCGAGTATGATTGCTATGAGGGTGGTGTTCATTTGGGTCACCTAACTCCAAAATCATCAGTTTGATTTATAAATTCTTGCCTGGATATTGTGTGATAGAGCTTGGAATAATATTGATGACTTTCAATGACTCCACACTAAGTAACCGGGGGATTTACATGGTTGGGAGGGTGATTATTTTTTCGCAGACGTTTCCACCGGAAAAAGGAGGTAACTCTTCTAGGATGGGAGATCTTTATAAATACTTAACTGAATTCGGGATAGAAGTTATTGTTATTTCGGCAGTTGAAACATATCCCTTTGGGGCGTTTCCCCGGAAGTTCAAATTGATCAAGAGAGACAGAAATATTATTCGGCTGTTCACGTATCAGCCGAAGAAAGATGCGTCGAGCATTGAGAGAGTTTTGTATTACACTATCTTTCCGTTCTTGGCTAGCGTATGGTTAATTGTTAATAAAAATACTTCTGATATTATTTTGATAACTACTCCACCACCTCAGTTATATTTAGTTGCATTTATTGGTAAACTACTTGGAAAGAAAGTTGTTGTTGATGTTAGAGACATGTTTTTAGATGTTAGTATTAATTTGGGCTTTATAAACCGTGGAAGCTTAGTTGAGAGAATATTTAGATTTCTAGAATCGAAAGCTCTCCAAAAAGCAGACGCTGTAACTCTTGTTACTCCAAAGATAAGGCGCCAATTAGTTGAGAAATATGGAATAGATCCTGCTAAATGTTATGTAATTCCTAATGGTGTGGATTTGGAGATATTTAAGTGCAACAAATCAAAAAGAAAACTCCAAATGGTTTACACAGGACACTTTGGACATGCTCAAGATTTTGGGACATTTTTGGAAGGATATGCACTTTTAAAAGAAAATGAGAGAGTGCCTCTAATCTTGGCAGGTGGGGGAGAAACACTTGGTGATGTATTGAAAAACGCTGAAAAGCTGGGGATTGCTAAATGGATAGAACATGTTGGAGTGCTACATAGGAAAGAAGTTGTTAAGTTGCTATGCTCCTCTTCTATTGGAGTCGCTCCAATAAAAGTGGATGAAAGTTTGAAATATGCTATTCCATCAAAAATCTACGAGTATTTAGCGTGTGGCTTGCCGTTTATTGGAGTTGGTGTTGGCGAGATAAATAAAATTGCAGAAGAAAGCGGGGCTGGATGCGTAGGAAGAACCCCAGAAGAAGTTGCTGAGTGCATTATAAAACTTTTAAACTCAAATCTTAAAAAACTAAGGATTCGAGCTCTTAGATATATTAAAAGGTTCAGCAGAAAAAACTCTGCTAAGAAGTTCCTCATAATATTGAACTCTCTGAGGGAAGAAACATGAAAACAAAAATTGCTGAGTACTTGAAAGCACTATTGAAAAACACTGAGAAATATTTAGTGATTGAAGACGAGATTGCTTACATAAAAGACCCCGTTTTTTGGATAGTGAGACACAGAGTTAGTGCTGAGTACTTGAAGTCCGTAATTAGGTTGTATGGGCACCGTAAAAGAGGTATTATTGAGAGGATTGTGCGTTTTCTGTTATTCCGTCAGAACTCAAACGGGTCGTGGAACGAAATTCATCCTAATTACAACCAAGAATCGGCTCTCGTAACATCTTTTGTTGGAGAAGCATTGCTTTTGGCGCTACCATATTTAGAGGGTGAGCTGAAAGAAAGAACAGAAAATGCTCTGTGGAAAGCGAGGAATTATGTTCTATCAAGCGAGATTAGGGGGGGATATTTCCTTAAGTCTAAGCTCTACACCGCTGACTATCTTAATGTTGATGCAACCTGTGGGGCATTCTTAGCTCAGTATTACAAAGTTTTTGGAGATAAAGAAGCGTTAGGAGGTGCAAAGAGAGCTGCGAGAAGAGTGTGCACATTTCAAGAAAAAGATGGGGCATTTCCATATGCAGTGAATAGAGGAAATGAGAAATATCCATTGAATGTTCCATGTATTCACTACCAAGGTGTTACACTCTATTACCTCTCAAAGGTTCAAGAAGTTATTCGGGAAGAGTGGCTTAAGGAGTGTATGCTCAAGGGAACGCAATGGCTCTTGAACGTTCAAAGAAATGATGGAAAATTTGATTGGTCAAAGAGCGGTTTGATGTTTGCTTATTATCTTACGGGAGCTTATGCATTTGGAATTGCATCTTTTGTGTACACATCTCAATGGGATGAGAAATATTTGGAGAATGCGACAAAACTATTGCCAATTTTGAGAGAGAACACTCCAAATATAGTCCTTAGATGGGAGAAAGGAAAGTGGAGAGATTTCCCAAGAGATGTAGCTGTTTCATTTAAGAGTGCTTGGCTTGAGAGTTATCCTGTGAAACACAAGCTGTTTAGACTTGGTTATGCTGTCTATAGGCAGATTGCAAGGAGAAGGTTCTCTGAAGATGTTAGGGAAGATATGATATTCAAATCTGTAACAAAGCTTTTTGGAATAAAGGCCTCAACAGTTGAGCCTTCTAAGAACTTCCCTGACATGTTCATGACATCTGAAGTTTTGGATTGTTTAAGTTATGCATTAACATTTTTAAAAGGTGGGATTCCATGAAGACGCTTCCCTATTATCCTACCGCTCTCCTGCGATACATAATAGAAACCGCCGTAAACGATTCCCACATCCTTCTCGAGGGCGTCGAATTTCTTTACCTGGAGGTTTAGTCTGTTGGGGAGCCATTCGTCGTCATCGTCGAGGAGAGCGATAAATTTTCCTCGTGCTTTCTTGATACCTGTGTTCCTGGCAATTGGCCCCCCTGAGTTCCTCTTAAGCCGTACATACCTGATGCGTCCATCTTCAAAGCTTTCAACAACTTTTGGGGTGCTATCTGGGGACGCGTCATCGACGACTATCAATTCAAAGTCTTCAAACTCTTGATTAAGCACGCTCTCTATGGCCCTTTTCAGGAGCTTGGCACGGTTGTATGTTGGAATAATAACCGAGACCAAAGGTCTACTCATGACTAACCTCCTGGATAATCTGTCCCATTAGGGATATAATCTCTTCCCTCAACTCTTCATGGGCCAAACTGAGCTCAATATTGGCCCTCACAAAACCCAACCTGCTTCCAACGTCGTATCTTTTTCCAGTTATCTCTTTTGCGAACATTGGCTGAGGTAGTAGGACTTTAAGGGCGTCTGTGAGTTGTATTTCTCCGCCTTTGCCGGGGGGAGTCTCCCTGAGCGCGTCAAAAATCTCCGGAAACAGAACGTACCTACCAATGATGGCAACATTACTCGGTGCTTCACTTGGAGAAGGCTTCTCAACCAGGTTATTCACCCTATAGAGTCCATCACCGATTTTTACGCCCTCCACTATACCGTACCTGCTCACAAGTTCTTGAGGAACTCTCTCAACCCCAATAACGGGCGCTTCTTTCTCCCGGGCAACTTCAATCAACTGCCCTATCCCAGGCTTCTCGCTCACGATTATGTCATCGCCTAAGAGGACGGCGAAGGGCTCGCCGTTAACGTGCTTCTCCGCGTGAAGTATCGCATCCCCAAGCCCGAGAGGCTTCTTCTGCCTCACATAGTAAATGTCGACCATCTCCCCAATCTCTTCAACCTGCTTGAGCTCCTCAAGCTTGCCCTTTTCTCGCAGGTAGTACTCCAGCTCGAAACTCCTGTCAAAGTAGTCCTCTATAGTGCGCTTCCCCTTTCCGGTGATTATAAGAATGTCATCGATTCCAGCTTTTATTGCTTCTTCAACAACGTAATGGATTACCGGCTTGTCCACTATCGGGAGCATTTCCTTGGGCATTGACTTGGTTATTGGAAGCATTCTCGTGCCAAGGCCGGCAGCGGGAATAACCGCCTTCCTAATCCTCACCAGCACACCCCCTCGTAAACCTTAGCGGTTTTTTCGGCAGCTTTCACGCGTCTCCCATCAACCACTATCTTCCCAGAGTAATCCAACTCTTCAAACTCCTTCCACTCGGTAACTATTAAGATTACATCGGTCGCATCAAGAACTTCACGGGGAGAGTTGGCATAAGTTATTTTCTCGCCAATATCGGGGTAGAACTTTCTGAAGTTCTCCATGGCTTGGGGATCGTAGGTTATAACTCTAACCCCCTCTTCGAGGAGCTTTTTGATGACGGGGTAAGCCCTCGTCTCCCTCACGTCGTCAGTGTCTGGTTTGAATGCTAAACCAAGAACTCCCACGGTCTTTCCTTTAATCTCTGGAACGTGCTTTTTGATGAGTTCAATCAGTTTTAACGGCTGCCTCTCGTTCACTTCAACTACAGCCTTCAGGATTAAGGGCTCTTCACCAAGCTCTTCCGCCTTTCTTATCAATGCCCTCGTATCTTTCGGGAAGCAGGAACCACCCCAGCCGATGCCAGTCCTGAAAAAGTGGGGGCTAATCCTGTGGTCCAATCCAACGCCTTCAAAGACTTTCCACGAGTCAATGCCGAGCTTTTTGCAGATGTTTCCAATCTCGTTGGCGAAGCTTATTTTGGTTGCAAGGAAAGCGTTTGACGCGTACTTAATCATTTCGGCGGTTTTAATGTCCGTTAAGAGTTTTGGCGCGTTTATTGGCTCGTAGAGCTTTTCTAAAACTCCTTTCGTCCTCTCGTCCTGGACTCCAATGACTACCCTGTCCGGGTTGAGGAAATCCCTGAGTGCCACGCCCTCCCTCAGGAATTCGGGGTTCATCGCGAGGCCAAAATCCCTGAATGCTTTCTTACCCGAGTGCTCTTCGATTAGGGGTTTGACGACCTCTTCCGTCGTGCCCGGCAGGACCGTGCTCTTCACGACGATAACGTGGTACGAGTCCTTCTCCTTGAGTGCTTCCCCGATTGCCTTCGCCGCTGACTCGACGTACTTCAAGTCTATCGAGCCGTCCTCTCTTGATGGTGTTCCCACGGCTATGAATGTAACGTCTGAGTTGAGGATTGCCTCGCGGTAGTCTTTTGTTGCGTAATACTTTCCCCTAAACTCTTTCATGAGTTCTTCGAGGCCCTCCTCGTAGATTGGAGGCTGAGCGTTGTTTGTCATTGTGATTTTTCTCTCATCAACGTCCACGAATATGACTTCATTTCCCAGCTTGATGAAACCCATTCCCGTAACGAGACCAACGTAACCAGAGCCGATGACCGAAACCTTCATAATCTCCACCTTTCTCAGGTTTGCATTGAAGGATATAAATTTAGCGAGAGGGGAACTATGGGGAACAAGAAAATCGTAATGACCCTTTCGAATCCATTTAAGGTTGATCCCCGGGTGTATAAAGAAGCTAGAACCCTTGTGAAATATGGATATGAGGTTACAATACTTGCGTGGGATAGAGAGGGTATCCATTCTGAAAATGAGGAGATAGAGGGAATACACGTTAAAAGGATCAGGGTCAGATCCAGATATGGGTCTATCTTGAGTTTTTTGGTTTCTTTACCAGTATTTTACCTAAAAGCACTCTCGTCATTGTTGAAAATGGACTTTGATGTAATCCATACCCATGATTTTGATACAGCTTTTCTTGGAGCTGTTCTTAAACTTCTCCGAAAAAAGAAGTGGGTTTACGACATCCACGACATATACTTTACTAGGATCTCTCTACTCAAAGAGAAAAGCTCACACGGTTTTATCCAGCGTTTTCTGCATTTCCTGGAGGTAACTTTTGCAAAGTGGGCAGATATCGTTATAGTTGTCACTAAGTCCATGGGGGGAAGTCATGAAGGCTTCAAGGAATTCTATGTCTCCTCTGGGGTTCTCCCTAACAAAATAAAGGTTGTTTGGAATACTCCAATGCATTCAATGTTCTCCCATTACCCCCGTTTGAACCTGAAAAAAAGCAACCGCCTAACCGTGGGTTATATTGGATCAATAAGAACCGTTAGCAACTTTGTGCCCCTATTTGAAGTTGCAAGAAAAAGAGGATACAAACTTCTCTTTGTTGGGGGTGGAAAATCTCAAAGGGATGTTGAAAAACTAGCGAAGAATTACCCTGAGGTTGAGGTCGAGTTCACAGGTAATGTTCCATACGAGCTTATACCCAACTACTATAATCTCTGTGATGTCCTGTATTCATATTTTCCGCCTACGGAGAACGTGAAGAGAACGATAACCGTTAAGGTTTTTGAGAGCGCTTTTCTTGGGGTGCCCTCCATAGTCAACGGGGACTCTCTCATGGAGGATTTTGTGACTATCTATCGGTGTGGTGTTCCTTTAGAGGGACTCACCCCAGAAAAACTTGAGAGGGCCATTGAAAAAGCCAAAGATTTAAAATTTAGTGTGAGACCTTTCCGTGAGAAATGGGTGTGGGAAAGGCAGGAGAAGAAAATAATCAAAATATACAAACAGGTGGTAGAATGAAGGGTACATTTGGAGATAAAAACCTGCTTGTGATCTCAAACGGATTTCCTACTAGGGAGTATCCACTCCAGCCCTTTGTGAAAGGTAATGTGGACGCTCTCAAAGAGTATTTTAACGAAATTTATGTAATATCACCTCAACCAGTTGGTTATAGGAGAACGTTGCGGGACTATGAATATGATAATGTCCGGATATATTACCCCAGATTCTTCCATATCCCTGTGGAGTTCTTTAGAAAAAGACTTGGAGATAACTTCTTCAAGGCTGCTTTGAAGGTTATCACCGGTGAAAAGCTTGAGTTTGACCTCATTCATGCCCATTTCACTTGGCCGAGCGGGTATGCTGGAGCCTTACTCAAAAGGGAATTTAATGCTCCTTTAATTATCACAGCCCATGGCTATGACGTTTATGAGGTTCCATTCCGTAGCGGGGAATGGTTTGAGAAAATCAGGTTTGCACTGAATTCTGCAAATCACATAATCACTGTCAGTAAAAGCAACTTTCAGATACTTACAGAAAATCTTGGTGTCCCAAAAGACAAATTAAGCGTGATTCCGAATGGGTTTGATTCTAACTTATTCAGGCCCATGGACAAATTCGAGGCAAGGGTAACTCTCGGGATACCTCGAGATAAAAGGGTGTTGCTAAACGTTGCAAATTTGGTTCTTGTTAAAGGTCACAGGTACCTCATAGAATCAATCAGGAAAATAGCGGGTGTTGAAAAAAACGTGGTGCTCTATATTGTGGGCAATGGTCCGTTAAGGAAAGGTCTGGAGGCTCAGATTAGGGGGCTTAACCTTGAGGGGATAGTCAGGCTTGTAGGTGCTCGGCCTCATTCTGAGATTCCACTTTGGATGAATGCCGCTGATCTTTTTGTCCTGCCGAGCTTGAATGAGGGCAATCCAACGGTTATGTTTGAGGCTCTTGGAGTTGGTTTACCCTTTGTTGGCACGGCTGTTGGAGGGGTTCCAGAGATTGTAGCCTCTGAGGATTATGGTTTATTATGTCCACCTGCTGATCCGGAGTGCCTTGCAGAGAAAATTTTAATAGCCCTCGATAAGGAGTGGGACGGGGATAAGATAAGGAGATATGCGGAACAGTTTACATGGGGGAAGATAGCTAAGGAAATTTTAGAGACTTATAATATCTTGTGGAGGGGTTAACTGTGGTGAATATCCTTCTTGTTAAAACATGGAAAATTAATATTGGAAATGAAATAATAGAAAACGGTGCAAAAGCATTGGTTAATCATGCAGTTCCTGATGCTGTGATTTATGAGTTTAGTTCATATATGTTACATGTAGGGTACTCTAAATATTCATACAGTTTAGCGCGTAATCTTGAGTTAAAGCTAAAACGAAGTGATGTTGAAAAGTCCGTTCCTGAATATTGGTCTGCTCCCTTTAAACTACCTGTTTCGTTAATTAAAGAATCTTCAATTGATGTTGCTATTCTTCCAGGGTGCATTCTTGATAAATTTTCATTGCCTAGGCTTGCCCCCATATTGTATGAGCTGAAAAAACGTAATATCCCAATCATTCTTTTGGGAGTGGGAGGTAATGATTATTCGGAGAATACAGCCAGCTATGTCAAAAGAATACTTTATCAAGTAAAGCCAATTGCAATAATAACTAGAGATATAAAAGCTTATGAAATTTATTCCACAGAATCATACATTAAGTATATATTTAATGGGATTGATTGTGGGTTCTTCATCAATGACTGGCACACTCCTCCAAAAAGTAATAAAGGGTTTGTAGTTTTGACATTTGATAAAATGATTTCCAGAGGGATTGAACTTGAAAAGGAGTTCATATCCCAAGGAATGCCTGTTATTAATGTAACCCATAGGCCTTTTAACTACTTATATTTAACAATCTTTGCCGACATTTTTTCCCGAACATTTATTGAATTTTCGCGTAATTTTCTCGCAAAAAGAGGATTATTAGCATCGGATCCAAACTTTCTAAAGAGAGAGAATATTTTCATGTCTGATAACATTGAAGATTATCTTTTCTTATATAGTAACGCTTTAGAGGTACATTCTGATCGGGTTCATGCAATTGTTGCATCGACTTCTTTTGATACTCCTTCGTGGTTCTATTTTAAGACTCCACGAGCGTTTTTGTTTGAAAATGCAGGGCTTTACGTTAAGGAGGATCATTCAGTTCATGTGAAGAAAGGAACTTTAACTCGGAGAAAAAAAGAAATGGTAAGTTTGTTACGTGATATCTTGGATGATCTCAAAAGATACCAATAACGCCGCTCCCTGACTCACCACCGTCGCCACCGCCGCACCGGTAGCCCCATAGTGGAGTATGAGGATGTAGTTAAGCACTACGTTGAGCAGGGCTGTAAAGCCAGTTATCTTGGTAAAGGTAAGCTCCCTTCCTGTGGCGTTCATGTAGCTCCCGAAGAGGGAGTTCAGGAACATGAAGGGGATTGCAAATGCTAAAATCCTCAGCACTGGGATGCTCTCCAAAAACTTCTTCCCGAATACGAAGAGGATTCCGGGCTTTGCGAAAAGATAGTATCCTGCAGTGCCGGCAAGGCCGAGTAGGAGTAAAACCTGAAAGCTCTTCTTGAACAGAACTTTGAGGGTTTTTTGATCTTCCTTGTGCAGTCTCGCCATGGAGGGTAGTGTTGTTGGTATCACGACGTTGGGAACTAGCATCGCAACCTGAATCCACATGTAAGCCGCCCGGTAAATTCCCGTCTCATAATCTCCCCTGAGAAGGTTTAGCATCACCATGTCCGTGCGGTAGTAGATGAGCGTGAAGAGCCCAATCAGCCAGAAGGGGTAGGACTTCCTGAGGAGGTTCGCCCATTCTGCTGGACGGAACCTAACCACAATCTTTCCCGGAACGAAGCTGAGGCCCCACCTTATCCTGAGGAGTTCCCTTATTATGTATCCGACCAGAAGAACTGCCACGAACGGAGAAAGCTCTTTAAAATACCACAGGACAGCTCCACCAATGAAGAAGGCCCAGACCCTCTCGACGGTTCTCGCTATGGCCTCGTACTTGGTGACCTCATGGGCGTAGGTTATCCGAACAAAGAGATAGGATATCCAGGTTAGCATTGCTTCCGCTCCTGCCAGAACTATGAGGAGCTTTATCCATTCGGGCTTGGGGAGGAAGAGTGTTATAAGAACTATTATCCCGAAGTTGAGGATTGCTAGGACTATCTTGAAGCCGAGGACATCGGGCAACAGCTCTCCGAGTTTTGATTTATCCCTTGCAACTTCCCTCATGAAGTAGAAGCCAACTCCGAGGTCTGAGAATATCCCCAGCAGGCCAACGTAGTAGAAGATGAATGAGTACTGGCCGAGCCCGTCTGGGCCGAGCGTTCTGCTCAAGAGGACTATTATTCCATAGGCTAGGAGTTTTGAAAATATCTCCGCACCAAAGAGCCAGCCGGCGTTTTTTATCAGCCTCAGTTTCAAGCTCTCCGACATCGAGTTTAGAATGCCTTTGGGATACAAAAACCTTTGGGCAATTATTTTAAGCTCCCACGAGAACAGTCAACCGCGATGATGATTGATGGGCGAACCGACCGATGAGGAAGGAAAGGTGATCGCTGAGCAGTTTAAGTTTCTTCCCCTTCTTCAGTGATTTTTGAGAGCTCTTCAAGTGAGCTTAGTAGAACTATCCCTTCTCCACTGCACGCTTCTGCAAAATCGCTGTCAAAGGAAATAAGATACTTAACTCCATAAAACTTGCAAGTTGCTAGAATAATGGCATCGTTTGGTAGTAGGCCGTATTTCGCCATATATTCGACGGCGAGCGTCTCGACGCTTCGGTTTATCTCAAGCTCTGTGAAAATTTCAAAGGATTTCAAAAAGTCCTTGAGTTCAGTTTGATGAGTCCTAACGAGTTCAGGTTTGTGCTTGAGGGTATACGGCCTTTCCCCTGTCAAGGCTCTGAGACTATGAGTGATTCGCTGAAGACAATGCTATTTGAGTACAGAACATTAAACCTCTCCCTTACCTCTAAAATGTCGAGGTTGCCCGTTAAGTGTTCTATAATCACGTTTGTGTCCACAAAGGCACCCAAACCGTCCATTCGTCCTCTACCTCTCTGAGGATCTTCCTGAGGTCAATTCCTTTAAATCTCCCATGAAGTTTCTTGGCCGCGTATTCGATTTCTATTTCCCTTTCGACGATTCGTTTTATTCTGGCCATGTCAATACTCCTGAGGATCTCGTCGGGAATGTTAAGCTCGACCGTTACCTTTCCCATTCTCCCACCACATTAGATTACGGAGGCAATGGTAAATAACGTTTTTGTCAGCTCGTGCTTGCTTTTTGAATTAATTTTTTAAGGCCCATCTCCAACCTTTTTCGGGATGATGAGTTCAGCCTTACCTGAGGCTCGTGATGATGGAGTGACGGACTGACCACGTTGCTCACTTCTGGTTTTTTCGATTAACCTAATAAAATTGGAAAACCTAATAAGGTTTGGTTCCAACGTCAGTTTGAAAAGTTTTAAATATTGTGTGCATATGCACAAAATTGTGGTGATACTGTGGAGGAGATATACAGGCCCATATGGGTCAGCATCCTTGGCAATGTCCTCCTTTCCCTGCTCAAGCTAGCAGTGGGTTTCATGTATTCCAGCATCGCCCTTATCTCGGACGGAGTCCACTCCCTGAGCGATGTCATAACGAGCATCATAGGCTACGCGGGGATAAGGATCTCCTCGAAGCCCCCTGACAAAAGCCATCCATTCGGCCACTCCCGCTTTGAACCCCTGGTGGCCTTCTTAATCGGTGAGGCGCTCCTCATAGTCGCCTACGAGATAGGTCGCGATGCCGTTTACAGAATCATTGAAGGTGGAACAATAGAGGTAAGCTCCATAATGCTCGGCGTCACGGTTCTCTCCATTCTCTCCAAGGAGGCCATGTTCCGCTATTCGGTTTACGTTGGAAAAAGGCTCAACAGCCAGATACTCGTAGCTGACGCTTACCACCACAGGAGCGACGCTCTGAGCAGCGTTGCGGTTCTCGTTGGTCTCGGAGCCCAAAAACTCGGCTTCCAGTACGGCGATTCCCTTGCCGGTCTGGTGGTGGCCGCGTTTCTTGTGAAGGTCTCGATAGGGATAATCCTTGAGAATGTCCGTTACCTGACCGGCCAGGCCCCGCCCTTTGAGGTCTGCGAGAGGATAAAGAAGACTGCCCTTGGCGTTCCCAAAGTTCTCGGCGTTCACGACCTGAGGGCCCACTATGTTGGGAACAAGCTCCATGTTGAGCTCCACATTGAAGTCCCGGAGAGCCTTTCCCTCAAGGAGGCCCACGACGTCAGCGAGGAGGTCAAGAAGAGAATAGAGGAAATCCCAGAGGTGGAGGTCGCCTTTGTCCACGTGGACATAAAGGGGGTTACGGAGTAAACTCAAGGATCCTTCTCATTGACTCCTGGATCTCTTTCATCTTGTGTTCCTTCAGGAGGCCTATCCTCTTGATTATAAGCCGTTTGTTTATCGAGAATATCACGTACGGCTTGACGATGCTTGGAATTATTGGCTTCGTCCCAGGGTATCTCTAGACATCTTCATCGGAGATCTGGACGTTCAGTTCCTTGAAACCGCTTTTTAGATTGGAGGTTATCTGAAGGACGATTACAGCGTTGCTTATTGAGTTGAACTTTTCGCTGGAGACTATCAGGGCGGGCCGGGTTTTGGCCCTTCTCAGGTCGTTAAAGGGAAACGGGAGGAGCACTATCTCCCCTCTTTTGAGCATGGTTTCACCTCAGTAGTCATCCCAGAAGCGATCGCTCTCGCTTTCCCAGTCTTCCTTGAGGGTCTCCTCGACGGCCCTGAGAATCCACAGCTCATCCTCGCGAAGTCTCTCCTTGACGTTTCTGATGTAGTATCTTATGGCCTCTTTTATAAAGTCGCTCCTGTTGCTGAACAGACCCTCTTCAACGAGTCTGTCTATCTCCCTGGCGAGCTTGGGGGAAGTCTTACGGAAACCTTAACCCCTGTCGCCAATAATCTCACCTGTGGAATAGTTTGTCCGACACATTTAAAAAGCTTTCACCACTCCCCTCAAATCCTCCAAAAACGCCTCCAGGTGCTCTTTCTTAACGTGGGGCATCATAACTATCCTGACGTAACCGCGGTGCGCGCTTATACCCCAGCCACGCCTTTTCAGCTCCTCCTCCACTTCCTTAAGGTTCTCGGTTCCGAAGGAAACGATGTTGAGAACCGGTTCGCGGATGAGGTAAACGCCGGGAATCCGCTTCAATTCGGAGGCGAACCATCTGCTAAGCTCCATTGCCCTCCTCACGATCTCCTTGTAGCCTTCGAAGCCCAGGTGCTTTATCATTGCCCACACGGCTAATGCACTCGCACCCGGCCGGGTTCCCGTTATAGTGGCCTGCCACACCTTCCCCCCAGCTAAGTATGGCGCGGGAACGCTTATCGCCTCAAGGAATCTCTTTTCCCTGAAGATTATCCCCCCGGCAGGAATGGGCACCATGCCCATCTTGTGGGGGTCTATGGTTATGCTCTTCACACCCTTCAGCCGGAAGTCAAAGTCTGGAATCTTGTAGCCGAGCTTCTTTGCGAAGGGTATCACAAGGCCGCCAAAGGCGGCATCCACGTGGAGAGGAAGGCCATACTCCAGGGCCAGGTCACTCAGAGCGGGAATGTCGTCTACCACACCCAACCCGGTGGTTCCGGCGATGCCGACGATTCCTATGGTGTTGTCCGTGATTTTAGCCTCGACGTCCTTAACGTCGACGGAGTAATCCTCTCTCAGCTTCGCCCAGACGAGTTTCACCCCAAGCATCTCGCTCGCCTTCAGGAAGGAGAAGTGGGCACTCGCGGGGAGGATCAGTTCAGGGTTCTCCGTCTTGGCGATGTTCCGGAAGGCCCTCACAGCTAAAATGTTCGCCTCGGTTCCTCCAGAAACTATGTGGCCGTAGCCCCTTTTTAGACCTAAGAGCTCTGAGAGCATTCCCACGGCCTCGTCCTCGACCCTCTGGCTGCCCACATGCAGGCCCGGATCGCCGAGGTTCCTGTCTATGTAGCGCCTCACTACTTCAATGGCAAGGGGGTGAGGGTATGTGCACATCGAACCGAGTATCCGCCCTGAATCAAATGTAAGGTCGGGGGACGTTTTTTCCTCAAGCTCCTCAAGAACCTCTTTTTCACTCGCGCCTCTCCTCGGGAACATCCTCTCACCAGCCGGGCACTACTCATCCCGTATGAATTTAAGCTTTTGCCCTCTGGATATAGGCCTTGAAGAATAACGGGGTTGTCAGTGCGGTAAGCATTGAGACGGCTATAACGCTGGCGAAGAGGACCTGGTCTATCAGTCCAGCACTCAGACCAAAGGTGAGTATGGCCAGCTCCAGGCTCCCCCTTCCACCCATTCCGATTCCCACGAGGATTGAGTCCCTCCAGCCGAGGCCGAAGAGCCGGCTCCCCAGGCCGCAGCCGAGGAGCTTCCCGAGAACCGCGGACAGATAAAGGGCCGCTATGAGGCTCAGGCTTATGTCCGTGAGAGGTGGGTTGAACATCAGCCCCACGTAGATGAAGAACAGCGGTATGAAGAACTCAGTGAGGACCACCTGGAGGTCTTCAATCAGCTCGTTCAGCTTTATCCTCGTGACCACGAGTGGGTCCTTCCTCTCGCGGAGTCTGCTTATCGTGAGTCCCGCCAGGTAAGCGCCGATTATCTGGTTGAGGCCAGCCTTCTCCGCTATGATCGCGAGCGCAAAGGTCAGGATGAGGGTGAAAGTGAAGAATACGTTCAGGTTCCTGACTATCGAGTAGAACCACTTGGCCCTTTTGAAGATGTACTCTGAGATGAGAAGCGTTGCGGCTATGAATGCGAATATCTTAACCGTTAGTATTCCAAAGGAAGCCGCGTCGAGCCCTCCTCCCGCCAGAGCGGTGATTATACCTATGAGGTAAACCGCCATTATGTCGTCGGCAAACGCTGCCCCCATGAGTATCGATGAGACCTCTCTCCTCACACGTTCCTTCACGAGTACGCCGCTCGTCACCTCTATCGCCGTGTTGCCGAGGGTTATTCCTATGAATATCGCCGCAGTTGTACCCTTCCCGAAGTAGAGCACCGTGAGAAAGCCCAGTACAAAGGAGAACGCGACTCCGAGGCTGGCAACCACCACGGCCTTCTTGGTGTTCTGGGCTATCGCCGCGAAGTTGCTGGTGAGCCCCATGTAGAGCATCATCATTATCAGGCCAAACCTTGCCAGAACTCCCAGCTCCTCGCTCGGCTCTATGAGGCCCAGGACGAAGGGACCGAGGAGTATTCCAGTCAGCACGTGGGCTATTATCGGGTGTATCTCGACCTTTTCGAAGAGCCACTCGATGCTCTTCGCAACCACCAAGAGAATTGCCAGGGCCAGCAAGAAGTCCACGTCATCCCCTCCTCATGAGCAGAGCCCCTATCACCCAGAGCGCCATCAGGATTATCGCCAGTATAATTGCCATTCCAGCGGCACCTCTGCTCGTTCCGAAGACTATCGGTATGGGTCCTATCATTATGACCCCGCCGCTTTCCACCTCACCCTCGCCGCCAAGGGCCGAGATGACCGTTCCAATAAAGACTAGCAAGAATCCGAGCATTATCATTCCCATGCCCGTCATTATGAGCAGGCTTCCCTTGTCCATACGTTGGAGACTTTCCCCTCATCTTTTAAAACTTAACCCAAAGGATTTAAATCCCGGGAAAGGATTCTCTAATATGCTTGTGCTCGTTGATCTCGACGATACCCTGTGCAACACGTGGGAGGCCGGGAAGTACACGATACTCCGTCTTATCCCCTTTCTGCTAAAACGGAGGAAGTTTAAGGCTTTCTTCTACATACTCACCGCCCGTTACCGCGAGCTGGAGCAGTCGCGTGAGTTTCACATGATGGACCTGGATAAAATCGTGGAGAACCTCTTGGAGAAAGTCTACGCCAAAATCTCTCCCAGGGAGCTTGAGGAGATGCAGGAGCTTATAGACAGGGTGTTCTTCTCAAACCTTCGGCTCTTCCCGGACGCGGTGCCTTTCCTTGAGGCGCTGAAACGCATGGGGGCGAAGGTGGTTCTCGTGACTGACTCCTCAACCCGGTGGCAGAGGAAGAAGCTCGAATACCTGGGCATAAAGGACTATTTCGATGCCCTCATAATAAGCGGCGAAACCGGCCACAGCAAGCTCGACCCTCACAACTTTCGCCTAGCCAGGCGGCTCTTTCCGCACGAGGACGAGGTTTACATGGTGGGCGACAGGGACGATACCGACATGAGGGGCGGGAAGGAGATAGGGGCCACCACGATACTTGTTCAGAGGGGATATTTCAAGGGGAGGCGCCCCAAGCACGCCGATTACGTTGTGGGGAACCTCACGGAGGCTCTGGAGGTGATAAGGAATGAGCATGAAAAGCGAGCTGAAGCGTAAGTCCCTCCACCTCACAGGCCTGCTGGTTCCGATCTCCTACCTGCTCTTTGGGCGGGATCTCACACTAACGTTCATTGGCCTTGCGTTCTTCATCTTCGTTGTGCTCGAACCCTTCAGGATAATCGAGGAGCTGAGGGACAACATAAAAAGGAGGCTCAAGATATACGTGGACAACGATGTCATGGAGCGCATGGAGGTTCTCGAGAAGCAGATCGACGAGATAACCAGAAGTCACGAGCGCTATCGCGTGGCGGCGCACATATACTTTGCCGCGGCGGCCTTCATAGTGGTCTATTTCTTCCCAGAGGAGATCGCTATCGGCGCCATAACCATCGCAACCGTTGGAGATGCTTTGGCGGCCATAATAGGGAAATCCCTGGGTAGACACCGCTTCAGCAATGGGAAGAGTCTGGAGGGAAGCCTTGCCTACTTCCTCTCCGGCGTGGTCATCCTGTACCCCCTGGTCGGCCCCCTTCTGGCGGTTCTTGGGTCATCTGCCGGGGCTCTGGTAGAGTTCTATGGGTTGCCCCCCGGGAAGTCTCCCGAGGATCAGCTTGACGACAACTTCTCTAACCAGCTTGCTATCGCCATAGTCCTGTATCTTTCGAGCCTCTTGTTTGTTTGATGAAAAAGGTTTATATGCTTTTCTTTCCATATCACCGCTAGTGATAACAGGGGTGGTTGCCATGGTGAACTTCATATTCGGGATCCATAACCATCAGCCTCTCGGTAACTTTGGCTGGGTCTTGGAGAGCGCCTACGAGCGCTCTTACCGGCCGTTTATGGAGATACTCGAAGAATACCCGAACATGAAGGTCGCGGTTCACATAAGCGGTCCCCTCCTTGAGTGGCTGGATGAAAACCGGCCGGAGTACATTGATCTTCTCCGTTCCCTTGTGAGGAAGGGACAGCTTGAGATAGTGGTTGCGGGCTTTTACGAACCCGTTCTGGCGGCGATTCCGAAGGAGGACAGGATAGAGCAGATTAAGCTTCTCAAGGACTTCGCCAAAAAGCTCGGCTACGACTCAAAGGGTGCCTGGCTGACCGAGCGCGTCTGGCAGCCCGAACTCGTCAAGAGCCTCCGCCAGGCGGGCATAGAGTACGTGATCGTTGACGATTACCACTTCATGAGTGCCGGGCTGAGTAAGGAGGAGCTCTTCTGGCCGTACTACACCGAGGATGGAGGGGAGGTTATAGCGGTCTTTCCCATAGACGAGAAGCTGCGTTACCTCATTCCCTTCCGTCCCGTTAAGAAAACGATAGAATACCTCCACTCCCTGGAGGATGGCGATGAGAGCAAGGTTGCCGTTTTCCACGACGACGGTGAGAAGTTCGGTGTCTGGCCAGGAACCCATGAGTGGGTGTATGAAAAGGGCTGGCTCAGGGAGTTCTTCGACCGGATTTCGAGTGATGAAGGAATACACCTGACCCTCTACTCGGAGTATCTTTCCAGATTTAAACCGAGGGGCATAGTCTACCTTCCGATAGCTTCCTACTTCGAGATGAGCGAGTGGTCTCTGCCGGCAGCGCAGGCAAAGCTCTTCGTTGAGTTCGTCGAGACGCTTAAGGAGCAGGGCCAGTTCGAGCGCTACCGCGTTTTCGTCAGAGGTGGCATCTGGAAGAACTTCTTCCTCAAGTACCCGGAGAGCAACTACATGCACAAGCGTATGCTCATGGTGAGCAAGCTCGTCCGCAATAACCCCGAAGCGAGGCACTTCCTATTCAGAGCTCAGTGCAACGACGCCTACTGGCACGGTGTCTTTGGAGGCGTCTACCTCCCCCACCTCCGCAGGGCGATATGGGAGAACCTCATAAAGGCGAATAGCCACGTAAAGATTGGAACCTTCGTTAGGGATATAGACTTCGACGGACGGGATGAGGTCTTTCTGGAGAATGAAAGTTTTTACGCGGTGTTTAAACCCTCCTATGGTGGAGCGCTCTTCGAACTCAGCTCGAAGAAAAAGGCGGTAAACTACAACGACGTTCTCGCGAGGCGCTGGGAGCACTACCACGAGGTTCCCGAGGCGGCCACTCCAGAGGAGGAAGACGGGGATGGCGTAGCGAGCATACACGAGGTCGGCAGGAAAATCCCGGACGAGATAAGACGTGAACTTGCCTACGACGACCACCTGAGGGCCATCCTGCAGGACCACTTCCTCGACCCGGAGACGGCACTCGAGGAGTATCGCCTCAACAGGCACATCGAGCTCGGGGACTTCGTGACGGGTGCCTATGACTACAGCCTTTTTGAGGGCGGCGTCACCCTCGAGAGGGACGGCACCGTCTCCGGAAGGCCGGCGAAGGTGGAGAAGACCTTCCGCCTGGCAGAGGATGGCTTCGTCGTTGATTACACCGTGGGGAGTGAGACCAAAGCCCTCTTCGGCGTTGAGCTTAACCTGGCCGTCCACAGCGTCATGGAACAGCCGGAAGAGTTCGAGGCCGACAAGTTCGAGGTGAACGACCCGTATGGCATCGGAAAGGTAGGGATAGAGCTCGACAAAAAGGCAAAGGTCTGGAAGTACCCGGTAAAGACCCTCAGCCAGAGCGAAGCCGGCTGGGACTTCATCCAGCAGGGCGTAAGCTATACCCTGCTGTTCCCGGTGGATGGGGAGCTGAGGTTTAGGATCAGGTTCAGGGAGCTTTGAGCCCCTGATTTTATCTTTTCCTTATTCTGAAATCCAGCGGCTCTTCAAGGTGCCAGAACCTGCAGAACGAGCATATATCTCCGCTCGAAGGCATTCCACAGACTTTGCACTCTCTCAGCTCCGTTTCCTGGAGTTCGGCTTCGAAGAGCTTCTTCTTTCTTAGGTAACCTTTAACGAAGTTGATTTTCGTTCCCGGTCTCTTCTCCTCCATCTCGTTCAGGATTTCCTTGTACTCTATGGTCGTTGCCCCAACCGCGTGAGGACATTCCTCGATGTGGTACTCTATGTCGTTGGCGAGGGCGTAGGCGACTACCTCCCTCTCGGTCAGCTCGTAGAGGGGCTTAATCTTCTTCACCAGCTTCCCGTTGAACTCGCTAGGCGTCACAGGCCCCTGCTTGGCGAGGTACTGGGTGTTCCAGTGCATTAGGTTGGCGAAGATGAAGCTGGCCTCGTCGTCCAAGTTGTGCCCGGTTGCTATTGCATCAAAGCCGTTGTCGTATGCGAACTTGTTGAAGATGTACCTCTTCGTCAGCCCGCAGTAGGAGCAGGTCGGTCTTCTCGTCCTCACCTCGCCGATGCCCTTTCCTAGGAGCTCCTTAACCCTGACGATGTGGAGGGGAACTCCCAAAGCCTCGCACTGCTTTTTGGCGTACTCCTCGCTCTTCTCGGAGTACTCGCCTATTCCCAGGTTTATGTGGAGGCACTCGATGTCGTAGCCGAGCTTCTTGAGGACGTGAGCGGTGACAGCCGAGTCCTTTCCTCCGCTCACAACAACCAGAATCCTCTCGCCGGGTTTTATCAGCTTGTAGCGCTCTATGGTCCGCTTTACCTTCCTCTCGAAGTACTCCGTGAAGTGCTCGGGACAGAGGTACATCCTCGGGTAGTGGAGCTTGATGAAGGCCGGCTTCTCGCAGAACTTGCATTTCATCGGCATCTTGGTCACCGGGTTAAAGCGGGGAAATTTGTTATATTAATTTAACCTTGCAGGCTCCGTCTACACGGGTTCCAGGCTCGCCCCCTCTTCCTCCCCGGGTGATTTGACTATCACGGTCTTTCCTTCATCGCCGATCCTTATTACGCGTGTGAAGGCCTCCTCCAGGAGTGCCACGTATCTTTTATCCGCGAGGTCGGTGTTTACGAAGTAGAAAGCCTTCTTGTTGGAATTTCCTATGAAGGCCACACTAAGGTTGGTGAGACTCACCACGAAGCGGGGGTTGTTGTTCTGGAGTGGAATGAGCCTCTCCGGGTTCATGATTATGGCGATCGTCCCGGGGTTTTTGGAGTAGTAATCCCTAAGCCACTTGGAGAGCCTGCTCAGAAAGATGCCTGGGTCTTTGTAGGGATCGACCTCAAAGAGCACCTCTCCCCATTCGGACATTCCTCCGGCTTTTATTCTCTTTGTGTGCTGGGGAACTGTGAACCCGGCCAGCCTAAGCCATCGGATGGCAGACATTGTTGAGTCCAGGATGTCTATCAGGAGCACCTTCTCCCAGCCGTGAACGCTTCCTATCGCGTGGAACAGCCTTGGATATGGAGACAGCGAAGTGTGCTCTATGAGAACGGTTTCACCCGGTCCAATCCTGCTCAGATACTCAGAGAATCTCATATCCTACCCCTCCGGGGGATTTTAGGAGCCTCGCGTTTCGTCCCTCCACCTCGACCACGTAGTCGGAATCCTGCTCAAGTCCTTTTCTGAGGTAGTCCGACGCTATATCCGTGTTCAGGAAAAGAAAGCTTGTCCTCCCCTCGACCGGAAGGTAGAGTCTTGTTATCTTTTCGAAATATCTTTCGAGCTTTGGGGGATCCGACATGAACGTGAAGGAGAACCGCTCCATTCCAAGGACGATGGTGTGGTTCCGGCTCTCCAGGGGGACCTCCTTGGCGAACTTGGCGTAGATGGCTAGGTGGTGGTCGAAATCATCTACAACGTCCACGTTCCCCACAACGTTTCCGACCTTGACCGTTCCCTTCTCCTTTATCACGGGGACGTTTTCTATGGGGAGCTCAATGCCCTGAAACCGCAGGTTTTGAATAAAAACGTGAAGGGCATCGCCTATGTCAACTATCAGGGGGATTATTCCAAGGTTCATCCATTCCATGAATATCTTCGCCATGGCTCTCTCGGGATGATCCGTCGAGGAGTACTCAACGAGCACTATGCCTTCCTTTATCCTTGGAAGCTGGCTCAACAGGCCCGTCATGGTATCGTCTCAAGTCTAACCTATTGCACTTCAACTAAATATACTTTTGCCAATGCCAAGAGAGTGAGAAGGTTTGATGTTTTTATGGTTTGAGATCCTCAATCTTTGCCTTCCAGTTGCCAGGTTTTCTGAATTCTTTCTCCGTATAGAGGCCCTCCTTTTTGAGTATTCCCCTCGCCGCGAGCAGACCTGTGGCGGCAGCGTTCACGATGTCTCTGCTCAGGCCAGCGCCGTCACCGGCGGCGAAGATGCTCTCAATGCTTGTCTCTAAGTCCTCGTTCACCTCAACTTTCATGGCGTAGTACTTGATCTCGGGCGCGTAGAGCAGGGTGTGGTCGCTCGCAACGCCTGGCAGAACCCGGTCGAGCTTTTCCAAACCCTCCAGGATGTTGGTGACAACGCGATGCGGTAAAGCCATCGCTATGTCTCCCGGAGTAACGTGCTTTAGCGTCGGTTCTACATCGCTTCTCCTTATCCTGGCCCAAGTGCTCCTCCTTCCGCGCCTCAGGTCGCCGAGCCTCTGGAGTATGGGCTTTCCGCCACCTATCGTCGTCGCCAGCTGGGCTATGCTCCTGCCGTAGGCGGTGGTGTCTTCAACCGGCTCGGTCAGCTCTATCCTCGTGAGGAATGCGAAGTTCGTGTTGTTGCTCTTCTTCTCGTGCATCGAGTGCCCGTTCACTCCAACGTAACCGTCGTAACGCTCTTCAACGACGAAGCCATTGGGGTTCGTGCAGAATGTTCTCACGAAGTCGTCGTAGGTGTTCGTGTATATGTGGAACTTGGGGTCGTGGTTTATGCTCGTTATCGGATCCATGATTATCGCCGGCACTTCAACGCGAACGCCGACGTCAATCGGCCCGTGCCTGGCCTTTAGGCCTATCCTCCGGGCGACCTCGTGGAACCAGTCGGCCCCGCCGCGGCCGGGTGAAACTATCGTGTACCTAGTTTTTATCTCGAAAATGTCCTTTCTGCGCTTTACTTTCACCCAGCCCTTCCCAAACTCCAGAGCCTTGGTCCAGAGGAGGAACTCAACGCCTTTGCTCTCAAGGTACTTCTTCATGTCCGCTATGACTTCGGGCGTCCTGTCGGAGCCGATGTGGCGCTGGATTATAGGTATGAACTTAACGCCGGCTTGGGCCGCTTTCTGCTCCCAGTACCTGACTTCCTCCGGGTTACCCTTGAAGAGGTTCCTCGGCGCTTTGTGGTTCAGGAATATCTGGTCAACTTCCCACACGAGCTGCCAGGCGTAGTTTTCATCTCCCGTTAGCTCGCTCAGGTCGCCGCCTATGTCCGGGCGGAGGTTTATCGTGCCATCGCTTAAGCCCCCTGCACCTCCCACGCCGCTCATGATGTGACAGGGCTGGCAGCCTATGCAGTAGCCCAGATCGTACATCGGGCAGATTCTCTGCTCGATGTCCCCGCCCTCGTCAACTATTAGAACCTTAAAATCGCTCTTTTCGACCAGTTCATAGGCCGCAAAAAGACCCGCCGGGCCGGCTCCGATAATTACGACGTCGTAGGTCTTTCCGCTTCCGTTTCCAGAAACCATATTTCCCTTGTCGATGTTTATGGGCAATGCCTTAAAAACTTTTTGGCAAGTTTTTGGTTAATATGACCTGTTTATGCGCATTTATTTAACATAATTTTGATTACTATTTTCCCGAAACCTTTAAACAGAATTGGGCAGTAAAATCCTTAGTGGGAGCATGATGAGTGGCAAATCGAAGAGCGCAAAGGCAAAGAAGATAAAGATAATCCACAGCAAGCGTAGAATGCTCCAGTTGAAGCGAAAGGAGGAGATGAGCCACAACATCCGCTACATCTCGAAGGTTCCGGTCAGGATAGTCATGGACAGAGAATTCCTCACCCTGCATCCAGAGGACTCTATATCGAAGCTGGTGCAGAACCTCAGGGATGAGGAAAGCTCCGCCGTCGTCGTTGATGATGAGGGCCGGCTCATGGGATTTATCACGATGAAGGATCTCCTCCACTTCTTCGAGCCGCCGCGGAGGTACTCGATAGTCGGAATAGGTCTTCTCAAGAAGTACTCGATAAGCCATGCCTCGCGCGTTGGGGACATAATGGTGAGAAAGCCCATAACCATTCACGTTGGGGATGACCTTGGACGGGCGATAAAGATAATGATCGAGACGGGAAAGCACCATCTCCCTGTTATTGACGAGAACCGCCACGTTCACGGCGTTCTGGAGGTCAAGGACATAATAAGGCTCATCCGCATAGTCTCGGCCTGAGTTGCTCAAAACTAACGCGGGATGATAATCATGGACGTCTTCCTGGAGCTGGCGCTGATACTCATAGTTGCGAAGCTGTTCGGCTACCTTACCCTTCGCCTCGGCTTTCCAGCGGCCCTCGGCCAGCTCATCGGCGGGATTATCATAGGCCCTTCCCTGCTTGGCATTGTAACGTACGATGAGGGAGTTAAACTCGTTGCCGAGCTTGGAGTCGTCATGCTGCTCTTTCTGGCTGGCTTGGAGACCGATATCGACGAGTTCAAGAACGTTGGTATCTCGGCCTTCATAGTTGCCGTTCTCGGCGTCATGATACCGTTCATTCTTGGCTACATTGGCGCTTTAGCCTGGGGCTACTCCGACATCCAGGCTCTCTTCCTCGGTGGAATTTTAACAGCCACCAGCGTTGGATTGACGACCAGTATACTCATGGAGATGAAGAAGCTGAGGAGCCGCGTGGGAACGACGATTTTAGCTGCTGCCGTAGTTGACGACGTCCTTGGCATAATAATCCTAACGGTTCTCGTGGCGATGAACACCAAAGGGAGTGTCTACCCTGTGGATGTCCTCATAATCCTCGGCGAGGTCACGCTGTTCTTTCTCCTCGGCCTCCTCCTCGGCAGTCCAGCGGTGAAAGAAGCCCTCCGTGCATCGGAGAGGATAAACCTGCCTGAGACTATAACGGCCTTCGCAATAGCCATAATGCTGATCTTCGCCTACATAGCCGAACAGTTTCAGCTGGCAGGCATAACCGGCGCTTATCTGGCGGGCCTCCTTATAGCGGGAAGTGCCGAGGCCAGGGAGGTTACGAGCAAGACCCTGACCATCGGATACTCCCTCTTCATTCCCGTTTTCCTCGTCAGCATAGGTGTTGAGACGGACATCCACGTTTTGGCTCATATAGGGGCGTTCGCCGGGCTCTATGCGTTTCTGGCTATATTCGGAAAGATAGTTGGCTGTGGCATTGGTGGGTTGCTGACCAAGTTCAAAGGCAGGGAAGCCCTGCAGATCGGTGTGGGAATGGTCCCTAGGATGGAGGTCGCGCTCATCATGGCAAACATTGCCCTCCGCGAGGGCGTCTTCGACAGGGGGACGTTTTCAATACCCGTCAGCATGGTGATAATCACAACACTCGTGACACCCTTCTTCCTCAAATGGGCGTTTTCGAGGGAGTGATATGGAGATACTACTCCTGATGGCCCTGATGCTTGCAACGGCGAAGCTGGTCGGGTACATATTCGAGCGCATCGGCCAGCCCGTGGTTCTCGGCCAGATATTTGGGGGTCTCATCATAGGAATATTCTTTGACACCAACCCGATCATCGGGCAGTTCGCCAACCTTGGTGTCCTGCTCCTCCTCTTCATAGCCGGTTTGGAGAGCGAGCTGGAGGAGTTCAAACGTGTCGGCCGTCAGAGCGTGATAGTGGCGGGCATTGGAGTTCTGATGGCTTTCGTCTTCGGCTTTTCAGTTGCCTACTTTTTCGTCCCCCTTCACGAGGCCGTCCTCTACGGCGCCATGATGACCCCCACGAGCGTCAGCATAACGGTGAAGGTTCTCATGGAGCTGAGGAGGCTGAACACCCGGGAGGGGACGACGATTTTAGCTGCTGCCGTAGTTGACGACATTCTTGGAATCCTCATCTTAACCGTGGCCATCTCGATGATAAAGGGGGGTGCGGTAAACTACGCGAGCCTCGCGGAGGTTCTTATTTCCGTTTCCTTCCTTCTCTTTTTCTTCCTGTACTTTGGGCCGAGCCTTGCGGACAGGGCATTCAAGCTGATCTCCCGCATTGACCTCCCGGAGGCGGAGACGGCATTCGCCCTCGTCTTTCTGATAGCCTTCGCCTACCTCGCCGAACACCTGAACCTAGCGTCAATCCTCGGAGCCTACCTGACCGGCCTCGCCCTCGGCCAGAGCACCAAAAAGAAGGGCATAATGGATCATATGAACGTCATCGGTTACTCGCTCTTTATACCGCTCTTCTTCGTCGAGGTGGGAATGAGGATCGAGCTGGGTTACATACTTCACGCCGGCCTCTTCGCGGTTCTTTACACCGTGGCGGCGATAACGAGCAAAATCCTCGGATGCGGCGCCGGAGCCAGGATGGCAGGCTTCGACTGGAACTCCTCCCTCAAGATTGGTGTTGGAATGGTACCCCGCCTGGGTGTGGAGCTTGCCATGCTCGCCGTCGCGATGGCCAGTGGAATAATAGGGCCGGACGCGCTCACCGTAGCAATCCTCATGGTCTTCGTGACGACCGTAATAACGCCGCCGCTCCTTAAGTGGCTTTACTCACGGTAGCTCAGCCAACCGGAGTGGTCATCACACCTCAGCCAGTGCCGGTGTCGTCATCGCTATGCACACTTTGGGGCATAGCTTTATAAAACCCTCACCGCAGTGGCGAACATGAGCGAGTGGCTTTCAATACTCAGTTCGGCGCTCTTCATGCTCATCATGATAGACCCGAGCGACAAGATACTCCTGGTCAGCCTCCTCCGCGAGGATTTCCACATAGAGGACATAAGGACCCTCATCGTGAGGGCGAACCTCATAGGCTTTCTTCTCCTGTTCATCTTCGCGGTTTCCGGGCAGATAATCCTTCAGCAGATTTTTCACATAGACATCAACGCCCTCCGTGTGGCGGGTGGCTTCGTGCTCTTCAAAATCGGTTTAGAAGCCCTCGAAAGCGGTGGAATGCTAACACTCAAAAGGGAGAAGAACATACTGGCGTTGGCCGCGGTTCCTGTTGCGACACCGCTGATAGCCGGTCCGGCGGCGATAACCACCGCCATAACCCTCACTGCCGAGAGAGGCCTCTACCACGCCACAGCCGCGATATTCATCGCCATACTGCTGACGGCCCTTGTGATGTTCGTCACGCTGTACGTCATCAAGAACGTGAGCAAGACCACGCTGGGTGTTTTCATCAGGATAATAGGTATGTTCACGATGGCAATCGGAGCGCAGATGATGGTGCAGGGCGTCGTTGGAATATACCTGCTCATGACGTCTGCTGGATAAACGTCAAAAACTCCTGGGCTAAACTTTTAACCCCTTCCTCTTTTCTCTTCAAAAGGAGGGTTGAAGATGAAAGTTAGGCTTGAAAAGGTTAAGGGAACGCGAGACTTGCTCCCGGAGGAGATGGCCAAGAGGAGATGGGTGTTTGAGAGAATACGCGAGGTCTTCGAACGCTATAACTTTCATGAGGTTCTCACACCGACCTTTGAATACACCACGCTCTTCCAGCTCAGGAGCGGCGAGGAAGTGGTGGAACAGCTCTACGCCTTCGACGACAAGGGCGGCAGAAACCTCTCTTTAAGGCCCGATATGACGTCGAGCGTGGCTCGTCTCTACGTCAACTCCTTCCAGAACGCGCCTAAGCCAATAAAGTGGTACTACATGGCCAACATGTTCCGCTATGAGGAGCCCCAAAGCGGCCGCTATAGGGAGTTCTGGCAGGCGGGAGTTGAGCTCCTCGGGAGCGACAAGGTGGAGGCCGATGCTGAAGTGATAGCCCTTTTCGTGGAGAGCTACCTCGCAACGGGCCTTGAAGATTTCACCGTCAACATAGGGGATAGGGTTCTCCTCGACGAGTTCGCCAAGATGCTCGGCGTTGAGGACGATGTGGGTTTAATGAGGCTCATAGACAAGAAGGACAAGATGAGCAGGGAGGACTTCATAGGTGCCCTGAAAGAGTTTGGGTTGAATGAAGAAGGCGTTGAGAAGGTCCTCTCGCTGATCGAGATCAAGGGCAAACCCGACGAGGTTCTACCAAAGGCGGAGGAGCTCTTCACGGGCGATGAGGCAAAGGCAGAAATCAGAAGGCTCTACGAGCTTGTTGACCTCCTCGATGCATACGGCGTTAAGGAGAGAATCCTCATAGACCTCGGCATAGCGAGGGGCTTTGACTACTACACTAGCATAGTCTTCGAGGCCATAGCTCCCAATGACCTCGGCATAGGCTCGATAGGTGGTGGAGGCCGCTATGATAACCTCATTGAGGTCTTTGGTGGAAAGCCGACTCCAGCAACGGGCTTTGCCATAGGTATAGAGCGTCTCATCCCGATCCTTGAGTGGAAGGGTCTCATTCCGGAGCCAAGGCTCAGACCCGAGGTCTACGTGGTTCCGATCGGAAGGGAGCCGGAGCTTAGGAAGGCCGCCATCGGGATAGTCTCTTCCCTCAGAAGGGCAGGAGTTAAGGCCGACGTCGAGCTGACCGGAAGGAAGCTGAGGAAGGCGCTTGACTACGCGGGGAGACTGGGCGTCCCCTACGTCGTCCTCGTTGGGAAGAGGGACTTGGCTGAGGGCAAAGTAACAATAAGGGACATGGAGAGCGGCGAGCAGAGGGCGGTGGAAAAGGAACGGGTCGTAGAGGTTATCAGGAGAATGCTGGGCGGTTAGCTACTTTTTCACCTTCACCCGGAACTCCCGGGCTTTTCTTTTCATCCGCCACTCCTCGATTTTCCTCACGAAGGGGCACCTTGAACGCCACTTCAGATAGACCCTTCTCAACCTTTCAGGCATTTGATTTCACCTCCTCAAAGTACCCGATGAGGTCTCTGGCTAGTTCCTCAGACACGACCATAACGCTGACCTCATGGTTCCAGTCAAGGGCGCTTTCGCTCCAGTTGTGACTTCCTATGAAGACGAGTCTTCCATCCACAATGACGACCTTGGCGTGGAGGGTTGTGGAGGGCGAGTCGAAGGATACATCAACCCCGTTTTCCTTCAGATAGCGGTAGGCCTCTTCGTTCACGTCCAGACCATCTTCAAGGAGAACGTAAACCCGGACTCCCCTCTTTCTCGCCCGCACAAGTGCCTTTATCAGGTCGTTGGCGTGGTCGTGGCTGTCCTCTGGATCGTACTTCATTAGGAAAACCATCACATAAACGCTCTCCTCAGCACCATCTATTGCCGAAATCAGGCTTCTGTAGTAGTTCCCGTCCTCCAGCAGGAGAACTTTCGGCCCTTCTTCCTGGTCGATACTGGTTGAGGTGGTAGTTCTCGTCACAGTTTTTGGTTTTGAGGCGCATTCCTCATATCTGGATTCCAGCTCCTGAAATCTCTCCGCGGTCAGGTTAAGGGCGTTTTTGATGAGCTGAAGCTCGGTTCTGCATCTCGTGAGGTTGTTTTCCAGTTCCCTGTTTACTTGATTTTCAGCGGTCACTACTTTCGTGAAAGTCTCGGTTTCTGTCTTTGTTGCGGTGATGGTGTAAGTCATCGTTTTAGTGGTGCCGTTGCCCAGACAGCCAGCTGAGAGTAGTACAAAGACCATGAGGAGCGGAATAATGAGCCGCTTCATGTTCCCCACAAAGAGAAAAGAGGGAAAGGATTCTTAAAAAATTTAATGCCAGGTCACCGTTCTCCGGGCAACCTTCCCGGCCAGTGCGTCCTTCAAGGCCCTCTCCATAATCTCAAGGCCCTTCTCGGCAAGCTCCTCTCTTATCACCAGAGGCGGCGTTATCCTGATAACGTTCCCGAACATCCCGTAGCTCGGCAGGATCAGGCCGAGCTCAAAGGCGCGCCAGCATACCTTTCCCGTCAGCTCCGGGTCAGGCTTTCCGTCCGGCTTGACCACCTCAACCCCAATCATCAGTCCCTTTCCGCGGACATCCCCTATGACCTCATACTCTTCCTTCATCTCCATCAGGCGCTTCCTTATGAATTCCCCAACCCTCAGGGCGTTTTCAAGGAGGTTCTCCTCCTCTATTATCCTCAGCGTCGCGTAGGCAGCCGCGGAAACCACCGGGTTCGCTGCCGGTGTGAGGAGCGCCGAGCCGCTCGTCAGGTCTTCCATGAGTTCCTTCCTTCCGATGACTCCACTCAGTCCCATACCGCTGGCGACGCCCTTGCCGAACGCCAGGAGATCCGGCTCAACGTTAAACCACTCGCTCGCGAACCATTTCCCGGTTCTTCCGATTCCGGTCTGCACCTCATCCATGGCGAGCAGGATGCCATACTCGTCGAGGAGCTTTTTTAGCTCGACGAAGAAGTTCTCCGGCGGAACAACTATTCCGGCATCGCCCTGTATCGGTTCGGCAATTAAGAGGGCGGTTTCATCGGGCGGAACCACATGGGCGAAAACGTAGCCCTCAAGGTAGTCGAGAAAGCGGTTTATCAGCTCGTCCGGTTCTTCGTAGCCGTTTATCCCCCAGACGTTTCGGTAGGGGTTTGGATAAGGTACCCAGACGACGTTGGGAATTAACGGTGACAGTCCGCGCTTCTGGGAGCTCTGGAAGGCCGCTATGGATGTAGCGCCGTAGGTCTGGCCGTGATAGGCGCCGATGAACGCTATCATCCAGGGCCTTCTCGTGGCGAACCTCGCCACCTGCATGGTTAAATCCATTGCGTCGCTCCCGCTCATACCGAAGAGTATCAGCGGCTCATCCAGAGGGGCCTTTTCCGCGAGTATCTCGGCTACCTCTATGGCCCTCTTGCTGTATGTGTAGCCTATCATCGAGTGCTGTATCTTCTCCACCTGCTCCTGAACTTCCTTTACAAGCATTGGATGCGCGTAGCCTGTTGAAGCTGCCGCCGCTCCCGCCAAGAAGTCTATGAAGACGTTACCGTCAACGTCCTCTACCAGCGCCCCGTAGCCCCTCTCCGGGACGACGGGAAATAGCTTGACGCCAAGACCTGGCGAGATAACCCTTTTCTCCCTCTCGATGAGTTCCCTGGCCTTTGGTCCGGGGGGATTAACAACGATTTTTGGATACTCAGAAGTCATTTTCATCGCCTCAAAGAGCTAAAAAGTTGAAAAAACGAAAGGTTACGGGTTGGCCGCGACAAACTCGTCCGTCTTCTTCTTGACGTACCAGGAGAGAACGAGCAGGCCTATCAGGTTCGGTATTGCCATGAGTCCGTTCATCATGTCCGAGAAGTTCCAGACGGTTTCCAGCTTGGTCACTGAACCCACGTAGATGAAGACGACGAAGAGCAGGTTGTAGACCAGGTGGAGCTTCGGATAGAGTTTGGCAAACTTCTCCGGGTCCTGCTCGAGCCACTTGGCGAGGTACATGACGTTCTGCCTGCCGTAGAAGGACCAGGCGAGTATCGTCGAGTACGCGAAGAGGACGATGCCTATTGCCACCATTATCTCGCCCGCATGACCGAAGGCAGCCGCAAATGCCGCCTGGGTGAGCGGTGCACCGTTGAGCTCGGGGTTGAGGTAGGCCTGAGTAACGACTATTGAGACACCGGTGAGGGTACAGATGATCAGTGTGTCGATGAACGGACCGAGCATGGCAACGTGGGCCTGCCTTGAGGGGTGGTCTGTCTTAGCGGCCGCGTGCGCAAGGGTAGCCGTACCGAGACCGGCCTCGTTGGAGAACAGTCCCCTCTTGACACCCCAGAGGATGACCTGGCCAATCGCACCTCCCGCGACAGCCTTTCCGGTGAAGGCGTCTTTGACGATGAGTGCTATCGCACTCGGTAGCTTTCCTGCGAACTTGATCCAGACGCCTATGGCGAAGAGGAAATATATTATCGCCATGAAGGGCACGAGCATCTCCGCGACTTCACCGATCCTCTTGATACCTCCTATGACGACTATGAACGTCAGGATCGCGAGGACCAGGCCAGTGACCCACATCGGGACGTTGAACGCCGTTTTCAGGGCGTCAGCGACCGAGTTGGACTGGGTCATGTTGCCTATTCCGAAGGCCGCTATGGAGGCGAAGAGTGCGAAGAGTATTGCCAGCACCTTTCCGAGCGTCGGGTAGGCGTCGTCCTTGAGCAGGAACAGGCCGAGGATACCGAAGAGTATGGCAACGATGATGGCCCCTATCTGAGTCGCGCCGCCCAGCTTTGTTGCATCGTAGCCGACGAAGAGTGCGAACAGCAGGGTAAATATCGAAGCTATGTACTTGCCGGTCTTGGGTATGTTCTCCATGGCAAAGCCCTTTTCCAGGAAGTTGAAGGTTCCTCCTATCATGGTTCCGTCTGGAAGGGTGTCCCTGAAGGCAACTCCGAGGAGTCCCTCAGAGTACCTCGTGGCCATTCCCACCAGCGCTGTTATCCACATCCAGAACAGGGCTCCGGGGCCACCGAAATGGATTGCCGTTGCGACACCGGCTATGTTTCCGATACCGACTGTTCCTGAGATGGTTGCCATCAGTGCCTGGAACGGGGTGATATCTCCCTTACCGGTCTTTTTCCTGCCCTCAAAGAGGGTGAAGCGGATGGACCAGCCCAGGCGCCTGAACTGTATAACCTTCAGAAACGCTGTCAGGAGAATGCCGGTGCCCAGCAGCAACACTATCATGGGTATGCCCCAGACTTCCCCATCGAGCCAGTTTATAAAGTCCACGATGGCGCTCATTTTCAACACCTCTCAAGCCAAACATGGGGTTTGATGACCTTCTGCCGCGTATGCTGCACATAACGTTACTGGCCAGTACATCTATGTGCTTTTATCCTTTTAAAGTTTGACTTTGAGGTTAATAAAAGAAAACTGTTTCATTTTTGAAAAACTTTCGCAGGCAAAGGCTTATGAGCAGGGACGCGCTATTATTAGGGGATGATGAGTCTGGAGCCCCCTGAGCAGTGATGATGTTTCGCGGGGCTGACCGGAATGATAAGGGAGCACCTTTGTAAGGACTACATCGAGGAGATTGAAAGGCTCGAACGCTCCATCAGGGAGCTTGAGGAAGAGATAATAGAACTCCGCATGCAGCTCAACCTGAAGGTGGACGAGGCAAATCGCCTGGCAATAGAGAACGCGAGCTTAAGGCATAAGCTGGAGTTGATGGAAAAACGCGAGAAGTTACTCGCGGAGTTTCTTCGAAAGCTGAAGGTTCCAGTGGTACACATCGACGAGGAGCAGTTTGAGGATATTGAGGTTGATCTAACTCCCGATTCGAAGGAGTGAGGAAAACCTTAATTAGTCCTATCCACGTTTCTATTTCAGTTCAAAGAGGTGAGGCTCATGAGCATGGACATGACGACCAGGATGTTTAAGGAGGAAGGATGGATAAGGAAGCAGTGCCCCAAGTGCGGCAAGTTCTTCTGGACGCTCGACCCGGACAGGGAGACCTGCGGAGACCCGCCGTGCGACGAATATCAGTTCATCGGAAAGCCCGGCATACCCAAGAAGTACACCCTTGAGGAGATGCGCGAGAAGTTCCTGAGCTTCTTCGAGAAGCACGGGCACGGAAGGGTAAAGCGCTACCCCGTTCTGCCGAGATGGCGCGATGATGTGCTCCTCGTTGGGGCTTCGATCATGGACTTTCAGCCGTGGGTCATCAGCGGCGAGGCCGATCCGCCGGCCAACCCCCTCACGATAAGCCAGCCCTCAATAAGGTTCACCGACATAGATAACGTCGGAATAACCGGCAGGCACTTCACGATATTCGAGATGATGGCGCACCACGCCTTCAACTACCCTGACAAGCCGATTTACTGGATGGACGAGACTGTTGAACTCGCCTTCGAGTTCTTCACCAAGGAGCTGGGAATGAAGGCTGAGGATATAACCTTCAAGGAGAACCCCTGGGCCGGTGGAGGAAATGCCGGACCGGCCTTTGAAGTCCTCTACCGCGGTCTTGAGGTGGCAACGCTCGTCTTCATGCAGTACAAGAAGGCCCCTGAGAACGCTCCAGCCGACCAGGTCGTCGAGATAAAGGGCGACTACTATGTCCCGATGGAGACGAGGGTGGTTGACACCGGCTACGGCCTTGAGCGCCTGGTGTGGATGAGCCAGGGGACGCCGACTGCCTACGATGCCGTTCTTGCCTATGTCGTTGAGCCGCTCAAGAAGCTCGCTGGAGTTGAGAGGATAGACGAGAGAATTCTGATGGAGAACTCCCGTTTGGCAGGAATGTTCGACATAGAGGATATGGGCGACCTCAAGGTTCTCCGCCGGGAAGTGGCCGAGCGCGTCGGCATAAGCGTCGAGGAGCTTGAAAGGGCAGTAAGGCCCTACGAGCTCATCTATGCCATAGCCGACCACACGAAGGCTTTGACCTTCATGCTCGCCGACGGTGTAATCCCCTCCAACGTTAAAGCCGGCTATCTGGCTAGGCTTCTTATAAGGAAGAGCATAAGGCACCTCCGCGAGCTTGGGCTTGAGACACCGCTCGCTGAGATCGTCGCCATGCACATAAAGGAGCTCTCCCCGACCTTCCCGGAGTTCAAGGAGATGGAGGATGTAATCCTCGATATAGTCAACGTCGAGGAGAAGCGCTACCAGGAAACCCTCAAGCGCGGAAGCGACCTCGTGAAGAGAGAGGTTGCAAAGCTCAAAAAGGCCGGAAAGACCGAGATACCCCTCGAAAAGCTAATCCTGTTCTACGAGAGCCATGGCTTAACGCCGGAGATAGTCGCGGAAGTCGCCAAGAGGGAGGGGGTTAAGGTCCACATCCCTGACAACTTCTACACGCTGGTTGCGAAGGACGCCGAGAAGACGGCCAGAGAAGAGGCCGCCAAATACGTCGTTGACTTCGAGCTGGTCAAAGATTTGCCCGACACGAGGACGCTCTACTACGAAGACCCCTTCATGAGGGAGTTCGATGCGGAAGTTCTTAAGGTCATAGAGGACTGGGTCGTTTTGAACCAGACTGCCTTCTATCCGGAGGGCGGTGGTCAGCCATCCGACCTCGGTGAGCTGGGCGGAGTGAAGGTTCTGGACGTCCAGAAGGTCGGAAAGGTAATCCTCCACAGGGTGGAGAGGCCCGAGGCCTTCAGAGAGGGCATGACCGTCCACGGGAAGATCGACTGGGAGAGGAGAATCCAGCACATGCGCCACCACACGGGGACCCACGTTCTCATGGGGGCTCTAGTTAGGGTCCTAGGCAAGCACGTCTGGCAGGCCGGAAGCCAGCTCTCAACCGATTGGGCCAGGTTAGATATTTCCCACTACAAGCGCATAACCGAGGAAGAGCTCAGAGAAATCGAGCGCCTCGCGAACCGCGTCGTCATGGAGAACAGGAAGGTAACCTGGGAGTGGCTTCCAAGGACCGAGGCCGAGATGAAGTACGGCTTCCGCCTCTACCAGGGTGGAGTTGTCCCAGGAAGGGTAATCCGCGTCCTCAACATCGAGGACTGGGACGTCCAGGCCTGCGGTGGAACGCACCTGCCGAACACAGGTCTTATAGGCCCGATTAAGATTCTCAGGACGGAGCGCATACAGGACGGCGTCGAGAGGATAATCTTCGCGGCAGGTGAAGCCGCAATCAACTGGATGCAGGAGACGGAGAGGATACTTAAGAGGACGAGCGAGGTCTTCCGCGTTCCTCCGGAGAAGGTGCCCGAAACAGCGGAAAGGTTCTTCAACGAGTGGAAGCAGGCTAGGAAAGAGGTGGAGAAACTCAGAAAGGAGTTGGCCAAGCTTTTAGTCTACGAGCTTGAGGGCAAAGCTGAGAAGATTGGGGAGATAGAGTTCATCGGAGCCGTCGTTGAGGGTGCGATGGACGACCTCCGCGAGGCCGCCAACAGGCTCAGGAAGGAGAAGAGGGTTATAGCCCTCATCAGCGGGGAGGGCCACTTCGTCGTTGCAGTAGGAGATGGCCTGGACGTAAGGGCCGGCGAGCTGGCGAAGGTGATAACGAGCGTCGCCGGCGGTGGCGGTGGCGGAAGGAAGGAGCTCGCCCAGGGCAGAATCAGGAACCCGCTGAAGGCGGAAGAGGCTATAGCCGAGGTAAGAAAGCACCTCGGCTGATTCAAAACTTTTTGGGTGGTTGAAATCAGAGTGAAGGCCCTAACCAAGGAAGCGACTGAGATAGCCAGAGGAAGGGGGTTAACGGCGGTTCCCGAGTATCGAACAGCCGACGGCACTAGAATCGACCTGGCGATACTGAACGATGGAAAGAAACTGCTCGCAATCGAGTTCGAGAACTCTTACAAGTGGATCCGCCAGAGGCTCCTATACAACATTGTTAAAGCCTCCAGAGCCGGCTTCTCGGAGCTCTGGGTTGTGTATCCGTTTCAGGCCCCCCAATTAGGCTGGATAAACGAGTACGCCATGGAGCTTGGCGTTGAGTTAAGAATCCTCGGGCCGGAGGAGTTCAGGGAAAAGATACGGGGCATCAGAGCCCAGTAGGCTCGTCTATGAAGAAAACTTCGATCCCAAACTTTTCTTTCACGACCTCCATGAGCGCTTTAACCCCGAGTGTCTCGGTCTTGTAGTGGCCGGCAACGAGGACGCTCTGCGGCAGGTCGATGGCCGTTAGATAATCCGCGTGGGTGAACTCGCCCGTTACGAGCAGGTCGATGTCCTTTCTGTGGGCTTCTTCCAAAGCGAAGGCCCCTGCCCCACTTATTGCCCCAACGGTTTTAATTTTACGCTTCCCGAACTCGTAGGTCTTGACGGTGGTGTCGAGCTTCTCCGCTATTACCTGTGCCACCTTTTCTATTGGCTGTTCTTTCTCAAACTCGCCGTAGAAGCCTATGCTCAGGCCTCTGTAGTCCCCAAAGGGTCCCATTGGCTCTATACCGAGGAGCCTTAAAAGCTCAACGTTGTTGCCAACCTCGGGATGGGCATCGAGGGGCAAATGGGCAGCGTAGAGGTTTATTCCGCCCTCCATAAGGGCCTTCAAACGCCTGTAGTGTATTCCGGTGATGTATCCAAGGCCGCCCCATATCATACCGTGGTGGACTATCAGCATGTCGGCTTTTCCTTTAACGGCCCGCTCTATGGTTCTAAGCGTCGTATCGACGGCAAAAGCTATTCTCTCAACTTCCTCCTTTCCCTCCACCTGGAGGCCGTTGCTCGACTTGTCTGGGTAAGCCTGAACGTTGAGGTATTCGTCGAGGAAGGCAACGAGCTCGTCACGGTTCATTTTCTCACCTCTATTCACCTGGTGAATTATTCACTAACTGAATATGTCCAGCAAACCCTTTTAAAACCGAGCCTCAACTCCAGCCGAGAGGTGTTGAGATGGGTGAGGATGAGTTTAGGAAGGCCGTTGAGGAGCTCGCGAGGGCCGTTATGAACGGCGAGATAAAGGGCCGTGAGGAGCTCAACAGGTACAAGATAGCCGTATCCAGGAAGTATCATCTCTCGAAGATTCCCGGTAACTCGGACATCCTCAAGGCCATCCCCGAGGAAAGAAGGGAAGAGTTCAGGGAACTGCTCAAAAGAAAGCCGACGAGAACGATAAGCGGCGTGGCAGTCGTAGCTATGATGACCAAGCCCTTCCCGTGCCCACACGGGCGCTGCATATACTGCCCCGGCGGGCCGAGCGTTGGCTCTCCGCAGAGCTACACGGGAAGGGAGCCTTCAGCTTTAAGGGCCGTCCAGAGCGCGTATCATCCATACATCATCATGATGCGCAGGTTGAAGCAGCTCACCGACATAGGGCACGACGTCGACAAGGTCGAGGTCATCATCCAGGGAGGTACTTTTCCAGCGGTTGATCTCGACTACCAGGAGTGGTTCGTCAAGTGTGCCTTCAAAGCGATGAACGACTTCCCGCACTTTAGGGATATAGAAAACCTCGATGAGAAGCTCGTCAGGCTAATTGTTAAGGGAGATGAGTCCGTCTTTGACGAGGACCCGAAGTTTAAGGAAGCATGGGAGAAAACCCACTCAAAGCCCTACTACTACCTCGAAGACGAGCAGAGGAAGAACGAGAGGGCTAAGGTCAGGATGGTCGGCCTGACCATTGAAACCCGCCCGGACTGGGCCTTTGAGAGGCAAATAGACAGAATGCTCCGCCTCGGAACCACGAGGGTCGAGCTCGGCGTCCAGACGGTATTCAACTTCATCCACGAGCGGACTAAGAGGGGGCACGGCGTTGAGGAAATCGTTAAGGCCACGCAACTCCTTCGCGATGCCGGCCTTAAAATAAACTACCACATAATGCCGGGCCTTCCGGGGAGCAACTTCGAGCGCGACCTTTACACTTTTCAGGCTATCTTTGAGGACGCTCGCTTCCGTCCGGACATGCTGAAGATATACCCCACGCTCGTTACGGCAGATGCACCGCTCTATCGCTGGTGGAAGGAGGGTAAATATCGTCCTTACCGCACGGAAGAAGCCGTTGAGCTTCTGGTTGAGGCATACAAGCTCTTTCCCAAGTGGGTCCGCGTGATGAGAATCCAGCGCGATATTCCAGTTCAGCTCATCGTTGACGGCGTCAAGCACTCCAATTTGGGTCAGTTAGTCTTCAACGAGCTGGTTAAGAGGGGCATAAGACCGAGGGAGATTCGCTTTAGGGAAGTCGGCCACATGATGGAGAAGTTCGGGGTTCAGCCCGAAATCGAGCACATCAAACTGCTCCGTGAGGACTATGAAGCGGCTGGAGGTAAAGAGATATTCCTCAGCTTTGAGGACGTCAAAAACGACATCCTCATCGGCTTCCTCCGCCTCAGAATTCCGAGTGAAAAGGCCCACCGGAGGGAGATAAACTGCTGTCCCTCAGCCATAGTCAGGGAGCTCCACGTTTACGGCCCGCTCGTGCCGATAGGTGGAAAGCCTAAGTACGAGTGGCAGCACAGGGGATATGGAAGGGAGCTTTTGAGCGAGGCCGAGAGGATAGCTCGCGAGGAGTTCGACGTCAGGAAGATGCTCGTCATCAGCGGTGTCGGCGTCAGGAACTACTACCGGAAATTCGGCTACCGGAAGAACGGGCCCTACGTGGCGAAGAGGCTCGATAGGGGCTACGCTGACTTCGAAATCCGCGGGCACTTCGACGGGCACCTGAACACCTGAAAGGTGGTTTGTACCTCCTTGACCTCAGTTTATTTTTATCACCCAGTTCTGAGGAAAAAACCTTTTCTTGCTAGTAAAACTTTTAAGCACTGGTGAACAAGTATGGACTGAGGTGAAGCACAGTGGCCCTGAAGAAAAAGCTATCCTATGAGACAAGTTTCAGAGTCAAGGTTCTCATACTGGCGCTCATTTTTGGAATCGCCATATTCATGATAGTGTACTACCCCCTGCTGAGCCATCAGACCAACCCCTGGGGAGTTGCCGCCCCAAAGGGACAGATCGTTCTTGCCCAGAACTTCACCATTAGAGGGGTTAACTACACCAACGCCGTTCCGGCAACGTCCGGGAACAACCTGCTTGTGCTCAGGGGCAACGATGACGCCGGAGATACGCTGACCATGAAGGTGACCACCTCTGGCTGGTGCATTGACCTCTGGATCTGGGGCGGCTCATCGAAGGGCTGGCAGCTGAAGTACGACTGTGCCAGGGAGGTTCAGCTGAGCCAGTATGCATTCAAGAGGCTTCCGACACACGAGGCAAACGAAATACTCTATTGGTACCTGGAGCCGGGATACGTCCTCGTGTTCCACAAAGACGGGGAAGTGGAGAACTACGAGCTGGTCAATTTTACGGTCACCTACGGTGAGGGAACGGATTGGGGGGCATTTAAGGTGTCCCTTGGAAAGTCATGAGGTGGTTCCATGAGGATATCCTACGAAACGGAGTTTCGGCTTAAGGTTCTTCTCATAGTTCTTATCTTTGGTATCCTGATTTTCAGGATAATCTACTACCCCATCCTCACCCACAAGACCGTTCCATACGGCGTCGCCGCGCCGAAGGGCCAGATAGTCCTCCTTGAGAACATCACGCTCGGCAACTACACCTGGGAGAACGCGGTCGACATGCAGAAACATCTGATACTCAAGGGGGGAGAGGACTACGGCAATTCCGTTCTTTTGGAGATTCAAACCCCCGGCTGGTGTGCTGATGTCGCCTTCTGGGATGGAGAGAAATTCATCGTGAGCGAGAAGTGCAGGAGAAGGCTGGCCATCTCTAAATATTTCTTCGTGATAACCAGTGCCATGTACTGGTACGTTGAGCCAGGATATCACCTGATCTTCTACAAACCCGATGGAAAACCCGAGAGGTACGAGCTTGTCAACTTCACCGTGACCTACGGCGAAAAAACAGACTGGGGAGCATTCAAAGTCGCCTATGGAAAAAGTTAGATAAAAAGAGTGGGAGGATTATCCTCCGATCTCCGCCTCTTTTTTCATTGACCTCGCGCCGAGCGATATGATTACGAAGCTGGCACCAGCAACTATAAGCTCGACGGCGATAAAGATGCCTATGACCCAGGGGCTCCACTCGGGCCAGTTGGCGAGTATCATCCCTCCAATGAAGAAGTCTATGACGCCCGAGAACATCACTAGCCCGCCGTTCTGGACCTTGAATCCCATGAGTATCTTGAGGATACCGAAGATGAAAAAGGCCCCGCCGAGTATGAACGTCAGTACCCTTGCCGACATCAGCGGCTCCTCTATCATTGTAACGCCAACGGCGAGATAGAGAACCGCCAGCAACAGCTGGAATACCCTCGTCCCTCCGGTTTCATCGCGGCCGAAGAGTCCCGCGAATATGAGCATTATGCCTCCGACTATCAGGAAGACGCCGAAGACGGCTATGCTGGCGAGCGTTAAGAAGGGGAGCATCCCCAAACCAACGACACCGAGAACGGTGAGCACTATACCGAGGATCAGGTACCAGGGCCAGTGGGCCATCAGGCTGGCCATCTGCTCCTTGGCCATCTCCTCCCTGTACTCTTCAGGGGTCATCGCTTCATTTTCCCTGACCCCGGAAGGCTCTTTAACTTCGTCCATGGTATTACCTCCAAAACGCTTTTTTGCAAATGGAGTCTCTACTTCGAACCCATAAAAACCTTCCGTCGAATAGTTTTCGGAAATATTCCGATGCATTTTTAACCAGATTCCTGAATTGAATTCCATGAGGTTCGAACCGAAGCCTTTCACGGAGCCGGTGTCCTTCAGGTGTGAGTTCTGCCTTGACTGTTGCAGGGGGAGGCACGTCTATCTGACGCTGAAGGACATCGAGAGGATAGCGAAGAAGGGTCACGACCCCCAGGAGTTCGTGACGTTCTCGGTTGAGGGAAATAAGATACGCTTCGTTTTGGCTGTAAGGGAGTGGGACCTTGGCTGCGTCTTCCACGACCCTGAAACCGGAAAGTGCCGGATTCACGAGGTCAACCCGGTAATCTGCAGGATTTACCCCTTCATGGTTTCGCGAAAGCCCCTCGGGGTCGAGGGAGAAAGGCCGTTCCAGTACAAGGGTCAAGAGCTGTGGCTCTACTACGATGAAAGCTGTCCGGGGATAAATGCGGAGGAACCGGAAACGACGATAACGCCGGAGGAAATAGCGAAGCTCGGCCTCGAATTCGAGAGGGAACTAGAAAGAACCGACATGGAGGGCTTTGCGAGGCTCATTGATCGGCTCGAAAAGTAGATATACCCCCGTGAGTATTGTTTACCCATGAGGAACTGGAGGCTCACGTTGCTCCTCGCTCCGTTCATCGTTCAATTGGCCATCAATCTGATTTTCTACGGCTTTCCGGCCGTAATGTTCTCGGGGATAGTCCCGGAGTCCATCTATCCAAAAATTGCCTGGAGCCTGCCCGTTCTCATCATCATATACTTCCTCCTGGGGATGGCGGCCCTCTACTACATGGGAATCTCGCCAAGGCCGAAAAGGGGCAGGCTACTCGGCTCGGCGTACTTCGCCCTCGGTGCTCTCGGCTCAGCCTGGGGGATACCGCAAACCCTCGCGGGCATGGAAACTCCCCTTTTAGCGATAGCCTTCGGCATCTGGTTTGTATCGTCCATTGGGGGAATCCTCTCCCTCTGGTTGCTGGAGGAGAAGGTCCCCGATGCTGTTGCCGCCGTGATAATCGCTTTCTTAGGTATCTCGGCCTTCATCAGTGCCGCAATGGCCCAGTGGGTGGTCACCGACTACTACATCCACGTCCACACGAACGGGGGGATGGAAAACGCCACGGTTGTCGTGGAACACCCAATTGAGGTACCTCCCCCGAACCTCACGAACTCAAGCTGAGCTAAGCCTTTTAAGGAATGCCCAAGAGTCCCAACAGGTGGGTTCATGGAGGGTGAGCTGAGGTATAGGCGTGCCTCGTCTTGGGAGTACGATTTGATCCTCCGCGAGGCCGAGAAGTATGGCGGGCTGAAGCACCACTTCTTCGCGGTAGTTGAGGGCCGCTTTAGGGACGTTTATGCCGTTAACGAGAGGGTGTGGGCCGAGATTGAGGGTCTAAACATCAAACCCTACGCCTACGGAACCTTCGTCGGCACTATAAAGGTGGACAGAAACCTGGTCGAGAAGTTCTACCCCAACGTGGAGTTCTTCTACTTTGTTGATGTGGGTAAGAACTACGCGGTTCTCAGTCCAAAGGCGGGCTTTCTCTTCACCACCGGTAAGGACGTGCCGAGGAGCGGCGTGAGGAAATACAGCTGGCAGGGGACGAAGAAGCTCGTTATCTACGATGAAAACGGAACTCTGCTCGGCATAGGGCGGATAAATCCTGAGAGCAGGAGAAAGTTCATTCTGAACGTGACTGATGTGGGGGAGTTTATAAGGAGGAAGCGCTAGATTAGCCTGGCGGCATTCCGATAGACAGGATTGATGAAGGAGTAAAAGACTCTGTGGCCAATAGTTTCTCTTTTGAGCAGGAACAACCCCTCGGTTAGAACTTCAAGGAGGGAGCTTAGGGAGGGCTTTGAGATTCCGGTTGAAAGGAGTTCACTCCACGATTTTGGCCCCTCAGAGAGTTTTCTAACGACTTCCCGTGAAGCGGGTCCCCTGCCCTCAAGAATGTTCTCAAGTTCTCTTTTGGCCCTGTTCACGGCGGATGTTGAGACGATGGACAAAGCTTCGCTGTGGGATTCTCCGATGCATCTTCTGAAACCGTACTCGTTCAACCATCCGGGGAGCGTTCCGAGAGTGGATACTGTTTCATCTATCTCCACGGGTTCGTAATATGCCCCACAGTCCTTCAATCCTTTAATCAGGAACTCTTCCGCAGTTTTTCTCGCCCAGGGGAGGACTTTTATCTGGACAGGTGGTCGTCCGAACATGGGCTCTTCGTGATGGGCCTCAACCACTCTCTTAACAACCCCTGAGTAAGAGCCCGTAAAGACGATTCTGATGTCTGGTCTCTCGTTAAAAATAACCCAGAGAGCCCTTGTCATTCTGTCAAGTCTTCCCTTCACTTCCTGAATTTCATCCAGTATAACCACGGTATTTGGTGGCAATGCCATTATGGCGTCCTCGAAGCTCTCGCTGACGTGATGTTCGTTTGGCCTGTGCAGTTTTCCCGAGAAACCGAGACCCCCAAGGCCCGCCGGAACGAATACGCTGAACTCTGCATCGATGCTCCGTCTTTTGTCCCTTAGTTTGGAAACCGCGTTTAACAGGCGAACGGTTAGGTCATGAAAGCTTTTCGCAGTGGAGAGGTTAAGGTATATGACAGCGGTTCTCACGCTTTTTGAGTATTCAACGGCCGTCGCTATGGAGAGGCTCGTCTTTCCGACCATGCGTGGTCCAAGCACTACTCCCCATCCCGAGGCATGGAGAACCTTTAAAAGCTTCTCTGCTTCCCTCTTCCTGCCATGAAGCGTTCTTATGTCCGTTCTTGGATGAACGTTGAAGTAGTTCTTCACTCAACAACCCCCCTTAACCAGTTAGGGGGGGTTGTGCAATTAAAGTTTTCTCCGGTTGAAGATAAGAGCCAGAATGGGGCAAACTTTTCTAACCAAACGTAATCTTTTTAAGGCCTTTTGAGTAGAGCATAATGATAACAAAAAGTAACTAAAGGGGGTGACGCTCATGGTCAAGCGCGTCAAGACTGGAATCCCTGGAATGGACGAGATACTCCACGGCGGGATTCCGGAGCGAAACGTTGTCCTTCTCAGCGGTGGACCGGGAACGGGGAAGACTATCTTCAGCCAGCAGTTCATATGGAACGGCCTCCAGATGGGCGAGCCCGGCATATACGTCGCTTTGGAGGAGCACCCGGTTCAGGTGAGGGGGAACATGGCCCAGTTCGGCTGGGACGTCAGAAAGTACGAGGAAGATGGTTTGTTCGCGATGGTCGATGCCTTCACAGCCGGAATTGGAAAGAGCAGGGAGTACGAGAAGTACATAGTTCACGACCTCACCGACATCAGGGAGTTCATAGACGTTCTTAGAACGGCAGTCAAGGACTTAGGAGCCAAGAGGGTCGTCATAGACTCGGTAACGACGCTCTACATCAACAAGCCGGCCATGGCGAGGAGCATCGTGATGCAGCTGAAGAGGGTTCTCGCCGGCCTCGGCGTCACGAGCATACTGGTGAGTCAGATAAGCGTCGGTGAGCGTGGTTTCGGCGGGCCAGGAGTTGAACACGGTGTTGATGGCATAATAAGGCTCGACCTCGACGAGATTGACGGCGAGCTCAAGCGCTCATTACTCATCTGGAAGATGCGCGGAACGAGCCACAGCATGAGTAGGCATCCCTTCGAGATAACGGACAGGGGAATCGTCGTTTACCCCGACAAGGTTCTCAAGAGGAAGGGAGTAATAGAACTCGAATGAAAACTTGAAAGGGGTGAGGAAAGATGGTGGAGGTTCCCCTCAACCCGCTCGGAAGGGAGGAGATACACAGGCTTGAGAGCATACTCCTCTTCGCGACCCTCTTCAGGCCGGAGGTCATAGAGCTCATCAAGGACCCGGCCGAGAGACTGACGTGGGTGGACAGCTTAGCGGTGGCAGCGGGAGCGATAGCGAGGGAAAAGGCGGGCATGACGGTTGGGGAGATCGCCGAGGAACTCGGCAGGACGGAGGCAACGATAAGGAAGCACCTCAAGGGCGAGACGAAAGCAGGCCAACTCGTCAGGGAGACCTACGAACTCATAAAGCAGGGCAAACTCGACGAGCTGGTTAAGAACGTTGAAGTCCTATCCAAGGGTGGCCAGCTCGTCGCGATGGAGGAGTACGAGAAGCTCAGGAAGGAGAAGGAGGAGCTTGAAGAGAGAATCAGGACCCTTGAGGAAGAGAATCACGAGCTCAAAGCGAAGCTCGAAAATGTGAGAAAAGTTCTCGGCGATGCCCTCGAAAGGATAAAGGAGATTGAGAAACTTCTTTAATCCCCGTTTTTCCTCAGGCTCTCTTCCCAGGTCAGTATCATGTGGGTGAAGGTCTCGTCGTCCTCCTCTATTCCACGCTTTATCTCACTCACGTGAGCGTACTTGGCCTTGAGCTGTTCGAGAATGTAGTCAACGGCCTTCTCAGGGTCGGCGGTGGTTCCGCAGGTGTAGACGTCCAAAGCCGCGTAGCCCTTCTCGGGCCAGGTGTGTATTGAGATGTGGCTCTCGGCGACGATGACCATGCCGCTGACACCGGTCGGCGAGAACTTGAAGAAATAGCTCGCCTTGACCTCCATTTTACCAACCTTGGCAGCCTCTAGGAATATCTCTCTTATCTTGTCAGCGTTACCGAGGATTTCGGGGTCACAGCCAGCCGCCTCAACAACGTAGTGGAACCCTATCGTCTCTATCTCGACCATGGCTCTCACCTCTTGTTGCTCCTATTACGAACCCTTTTTAAAGTTAAGCCCTAAAGTGGAGAGCTGTGAACTGGTCGTTCTGGCGTTGAACTGCTCTCAATTGGCCTGGAATGTATTGAACGGTTATATCCTGGCCGTTATGGAAATTTTCTGAAAGTTCGTGATGGATTCCTCTTAATCCCGATTTGAAGGCTCTTTCATAGATTAAATCCCTTCTCCACCTCGTTTAATTCCCCTAACCGATGGGCCTTTTTAAGTGTGAACCACTAATTTTAAAACTCATACCTCCAACTAACGACAAGTTTGCGAAAACTCACGAAGGGGTGAAGGTATGTCGAAGTCCAAATCAAAGTCCAAGCCCAGCGCAGGGAATTCTGTGAGGGCGATGAAGCAGGAAAAACTGAGCTTTCTGGCGCGGATGGAGTACAAGAAGATGATAATGTACCCCCTCGCGGTCTTCGTGATAGCGCTGATGCTTCTCGCGGTCAACTTTCCAACGCTTGGAATTGATCTCCGCGGCGGTGTTGTGGTTACAGCCTATGGGGTTAATGCCAACCCCGATGAGCTTGCAAAATACCTAAGCGATAAAATCGGCGTTGACGTCAGGGTCGAAAGCTTCACCGGTGTGGAAGCCAGCGGCGTCAGAGTTTACGCCCCCATAGGCACTAACCCGCTCAAAATAATCGACGCCATGAAGGATAAGTACCCAAACGCGGAATACACTCACAGCGAGGTTCAGCCGACATTCGGTGAAATCGCCCAACAGCAGGGAATCAGGGCGCTGGCCTTTGCGTTCCTCGCCATGGCGGTCGTGGTCTTCCTGTTCTTCAGGAACCTCGTTCCATCGCTCACGATAATCTTCTCGGCCCTCTCGGACATGACGATAGCAGTTGCCCTGATGGGGCTCTTTGGAATAGAGCTCACCACCGCCACGATAGCGGCCCTGCTCATGCTCATAGGTTACACCGTCGACAGCAATATCCTTCTCACCACCAAGCTCCTGAGGAGAAAGGAGGATTCCATAGATAAGGCCTATCTCTCGGCCGTTTCGACGGGCTTCACGATGAGCACAACTACGCTGGGTGCCCTGCTGATACTCTGGGTAATCTCGACCTCGCAGACCATCGACAACATCGCCATAGTCCTCATCTTTGGTCTGCTCGCGGACTTCATGAACACGTGGGTTCTCAACGCTGGAGTCCTGAAGTGGTACCTCACCAGAGAGGCAAGGGGTGGTAAATCATGAAGAGAAGAACCAAAAAGCTCCTCCTGAACTGGAGGATAATCCTGCTCACGCTGTTCATCATAGGTTCCATAGCTTCTCTGTATGTGAATGGGCTGACCTTTGGTATAGACATAAGCGGTGGTGTTGCTCTCGTTGCCCAGACGGAACACCCCGTTGACACCAAGACCATGGGGCTCGTAACGGACTCCCTTCAGAAGAGGCTGAACACCCTCGGTCTGAGGGACATAACCGTTGAGGCCCAGGGAGACCAGATAGTCCTCATTAAAGTTGCCAACGTCACCTCTCCTGAGGAAGCAAATCAGATAAAGAGCGTCATTGAGAGCCAGGGTGTTTTCTACATGGAGTTCAACGGCGTTGTCTTTGGAACAGGAAATGACGTGGAGTACGTTGGAATCTATCAGATAAAGCCTGACAACAGCTGGGCGGTTCCATTCAGGATTTCAAAGAGCGCCGCGGAGAAATTCGCCGAGCTGGCCTACGGTAAGAAGGGCTGGCCCGTTGACATGTTCCTTGACCCGCCGGTCAACTCCCTGATGGTTGTCCCAGAGAGCGTTTACAAGACGATGAACAGCTCGGAGTTCAACGCTGAGGCCCCGGAGGCACCGACGCTCTTGGAGAGGATTGGCAAGGCCTTCAACATAAGCGTCGTTGCCTACGCAAACCAGAGCGCCGATGAAATAGCCAAGCTCGCTCAGGGTAAGGACAAGATAGTCCTCGTTGACGTCCCGGGGGAGCTTCAGGCCCAGCTTGAGGGAATGAACATCACGGTGAGGTACGTTCCAAGGGCCCAGGGCGAGAGTGATCACGCGCTCATAGTCAGGGTTCTTGGACTCTACGGCCCGTACTCCCTTGGTGAGGGCCTCACGGTTGGAGAGCCCCAGCAGGACGTTCAGATAACAGGAAGTGCCCCCGACAGGCTCACGGCCGAGCAGGAAGCCAGCACTATCTACACCGTCCTCAAGAGTGGTTCGCTCCCGGTCAAGCTCAGCGTCGTGGGAATGGAGTTCATATCCCCGCGCCTTGGAGAGGGCTTCAGGACGCAGGCTCTCTACGCGGGCATAGGTGCGCTGATAACGGTCCTGCTCATCGTCTACTTCCACTACAGGAAGTGGAGGATAGCAATACCTGTCGCGAGCACCAGCCTCTTTGAAGCGATAATCATCCTCGGCTTTGCGGCGCTTATCAAGTGGAACCTCGATCTGCCCAGTATCGCGGGTATCATTGCGGCCATAGGTACGGGCGTTGACCAGCAGATAGTCATAACCGACGAGCTAATCGGAGGGGAAAAGAGCACCAAGATAAGCAGACGCTCCAGCGTTCTCAAGAGGATGGGGAGGGCGTTCTTCGTCATATTCGCGTCAGCAGCGACTACGATAGCGGCCATGAGCTTTCTGCTGGTCTACTTCGTCGGAACGCTCAAGGGATTCGCCTTCACGACGATACTGGGTGTGCTCATCGGAATCCTGATAACCAGGCCAGCCTACGCTGAAATAGCCAAATACCTCCTCGGTGAGGACTGATGTTCGTCGTTATAATGGGCGCCGGAAGGGTCGGCTACCTCGTGGCCAAGATGCTGGAGGAGGAGGGACACGACGTAACGATAATAGAGATGGACAAGGAGCGCGCCAAGGAGCTCTCCCTCCTCATAAACGGCTTGGTCATCGAGGGCGATGCCACCGACCCGAAAACGCTGGAAGAGGCCAACATAAAGCAGGCCGATGCCTTTGCGGCCTTGACGGGCAAGGATGATGCCAACCTGCTCGCCTGCATACTGGCGAAGCACCTCAATCCGAGGATCAAGACGTCGCTCAGGATAAGCAACCCACAAAACAGGCGCATATTCGAGGAGGTCACCGACCTCAAGCGCTACTTCGACTTCGTGATCTCACCCGAGGAGATAGCGGCTGAATACATCAGCAGGAACATAGTCACGCCGGGCTTTGATAGGGTGCTCTTCCCGAAGGAAGGTGCTGAAATAGTCCGCTTCAGCATAAACGGTGACAGTGAGATAGCCGGTAAGCTGGTCAAGGACCTGAAGCTGCCGAGGGACGCGCTTATGGTTGCTGTCTACGACGAGAAGGGCAACCTCATAATTCCGTCAGGCGATACGAAGCTTCCAGAGAAGGGACAGCTCATAATATTTGCCAAGAACAGCGTTCTGGACGATGTGAAGAAGCTCCTGGAAAAGAAAAAACCCAACAGCGAAAGTTAATATGACATTTTTTTCAACTTTTATGCCCATTTTTGTTCTTTCATCGTCAAATCCTCGGTTGGTGGGCCAAAAACTATTTAAACCAATTAGGGAAGCCAAAGGTGGCGTGAGGATCACCTGTTTTCGGTGTCATTGGGGGGCTAATCATGGAGGACGTCATCAAGCAGATTGTCGATGCAGAGAAGCAGGCCGAGGAGAGGATCGAGAGGGCCAAGGAAGAGGCCAAGGAGATAGTCCTCAAGGCCCGCGAGGAGGCCAAGCTTCTCGAAAAGAGCATAGTTGAAGAGGCCGAGAAAAACGCAGAATCCCTCATCGAGAAGGCCCGCCTCGAGGGTGAGGAGGAGGCCAAGAGAATACTTGAGGAGGGCGACTCCGAGATCGAGGAGCTCAAGGTCAAGGCCACGAACAACTTCGAGAGGGCCATCTCCGCTGGAATAGCGCTCGTGAGAGGGGGCTGAAATGTTCAAGCCTGAAGAGATGGTCAAGGTAGAAGTCATCACGCTCAACCGCTACAAGGACAGTCTCCTGACTTATCTCCACGAGAACGGCATGGTTGAAATAAGGGAACTCGACGTCGAGATAGCCCAGAAGGATTCACCCAACGAGTATCACAGGAAGGCTGCCTCGTACAGTATAACCATCTCAAGGCTCGTTGATTTCCTGAAGGCCTACCGAAAGTCCACCGGAGGCGGCATAAAGGAGTTCATCTTCCCAAAGGAGAGGGCGAGGAAGAAGTACAAGTACGAGGGAATCGAGAGGCTTATCAGGGACGTTGAAGACTTTCTCAGCGCCGTCGAGCCGGAGATAAAGGCGGTTGAGGGCAAGATAACCTCAACCCAGACTGAAATCGAGAGGATAAAGGGTGACATAGCGATACTGGAACTCCTCTCGACGCTCAACCTTGACGTTTCGTATCTCAAATCGACCGACATGCTTGAAATCGTCGTCGGAACCGTTGACAGGAACAAGTTCAAGGCCCTCGTTGAGGAGGTCACCAAGGCTACTGAGAACAGGGCTGTCATAGTCTCGAAGGAGCTGAAGGACAAAGTTCTGGCGGTTTTCGTCTTCCTCAAGGTCGACTACGACAGAGCCAACCCGATTCTGGCCAAGTACTCTCTTGAGAGGCTAGAGGTTCCCGAGGGTGAGGGAACCCCCAAGGAGCTCATAGCGGTCTACGAGGAGAAGCTCAGGAGAAAGGAGGAGGAGCTTGAGAGCGCCAGGAAAGACGCGGAGATGCTTGCCGAGAAGTACTACGAGGACGTCGTCTTCTACCAGGAGCTCATGGAGAACGAGCGCGACAAGGCAACGGTTCTCCCGATGCTCGCCAGAACCAACATGACCTTCGCTTTAACCGGCTGGCTCCCAAGGAGCGATGTCCCCCGGGTTCTGGACGGCATCAAGAGGGTGACCAAAGGTACTGCTTACATCAACATCAGGGAGCCGAGCAAAGAAGAACTCGACGAGATTCCGATAAAGCTGAAAAATCCATCCTGGGCCAGGCCCTTCGAGATGCTCACCGAGATGTACGGCGTCCCCAAGTACAACGAGATAGACCCGACGCCGATAATAACCTTCACCTACTCGTTCTTCTTCGGATTCATGCTCACCGACTTCATGTACGGCCTCATAATAGCAATAATAGCCGCGCTCCTCGTCAAGGGGCACAGGAAGTTCAACGACGGCACCTACAAGTTCGCCTACACCCTGCTTATAAGCTCGTTCTTCACCATGGCAATGGGTGTTATCTTCGGCAGCTACTTTGGCAACGCCTTTGATCTAGCCGGCTTCACAGTCCCGCGCGTCTGGGACACCTTCCAGGATGCACTAGTAGTGCTTCAGCTTGCTCTCGCGATAGGTATAGCCCACCTCTTCACGGGTTACACCGTCGGCTTCATAGTCAAGCTCAGGAACGGCGAGGTTAAGGACGCGATACTCGACCAGCTCTCGTGGATGCTCATAATACTTGGAATAACCTTCCTGTTCCTCTCCAGTAAAAACCCAGCACTGAACATGCCCGGCAAGGCGCTCTTCGGAGTTGGCTTGGCTCTCTTCGTACTCAGCGAGCTCAAGAACGGTGCACTGGCGGTTCTTTTGGTCATCTCGGACTTCTTCGGTTTCGTGGGCAGCTGGCTCAGCTACGCGAGGCTCATGGCACTCGCCCTAGCGACGGCTGGAATAGCCATGGTCGTCAACATACTTGCCCAGATGGTCTGGGGCATAAGCATCGGCCCCGTTCCCATAGGCATACTCATCGGAATCATACTGTTTGCCGGCGGCCAGCTGTTTTCGGTCGCCATCAACGCCCTCGGAGCGTTCGTCCACTCGCTCCGTCTTCAGTACGTTGAATTTTTCGGCACGTTCTACTCAGGTGAAGGTAAACCCTTCCAGCCCTTCAGGGCTAAAAGAGAAGTTTCCGAACTGGAGTTTGAAGCTTAAGGAGGTGCATGAAAGATGGACCCGATAGTTTACGTATCCCTCGGTGCGGCCCTCGCCGCAGGAATAGCTGGAGCAGCTTCGGCCTTTGGTGTCGGTATAGCCGGTGCCGCAGCGGCCGGAGTCGTCGCCGAGGATGAGAGGAACTTTAAGAACGCCCTCATCCTTGAGGGTCTGCCAATGACCCAGAGTATTTACGGCCTCATTACGCTGTTCCTAATCCTGATGGTCTCTGGAATCCTCGGTGGCGGCTTCAAGTTCACCGACCCGAACAGCATGGACAACATCGTTAAGAGCGCCATCCTCCTAGGTGCAGGTCTCACCGTCGGCCTCACAGGTCTCTCGGCAATACCGCAGGGAATCATCGCCAGCGCGAGCATCGGTGCAGTCGCCAAGAACCCGAAGACCTTCACCCAGGGAATCATATTCTCAGCTATGGCAGAAACCATGGCCATCTTCGGTCTCGTCGGTGCCCTGATCATGATAGTTACCGGAGTCGGCTTCTGACTCCCGCAAACTTTCTTTATAGACCAAGGAGGAAGGAGGATGGAAGGAGCAGAGCTGATCATCCAGGAGATAAACAGGGAAGCGGAGCAGAAGATACAGTACATACTCAGCGAGGCCCAGAAGGAGGCGGAGAAGATTAAGGAAGAAGCGAGAAAGAGGGCCGAAGCGAGGGCCGAGTGGATACTCAGGAAGGCCCAGACCCAGGCCGAGACGGAAAGGCAGCGCATAATAGCCAACGCAAGGCTTGAGGTCAGGAAGAAGCGCCTTGAGGTCCAGGAAGAGCTCATCCAGGAGGTAATAACCGCCCTCAAGGAGAGGCTGGCTGAGCTTCCCGAGGAGGAGTACTTCCCGATGCTCGTTGACCTCACAGTCAAGGCCCTCGAAGAACTCGGTGGGGAGGCGTGCATTATCCGCTCCAACGTGAAGACCCTGAAGCTCCTTGAGAGCAAGCTCGGGGAGTTCAGAAAGACTGTTGCGGCAAAGCTCGGAAGGGACGTGGAGATAAGCCTCGGTGAGCCGATATCGACCATAGGCGGTGTCCTAGTTGAGACCCCTGATGGCTCTGTTAGGGTCGACAACACCTTCGAGTCAAGGATAGAGAGGTTTGAGAGTGAACTGAGGGCAGAGATAGCCAAGGCTCTCTTCGGGTGAGGTTAATGGAAGCAGGAGCCGTAAGCGGAATCCTAAACACGACGCTGGCTGTAGTATTCACCTGGGTGGGATACAAGACGGCCAGGATAGTGTGGAAGTACACCCCATATTCATACCCCAACGCCAGGATAAAGGCCATGGAGGCGAAGCTCCTGAGCGAGCAGAGGTTCAACGAGCTGGCCGAGAGCAGGACGCTTCAGAACTTCGTCGTTAGCCTGGAGGACACCGACTACAAGGACTACCTCACCGATGTTTCGGCCTACACCGTCGAGGAGATAGAGAGAGCCCTAGAAAAGGCCCTTGCCGGGACCTACGAGCTGATGATCAAGATCCTCCCGAAGAGGGTCAGTCCGTTCTTCAGGTTCATGCTCGAGGAGTGGGACGTCAGAAACATAGCGAGTGTCGTCAAGGCCAAGTTCGCCGGCGAGGTTGCGGGCGACTACGTCATGGAGATAGGCCCGATGCTTCCAAAGGTCAAGGCCATGGCCGAGGCAAAGACCATGGAGGAGATACTCGTAATCCTTGAGGGCACACCCTACGAGGAACCCTACCAGAAGTTGCTCCTCGGAGAGATATCGCTCCAGGAGTTTGAGACCGAACTCTACAGGATGCACTACGGAAAGCTCCTCCGCTATGCTCTCTCAAGGAAGGACGACGAGAGGGTTATACTCGAGGAGTTCGTCAGGCTCAAAATCGATAAGGCCAACATACTCACCGTCCTCAGGGCAAAGTCCGCCGGAATGACCGCGGAGGAGATAAGGCCGCTGATAATCCCTGGAGGAAGCGTAAAGCTGGACCCGCTCCTCCACGTCGACGACCTGAGCATGGCCTTGGCAGAGCTGGACTCCACCAAGTACGGCAAGGTCATCAGGGACGTCAGGGAGGAAGTCGAGAGGGATCTCAGTGTCCTCGAGAGGGCCCTTGAGAGGCACATCCTTGAGAGGATGAACGAGCTCAACAGGTTCTACCCGCTCAGCGTTGCGGCTCCGTTGAGCTACATCCTCCAGAAGGAGAGGGAAGTCAGAAAGCTCAGGGCGATAGCGAAGCTCATCGAGGACGGCGTTCACCCTGAGAGGATAAAGGAACTCGCGGGTGATGTTGCATGAAGATAGCCGTGCTTGGCGACAAGGACACCGCGCTCGGCTTCAGGCTGGCCGGTGCCCATGAGGTTTATTCCTTCGACGATACTCCCCTTGATATGGAGAGGCTCCGGAACAAGCTGAAGGAGCTCGTCGAGAGGGACGACATTGGAATAATCCTGATAACCGAGAGATTCGTTGAGAAGGTTGAACTCCCTGAGGTTACCGTTCCAATCATCCTTCAGGTGCCGGACAAGTCCGGCTCCAGGCTAGGTGAAGAGGCCATCAAGGAGATAGTTAGAAGGGCAATTGGTGTTGAGCTGAAGAGGTGAAGGGAAATGGGAAGGATAATTCGCGTTACCGGTCCGCTCGTCGTTGCCGACGGAATGAAAGGCTCCAAGATGTACGAAGTGGTTCGCGTCGGCGAAATGGGGCTTATAGGAGAAATCATTCGCCTTGAGGGGGACAAAGCAGTCATTCAGGTCTATGAAGAAACTGCAGGTATAAGACCGGGTGAGCCGGTTGAGGGAACCGGCGCTTCACTGAGCGTCGAGCTCGGCCCCGGACTGCTCACCGCAATGTACGACGGAATTCAGAGGCCTCTCGAGGTTCTCAGAGAGCTGAGCGGTGACTTCATAGCGAGGGGCCTTACCGCCCCTGCTCTGCCAAGGGACAAGAAGTGGCACTTCACGCCAAAGGTTAAGGTCGGGGACAAGGTCGTCGGGGGCGACGTCCTCGGTGTTGTTCCAGAAACGAGTATTATCGAGCACAAGATCCTCGTTCCGCCGTGGGTTGAGGGAGAGATAGTGGAGATAGTCGAGGAGGGTGACTACACCATCGAGGAGGTCATTGCGAAGGTCAAGAAGCCCGACGGAACCATTGAGGAGCTCAAGATGTACCACCGCTGGCCCGTCCGTGTTAAGAGGCCCTACAAGAGGAAGCTCCCACCGGAGGTTCCGCTCATCACGGGACAAAGAACCATCGACACCTTCTTCAGCCAGGCAAAGGGTGGAACCGCGGCAATTCCGGGTCCCTTCGGTTCAGGTAAGACCGTTACCCAGCACCAGCTCGCCAAGTGGAGCGACGCGCAGGTCGTCGTTTACATAGGCTGTGGAGAGCGCGGAAACGAGATGACTGATGTGCTTGAGGAATTCCCGAAGCTCAAGGACCCGAAGACCGGAAAGCCACTCATGGAGAGGACCGTTCTCATAGCCAACACCTCGAACATGCCGGTCGCGGCCAGGGAGGCTTCAATCTACACCGGAATTACAATAGCCGAGTACTTCAGGGACATGGGCTACGACGTGGCTCTGATGGCCGACTCCACGAGCAGGTGGGCGGAAGCGCTCCGTGAGATTTCCGGAAGGCTTGAGGAGATGCCCGGTGAGGAGGGTTACCCGGCATACCTCGCGAGCAAGATAGCGGAGTTCTATGAGAGAGCTGGAAGGGTTGTTACACTCGGAAGCGACGAGAGGATTGGAAGTGTTTCCGTCATCGGTGCCGTTTCGCCGCCCGGTGGAGACTTCAGCGAGCCGGTCGTCCAGAACACTTTGAGAGTCGTCAAGGTATTCTGGGCCCTCGATGCCGACTTGGCCAGGAGAAGGCACTTCCCGGCGATCAACTGGCTGAGGAGCTATTCCCTCTACATCGACTCCATTCAGGACTGGTGGCACAAGAACGTTGACCCCGAGTGGAGGAAGATGCGCGACCAGGCAATGGCGCTCCTCCAGAAGGAGGCCGAACTTCAGGAGATAGTCAGGATCGTCGGTCCGGATGCACTGCCGGACAGGGAGAAGGCCATACTCATTGTGACAAGGATGATACGTGAGGACTTCCTCCAGCAGGATGCCTTCGACGAGGTCGACACCTACTGCCCGCCGAAGAAGCAGGTCACCATGATGAGGGTTATCCTCAACTTCTACGAGAAGACCATGGAGGCCGTTGACAGGGGAGTTCCGGTTGACGAGATAGCCAAGCTCCCGGTCAGGGAGAAGATAGGTCGTATGAAGTTCGAGCCGGAGATAGAGAAGGTCAAAGCCCTCATCGATGAGACGAACGAGCAGTTTGAGGAGCTCTTTAAGAGGTATGGAGCGTGATGTCGATGCCTGGAATGGAGTACTCAACCGTTAGCAAGATTTACGGACCGCTCATGATCGTCCAAGGTGTTAAGGGCGTCGCCTACGGTGAGGTCGTCGAGATAGAGACCGAGAGTGGGGAGAAGAGGAAGGGGCAGGTGCTTGAGGCCAGGCAGGACATGGCAATCGTTCAGGTCTTCGAGGGAACGCGCGACCTCGACGTCAAAACGACGCGCGTCCGCTTCACCGGCGAGACCCTCAAGGTTCCGGTCAGCATGGACATGCTCGGCAGGGTCTTCAACGGCATCGGAAAGCCGATAGACGGAGGCCCGGACATAATCCCCGAGGACAGGCGCGACGTTCACGGTGCTCCCCTCAATCCCGTTGCCCGTGCCTACCCGAGGGACTTCATCCAGACCGGTGTCTCCGCCATAGACGGAATGAACACCCTCATCCGCGGTCAAAAGTTACCAATCTTCAGCGGTTCAGGTCTTCCACACAACATGCTCGCTGCGCAGATAGCCAGGCAGGCGAAGGTCCTCGGTGAAGAGGAGCAGTTCGCGGTAGTTTTCGCGGCCATGGGTATCACCTACGAAGAAGCTAACTTCTTCAAGAAGAGCTTCGAGGAGACCGGTGCAATAGAGAGGGCCGTCCTCTTCCTTAACCTAGCAGACGACCCGGCCATCGAGCGCATCATCACCCCGCGTATGGCGCTGACGGTTGCCGAATACCTCGCCTTCGACTACGACATGCAGGTTCTGGTTATACTCACCGACATGACCAACTACGCAGAAGCTTTGCGTGAGATTTCCGCGGCGAGGGAAGAGGTTCCAGGAAGGCGCGGTTATCCCGGTTACATGTACACCGACTTGGCGACCATCTACGAGCGCGCTGGAAGGGTTAGGGGCAGGAAGGGTTCCATCACCCAGGTGCCCATCCTGACGATGCCGGACGACGACATCACCCACCCGATTCCGGATTTGACCGGTTACATCACCGAGGGACAGATAGTCCTCAGCAGGGAGCTGCACAGAAAGGGTATCTACCCGCCCATTGACGTTCTCCCGAGCCTCAGCCGTCTGATGAAGGACGGTATTGGTAAGGGAATGACCAGGGAAGACCACCCGCAGCTCAGCCAGCAGCTCTACGCTGCCTACGCTGAGGGGCGCTCGCTTAGGGACCTCGTCGCCGTTGTTGGTGAGGAGGCACTCAGCGAGACCGACAGGAAGTACCTCAAGTTCGCTGACAGGTTTGAGCGTGAATTCGTCGCCCAGCGCTACGACGAGGACAGGAGCATCGAGGAGACCCTCGACCTTGGCTGGGAACTCCTCGCTGAACTCCCGGAGAGCGAGCTTAAGCGTGTCAGGAAGGAGTACATCCTCAAGTACCACCCGAAGTACAGGAAGAGGGAGGGCTGACCTCCCCTTAACTTTTAGGTGGTCGAGATGGCAGAGCTGCTCAACGTCAAGCCCACCCGTATGGAGCTCCTGAACCTCAAGAGGCGCATTAAGCTGGCCAAAAAGGGCCACAAGCTCCTCAAGGACAAGCAGGACGCCTTGGTCATGGAGTTCTTCACGATATACGACGAGGCGCTCCAACTTAGGGAAGAGCTGGGCAGGAAGATGGCGGAGGCGTTCTCGGCACTCCAGGCGGCGGAGATAGACGTCGGAACCCTGCGCCTCAGGGAGATAGGCCTCTCGGTCAAGCCCAACAGAGAGGTCGAGATAAGAAGGAGGAACGTAATGGGCGTCCCCGTTCCTCTCATAGAGGCAGAATCCTTCAGGAGAAGCGCGGACGAGAGAGGCTACGCCTTCGTTTCCAGCTCGGCCAAGGTCGACCTCGCCGCCGGGAAGTTCGAGGAGGTTCTTGACCTGGCCGTCCGCCTGGCCGAGGTGGAGGAGACCCTCAAGAGGCTCGCGAAGGAGATAGAGGTCACCAAGAGGCGCGTCAATGCCCTTGAGTACATCATAATCCCCAGGATGGAAGCCACCGTCAAGTTCATCAAGCAGCGCCTCGACGAGATGGAGCGCGAAAACTTCTTCAGGCTGAAGAGGGTCAAGGCTTTGATAGAAGCCAGAACCCAGGCCGAGGGCTCCTGACGGCAACCCTTTTATTTCCAGCCTCCCTTTTCTTCCTGGTGGTGACATGACGGAAAAGCTGTTCTACAAGAACGCCTATCTGTGGGAAGCAGGGGCGAGGGTCGAGAGGGTTGAAAAAAGCGACAAGAAGGTTAGAGTCCTTCTCAACAGGACTATCTTCTACCCCGAAGGTGGCGGTCAGCCCTCCGACAGGGGGATAATAGCCGGCGAGGGCTTCAGGATAACCGTCGAAAAGGTCGAGGGAAAGGACGAGATATGGCACGAGGGGAAACTTGAGGGCCGCCTTCCAGAGCCGGGCGAGCCGGTGAGGCTAATCCTCGATGCCGAGTGGCGCTACGAGAACATGCGCCAGCATACCGGACAGCACATCCTTTCAGCGGTCTTCAAGGACCTCTACGGCGCCAACACGACCGGTTTCCAGATATTCGAGAAATACAACAAGATTGAAATCGACTACCCCGGCGAGCTCACGTGGGAGATGGTTCTTGAGGTTGAGAAAGCCGCCAACGGAATCGTCTGGTCGGATCTTCCGGTTGAGGTGGAGGTTTACGAGAAGCTTCCTGATGAGCTCAGAAAAAAGCTCCGGAAGGAGCTCTCCGATAAAGTCAGGCCCCCGATAAGGATAGTCTCCATTCCCGAGGTTGACGTGATACCCTGCGGCGGGACACACGTGAGGAGCACCCGTGAGGTCGGTATCATAAAGGTGGTCAACTTCTACCGGAAGAGCAGGAAGCTCTGGCGCATCGAGTTCGTCTGCGGAAACAGGGCGCTTAAGTATCTGGACGAGCTTATGGCTGACTATTGGCTGAGCCTCGATGAGATGCCGAACAAGAACCGCCCGCTCGTCGAGCGCGTGGAGGAACTCAAGGCAGAAATCGAAAGGCTTAATGAGGAAAAAGACGGCCTTAGAAGGGAACTCTGGAGATGGAAGGCGAAGGCCCTGCTGGAGGACGCCGAGGAGATCAACGGAATAAGGGTCGTCTCGTACATCGAGGACGCCCCGATGAAAGACGCCCAGGCCTTCGTGGTTTACCTCGTTGATAAGAACCCCGGCACTGTGGCCCTGGTGGCCGGCGAGAACTACGCCATATTCGCCAAGAACAGGGAAGTCAAGGGGCTCTCAATGAGTGACCTCCTGAGGGAGGTTCTTTCCCAGGTCGGCGGCGGTGGCGGCGGCAGTGAGGCCCTCGCAAGGGGCGGCGGCTTCAAAGTGTCACGGGAAGAAGTCCTGGAGACCGCCCGTAGGGTTCTGAGGGGTTACCTTGTGTGATGTTTTTTCTCTGATAATTCTCTCCTTTTGGGACTTGTTGCACAGGTTTTAATTAAGAGTAAACCTTTTAAGAATTGTCGGGAATTTTTATCGTCACGAGTTAGAACCACACCGTCTCTCTGGGGGTGCCTCTTTGTCCCTTGGGAGGATAGTAATCAGATACGCCATAGTGACCCTCCTGGTGGCCCTCGTTCTCGGATACGCTATAAAGGGGGTTGTGGAAAAGAGGGCCTACCTTGAGGCCATTGATTTCTTCCAGTACAACCCAAACGCCAAGAATGTAGTGGCCGTGGCCGAGAGGCTCGGTATGGACCCGATAGAATACTACGTCAAGTATATCGCCCCTAAAAACCACCCCGAGCTGGGAAAGTCGAGTCTCAGGGTCGGTCTGGAGTACTTGGTGCTCACCTTTAAGGACCTTCTCGGGCCTTCCCGGGAACGGGGCTGGAGCTACCTCTACGGTTTCCTTAAGCCGAGCTGGGGTTTCGTTTACAACACCCTTATTTTCCTCGTCATGGTTGAGGTAGCCGTTGTCCTTCTGGCGCTTCTGCTCTCGTTTAGGGCCGTGAAGAACGAGCGCTTCTACGGCTTCCTTCAAACTGCTGCCAGAACCTTCAACGGCATCCCGGTGTGGTTCTTCGTTGTTCTCTTCTTCCTTCTCATAATCTACTCCCCCATACCGTCCGATCTGGCGAACGGCCTTAAAGGCTCTGGCTTGAGAATGCTCGCCTATTTTGTCTTTCCTGTCCTCTCCGTGCTTCTCGTTGCCTCATGGGGGCTCGCGGAGGGTATAACCGTCGTTATGAGGGAGGAGTTCGGGCAGTTCTACGTTGAAGCAAAGAGGGCGATGGGTCTGCCCGAGAGGAGGGTGAAGAGGCACATCGTGAGGGCCTCCATAGTTCCGGTAATGCACGTCTGGCTCCAGAACTTCATTGAGATTCAAACGCTGGTTCTCGTCGTTGATTACCTCTTCAAGCTCAACGGTCTGGGGACTGTACTCGCATCAACGCTCATCATAACCCCTGACAGCGTGTTTTTCTTCCCTGGGACTTTTGCCTTCGTTGTCATGGTGCTGGTTCTTCTGAACTTCCTAGTCTCGATGACCGTTGAGGTTCTCTCGATAAAGCTGGAACCGAGGGGGACGGCATGAGGAGAAGAACGCTCGGTGCGGCAATATTAGTTGCGTTCCTCCTTTTCACAACTGTCTCCTACGCCACCCTGGATGAGGCCAAGCTCGACAACTGGGACAACTACATCTTCTGGGTTGACTATCCGAGGGGAGCTAAACCAGTGTGGCTTGGTGACTCGTCCAAAACCGTCGCCTTCAGGGGGTCCCTTGACTACATCGTGACCAGAAGAGCCCCCTCCAACATCCTGCTTGAGGGGAAAGGAAGGGTGTCCATAACGATATTCCGCCCCGATGGAAAGGTTGTTAAACTTAGGGGGACGATAAACGGCACCACGAGCGTTAACTCGAACGTTGAGCTGGCGCTCCAGGCGAGGCGCTTTGCCATTGAGGAACTTGGGATGAAACGGGAGGACCTGGCGTTCATAACGCCGGCCCAGGCTCTGTTCATGGACGGGACTAAGAAGCCCCTTTCCGGAAACTACACCGTTCAGGTCAATCCGGCGGGAGTTAAGGCGGCGATAATTGGCGACACCTACGGTCTCCTCGGCACGGACTACAAGGGCAGAGATCTGTGGGTGGGCTTCGTCGGTTCGACTGTGAACACGCTGATCCTGGCATCTTTAACGACCTTGCTGATAATAATCGTCGGCCTCTTCCTGGGCATCGGCTCGGGCTATTACGAGAACCGGTTTGGGGATGCAGTTTCGGTTCTGCTGGAAGCCCTGAACTCCATTCCCTACCTCCCCCTGGCGATAGTGATAATATTCGTCCTCTCCTCGACGGGTTCCCACGGCAAGCTTGAGATGGGAACCCTTGAACTGGCCCTCGTGCTGTCCCTGCTCCTCGTCGGGAAGTTTGCGAGTGCCGTTAAGGGCATCGTCATGCACGAGAAAGTCCAGGAGTACATAGAGTCGGCGAGGGCTTTGGGGGCGGGTGATATGGCCATAATCCTCAGGCATATAATGAAGGCAGTGGTGCCGTATACCCTCTCCTACTCCACGCTCCTCTTCGCCCAGATGATAGCCATAATCTCGGTACTCGGCCTTTTCCAGATAATCCCCGGTGTCAACTGGGGCTCCTTTGTGGCCGAAGCTTTTACCCAGAACGCCATCTACACCCTCTGGTGGTGGCCGCTCTCTCCCTCTGTGGCGATAGTTCTGGTGAGCATCTCCCTCTGTGGCGATAGTTCTGGTGAGCATCGGGCTGACACTTCTCTCGGGCGACTCTTAATCACAGTTGTTCTTAATATATTCCAAGCTTTTTGAAGACTAACTCTCTCTGCCATTCCGGGACGTTGGGCTTCGAAAGCTCTTTCTCGGCCTTATCCCTCTCCATGAGACCGTATCTCACGAGCGCCGCTATCCTCCTCTGCTCGAAGCTGTGGCCGTGAACCTCCCAGTAGCGCTCCAGTGCAGGTCCCAGAACCAGGCAATTGGTGGTGTAGCCGGGTAACTCCGGAAACTCGAAGGGGAGCTTTCTCAGAATTTCGAGCCTCTCCCTTTCGGTCATCATGGACAGGAGCCTTACCTGGATTACTCCCCCGCTCATGAGCCTGTACGGGTGGTGGCCGAATGGAAGCTCGTGGCCTGTTATTATGTATCGGTAGCCGTTTCGGAGGGCGTACTTCCTCAGCTTCTCCATCGTTCTCCTGGAGCATCGTCTGCAGGGGGATTCCCCCTTGAGAAGGGCCTCGCGGAAGATGTCGGAGTAGTCGTAGCGCAGAACCTTGAAGGGAACCTCAAGCGCTTCGGCTATTCTCTGGGCGTTCTCTATAGCTTCCTTCGCCATTAGGCCGTGGTCGACCATTATCGCCTCCAGTTCCGGAATCTTGTAGGTCTCCTTCGCCAGGTAGAGCGCAACAACGCTGTCCTTTCCCCCGGAGTAGGCAACGATTGCCTTCTCAACGTCCTTCATGAGCTCTCCAAGCTCGGCACGGATTTTTTCCCTGTCGATTGGATGCCTCAGATAAACCTGACACTCCCTGCAGATTGGTTTTCCGTCAATGATGTCTATCTTCGCGGTTCTCTCATCGTGGATGCAGAGCGAGCACTTGAGCATGTTGGAAGAAAAGAGGCGAATTTTAAAAAGGTTATTTTCTCAGCTTCGGGAACTTTGAACGAAGTTTTTCGGGAGCTTTCTTGGCTTTCTCAACGGTTTCCTCGGTTTTCTTTTTCCCCTTTCTGGTGGCGAAAAAGCCCACCGTGGCTATAGCGTTCCTCAGCAGTATTCCACGGTTGTTTCTGGCTATGAACCAGCCAAAGAGCAGTCCAAAGGCTAGCCCGGCGAGCCAGAGGGAGAGGATGATGATGTTCACGCTCATGCCGCTTGGGCTGAGTGTTACCGAGAAAGCCTTGTATGCGAGCGCAAACGCCACAACGAAAATCGTTTCCAGCAGTATCGATAGCTTGGTGGCCATCCCGATTATTCTCAGAACCCTGCTATCTTCCGTGTACTCCTCTATGATTCTCTGGTCGTGGAGGCCGTAGATTAGGGTCTTAGTAATGTTTGCCCCGCTCCTGAAGGCGAGAAAGCCAAAGAATGCCGCGCTCCAGCTGGCCCCCCAGAGCTTGAGGAATGCCCAAGCCCCAACGGCTATCCAGGCCAATGTGTAAATCCTCTCGATACCCTTCTTTTCGTTCTCCGGTACGTCCACTCTTAAAACCTTCCTCCACGTCACCCCGGCGATGCTGCCAAAGGTTCTCATCAGAATCAGGGATAGGTTGATGAAGAGGAACGCCGTCAGGAATACGAAGGCCAATATCTCACGTATCATCGCTATCCCCGGTTATAAAAATGGGCGAGAGATAATTAACTTTTCTCCTCTTAACGCTCCAGGAAACGCCTTTCTATGTCCCTGGCTATTGCGACGAAAGAGAGTGTCATCAGGCCTATTGAGATGCCAACGGGCAGGACGTGCCACCATGAGAGCCTGTAAACGGTGTTCTCCCTTATGCTCTGGCTCATCAGCGTTCCCCAATTGAATCCTGGAACGACGTTGAAAAAGCCGAGAAGTGTTATCAAAGCTATTATTCCCGGGACGGTGAGGGCGAATTGGTAGAGTGTGTAGGGAATCAGCACCTTTGAGACATGCCTCGTTAGTATCCACCGTGAGCTTCCACCCAGGGCCTTAGAAGACTCGATGTACTCTTTTCTGAGCTCTTCATCCACTATTGAGCGTATGTTGCGGGAGAGGTCACCAACGCTGAGAATTCCGAGCACCACTGCCAAGAGGATTGGGTTTGTTGATATTGTGTACGTGTAGTCGTTGATGTCAGAGATTATTATGATGAGCCCTATCGCTACCGGAAGGAGTGGCATGACAGTTAAAAGGTGCGAGACAAAGTTGAGAGCCTTTCCAAGCCCACTCGATAGAACGCTGAGCATTCCGAATATCATTGCCAAGCCCATTGCGAAGAGGGCTCCGATAACCGCTACTGCAATCGTTTCCCTCATGCCCCACAGATATCCCGCCCATATGTCCCTGCCGAAGTTGTCCGTTCCCATCACTCCGTAGCTTTCCCCTTGGATGTATACCCTTGGAGTCGAGTTGTACTGTCCCAAAGGAGTAAGCACTATCAGGTACGTGCCTTTAACGGTTTCTGGGTTCAGAATGCAGTCCTTTTTGGGCTTGGAGAAAATTACGTTAAGACCGTTCCAGAAGAGGAGTTGGTCGGAGGTAGTTTCAATCCCGCACTTTTCTCTTGCGATCTCCCTGAGGACTATCGAATTCCTGAGGTTCAGCTCCCTGGGTATGTGGGTGTTCCACATAGTGTACTCGTTTCCCTCTGGATCCTTTATGGTTACCCGATAGCTTTCAAACCTCTCAAGAACGATTATTATGCCCTTGGGGGCAACCTTGTAGTGGAAGTCGTATTTGAACACGTAGGAACCGTTTTCCTTGGTTGCGGTCAGCCATTCGGTTTTGGGGAGATTGGTCAGTTTCCCGTACCACCCGGGCGGCACGTTCTTGGGATTGAGATGCCAGTAAAGAATGCTGTCCCAGTTCTCTATATCCTTGGGATTTACCCAACTGGGCCCTATCAGAGAAACCGCTATCATTGTCGTGATTACTATTACGGAGAGCGGGAGGGCCTTATCTTTAAACATCTCTCCTCACCCTTGGGTCAAGTTTTGAGTAGAGAACCTCCATCACGGACGAGTTTACGAAGTACAGGAACGCCATGACTAAGGCCACAAAAAAGAGGAGTTCTGGCCTGAAGACAAAGGAAAAAGCAACAACGTGAATTCTCCTCAGATAGCTCCACACGTAGTCATACTGCCTCCCCGCTGACGTTGCAAAGACGTAGCCTATGCCGTTGACGTTGAAGAGCTTCTCAACTGCCATTCCGTTTACCAGCAGGTTCAGGAAGTTGTAGCTTGTGAAGGTCAAAAACGACGGGAGAACCGTTCTCAGGAGCTTCTTCATTATTTTCCTGTCGGGAAGTCCCTTCAGCACGTCCGCGAAGAAGTGCTCCTCGTGCATCTCCTTCCTCACAAGCGTCCTCACGTTGAACGCATAGATCACAACGTTGGCGAAGGTCAGCGTGAGGACGGGAATCAGCATAGCGTTGAGATACGTTCCGAATCCCAACTCGTCGTTGAGCCTTGCCCTCGCTATGTAGGTCATGTAGTCTATGGTTGATAACCCGGTTCGCCACCAGAGTACCCAGATTAGAAATACTCCCCAGAACCAGCCCGGAATCGCGGAGAACACCGGGGCAAGGGTGGTCAAGATTCTGTCCGATCGTTTTCCGTTGTATCCCGCCTTAAGCCCCCAGTAGAGGCCGAGGACGAACACGAGCGCCATTGTGAGGGCGAGTACAACCATCGTCGTGAGGATGGCCCCCTCGGGACTTATCATGTACATCTCTATAAACTGCTCTCTGGCTTCACTTTCCCTGAACAGGGAGATGGAATATTCAAAGTACTCTCTGGTTTTCTTAAGTCCCTCTTCAAGCGTGAACGGTTTCGTCTGGATGAACGTGTGCCTGCTCCTCCACTCCCAGACCCTGTGCTCTGCTCCAGCAATTATCATCCCGGTTATGATGAGGGCAAGAAAAAAGTACGACAATGTTACGAGCTATGTATTTAATAGCCCGTGACATTCTATCACCTAACTTCATATCTGGGTTCGGAATTTAAACTTTTTGCTTGTTGGGGGTAATGGAAGTACTTTCTATGATGTTTTACCCACGTTGCTGGGACAAGGGTTAGATATCAAAGAAAATACTTTCTGTACAGTTCTTTTACCTCCTCCTCTCCAACGCCCTTTATCAGCACCTTCCCGCTTTTGAAGACCACAACTTCCGCATCGCCATCCTTAAACCGGAGGGTGCCGTTTTTCATTGTGTATCCAATCCTGCGGGAGCTCAGTTTCATCGCGAGCTCCTCAAGGCTCAGCTTCTCAAGGGCGAGCCTGAACGCCCCGTCGCAGGTTTCCTCTATCTCCGCCCGCTTCCTCTTCACTATCGGTGCCACGTCCCTGGCAACGCGCCTTGCGCTGAACAGCGTCAGCGGGTCCATCGTCCTGTAGATTGCGAGCTGGCAGCCGCTTATGCGGACGTCTATATACTTCTTCGCCCCCATTGCCGTTTTCAGATATTCCCTTATGCTCTCGGCCCTGTCAAAATCCAGCCCGGCTTTCTTAAGCCTCTCAACGTTCAGCTCGTGAATCGTCAGTGGCTGGAGCATCATCTCATCAATCCCGAGGGAAGCCGCCAACTCGGCTATCCTGGGTATGTCTTCGTCGTTTATACCTGGCATGAATATCGTCCTTACAACCGAGCGGACGCTTTTATCTGAGCTGACTATTCTAAGGGCGTTCACGACTGCGTCGAAGGTGTCGGCGTTGGTTATCATCAAATGCTTCTCTCTCGTTGAAGCGTCGAGGCTTATCATTACCAGGTCGAAGTCGAGCTTCTCCCAGAGTTCCTCCGTCAAAAGCGAGCCGTTGGTCTGAAGGTCGAGCCTCGCCTCCGGAAACCTCTCTCTAAGCATCTTGTTCACTTCAACTATCCTTTTGCTGAGCAATGGCTCACCGTACTGGGAGACTGTTATGGCATACGGCCCCTCCCAGCCATAGTAGCCGGGCTTTGGAGCCTTCCCGAGCTTGACCGCGACGTTCGAGTAACAGAAGATGCAGTCGTGGTTGCAGGCTGGGGTTAGCTCATAGCTCGGGTGGTGAACGGGATTTGGGTTGCTTAAATCGAGCCCCTGACAGCCCTGACAGTGAGTGGGGAACCTTAAGTCCATCACGAACTCCTTTAAGAGCCTCGCCTCCTCGTTCTCAAGAATATGGGGCTCCACACCCATGCTCCTCGCGAACTCCTCCCAGCTCATCCGTTTCATTCTCTCACCGGGGGAGGCAGAGAAAAGGGGTTTAAAAAGGTGATTGGTCAGAGCAGTCCCCTCAGCTGGAAGCCGCTGAAGACAGGGCCGTCCCTGCAGACGAGATACTTCCCGAGGTTGCAGGAGCCGCAGACGCCGATTCCGCACTTCATGTAGCGCTCAGCCGATATCTGGACGTTCTCGTAGTTCATAACTCTGAGTACCGCTTTCAGCATCGGCTCCGGGCCGCAGGCGTAGGCTTGGTCGAACTCGTTCTTTCTCTCCGCCAGCACATCGGTTGGAAAACCTTTCCTCCCGGCCGAGCCATCGTCGGTGGTGATTACCACCTCATCCACGTATTCTTCAATGTCCATCAGGGCCAGCTCTTCCTTCGAGCGGGCGCCGTAGATGAGCGTGATGCTTTCGAGATTCTTTGCCTCCTGCCTCGCGAAGGCATAGAGCGGTGGAATCCCTATGCCGCCGCCGACGAGGACCACTCGTTTCCCTTTCGGCTCGAAGCCCCTTCCGTACGGCCCGCGTATCCAGAGGTAATCGCCCTCAGCCAGCTCGAAGAGCCTTGAGGTGAAGGGGCCGACCCTCTTGACGACTATCAAATCCCCCCAGGCCAGGCTGAAGGGCTTCTCACCGACTCCGGGAAGCCATGCCATTATGAACTGTCCGGCATTGAATTCGAGCTTCTTATCGAAGCGGAAGGCCTTGACGTCCTTTGATACCTCCCAAACTTCCCTAAGCGCTACCATTTCCAGCATTTATCCTGACCCCCTCCGGCTTTCCCACGATCTCATCTTCCTCCATGACGACTTTTCCGCGAAGAATCGTCATTACCACTTTTCCCTTCAGTCTTCTGCCATTCCACGGGCTCCATTTTGCCTTCGTGTAGAACTCCTCCGGCTTAACGGTCCATTCCCTCTTGAGGTCTACCACGGTGAAGTCCGCGTCCTTTCCCACCTCGAACCCCTTGTTCGTTATTCCAAATATTTTAACTGGATTTGTGTGCATCTTCTCCACGATGTCGGAAAGCTCGAGCATCCCCCTGTTAATCGCGTCCAGAAGAAGGGCCACCTCAGTTTCCAGTCCGGGTATCCCTGCCGCGCCGGATTCCTTGTCCTCTGGCGTGTGGGGTGCGTGGTCGCTCGCTATTATTGGAATCCGGGAAAAGTTCCTCCAGAGTGTCCTTTGGTCTTCTTCGTCCCTCAGCGGGGGATAGACCTTGAGGAGCGGGTTCCTCTCGTAGTCCTTCTTCGTCAGGAAAAGGTGGTGGGGTGTAACCTCGAAGCTGACCCATGGGAGGTTCGCGGTCAGTACTGCATCTATTCCACCGGCGGTGGAAACGTGGCAGATGTTAAGGGGCTTTCTGAATTTCTCGGCGGCTTTCAGGGCCAGTTTTATGGCTGTTATCTCGGCCTCTGGCGGTCTTTCAGGTTTTTTTCGAATTATTCCAGCGTCTTCAGCATGAACGCTTACAATTCCTGGGATACAGCGATAATCGCTCTCAAAATGCTCGGAGAAGAGACCTCCCGTCGAAGCGCCCATGAAGATCTTGTAGAAATCCGCGTTCACCCTTTCGGCCTCTGTGCAGTTGTCTCTGACGAGAAAGCTCAGGGCGTAGTCGGCGTAGGCCCTCCCTTCAAACAGCGCTTTCCTCCGTTCAAACATCTCAACGTTCAAAATGGGCGGCTGGGTGTTGGGCATGTCGAAGACGGTGGTTATTCCCCCGTGTAGGGCTGCCATCGTGCCGGTTTCAACGGTCTCTTTTTTTCTCTGGTCAAAATCCCTCAAGTGGACATGAACGTCTATGAGGCCTGGAAGGATGAGATTCCCACGGCCAATTTTAATCCTTTCCTCTCCTTCCAATTCGCCGAGGGATATTCGAGAAATTTTCCCGCCAAGAATGCCTACGCTTCCTTCTATCACTTTCCCATCCTTTAAGAGCTTCCCTTTCAGGACAAGGTCGTACATAGCGCCCGCACTGGAATGGATACTAGCCCATTTTAAGTTTTTTGCATGGGTGCTCCTATGGAGTGATGCGGAACTGACCGCTAACGATTTTTGGGGCTTTCCCCAACCCTCTACCGTCCTAACATCGCCCTATCCGTTATGTTTACTGGACATTGGACAATTATGCCGTTTTTAACAACGCAATGCAATGATGAACATGTCAAACCTCTATACTTGGGTAATAGTGGCTCGTGGTGGCTCTGTTAAGCACACTACTTTTACAAGAACGTAACCCTTAAATAGGCTTTCAATGTATATCTTCATGCCATTATACACCATATGTGGCAACATTGCCAAAAAGTGAAGGAGGCAGTGGAGTATGAAGAAGGCTTTGGGATTGTTTATTATGGGTTTGATGTTGTTTAGTATTTTTGCCGTGCACCCAGTAAGCGCAGCGGACTACACTCCAAAGGACATTCCGCTGAATAGCGATGAGGCCAAGGCCCGTTTCAAGGCCGACCTCCAGTGGTACCTCAAGTACGGCCACTTCGTCATCAGCAACGGTCCGTACATGCTCGTCATGTACTCCCCGGAGAACCTCTACCTCAAGCTTGAGAAGTTCACCGGCCCGAGGAAGATATTCACCGACACTCTCCCGAAGGACGGTTACGCCGACGTTATAGAGTACCAGGGTGTCCAGAACCCTGAGAACGTTATCCTCCAGATCGCCAAGGGTGAGTACGACCTCGGTATGTTCTCGTTCCCGGCTGGAAAGTACCAGGGTCTTGGTGAGGATGTTCTTGCCAACCTCAACCTGTACAAGAGTGCCAGCTCCTACAACGAGCTGACCTTCAACACCTACCACGACCCGGACAAGGACGCTCCGATCGTCACCGTTGGTGACAAGGTTTACTTCAACCCGTTCGCCATCAGGCAGGTCAGGTTCGCCATGAACTGGCTCATCAGCAGGGACTACATCGTCCAGAACATCTACCAGGGTAGCGGCGCTCCAATGCTCGGCTGCATAAGGCCCAGCCACCCGGCCGACAAGTACTTCGAGCCGGTTTACAAGGCCCTCGGCCTCACCGGTGCAGGCAACGAGGAGCTTGCCCTCAAGCTTATAGCCGATGCCATGCAGAAGGCCGCTCAGGAGGTTGCCAAGTACGGCCACACCCTCGAGAAGAAGGAGGGAATGTGGTACTTCGATGGCGAGCCGGTTACCATCAAGTTCATCATCCGTATCGAGGATGAGAGGCACGAGATTGGTCTCTACGTCGCCGACCTGCTTGAGAAGAAGGTCGGCTTCAAGGTTGACAGGCTTGAGTGGGACAGGCAGAAGGCTGGCCAGGTTGTCTTCGCCAAGCCGCCGAGCAACTACGAGTGGAACATCTACACCGGCGGATGGGGTACCAGCGGTATTCCGAGCGTCTGGATTGACGATTACACCGCCTGGTTCTACGCCGCCTGGTACGGATACGTTCCGGGAGCAGTTGATCCGAAGCACATCAACACCGTCACCGTTGAGGACGCCCTCAAGTACCTGGGCGACGGCGACGCTAACGCAGGCCTCCAGAAGATTGGAACCCTCTACTACAAGAGCGCTGACAGCCTTGGCCCGATGCTCAAGTGGACCGAGGAGGAGCTCACCTACCTGCTGACCTACTTCACCACCAAGGGAGCCAAGGGCACCCCGTACATCCACGACGACCTCATCCCGGACGAGCAGATCAAGATAACCACCGCGGACCAGTACTGGGACCTCCAGAAGATAAGCATGCTCATCGGTATCCTCGAGAGCGAGAGGGTCTTCCTCATCGAGACCTGGGAGTTCTACCCGGCCAACAAGCAGAGGGTTACCAGCATCAAGCCCGAGGCCAGCACCGGTATCGGCCAGCGCTGGAGCATAATGACCGCTGAGACCCCTGACAAGCACCTTAAGATCGCCCAGTTCGCCTCAACCGGTGCCATGTTCATGAGCGCCTTCAACCCGGTTGGCGGTCTGAGCGACGTTTACTCCGTTAGGGTCTGGAACCTCATCAGGGACTACGGTGCCACCACCAACTTCGACGGTATCGTCAGCCCGTACAGGTGCAAGTGGGAGCTCGATCGCGGTCACTTCACCGTTCCGGACGACGCCGTCATCTACAACCAGACCCAGGGATGGATTGCCGCCAACGCTGGTAAAGAGGCCGTCGTTAAGGTCAAGGTCACCTGCGACTTCGGCGAGTGGCACAACGGCGTTAAGGGCAACATCGACGACCTCAAGTACTACATAGCCTTCCTCTACACCTGGGCCTACCAGGACGGTGCCGACGACCCGTACTACGACAGCTCACTCGGTGGAACCGCTGGAACGCTCTCCAACATCCTCGGCTGGCAGTGGACCGATGACGGCTACATCGTCTACGGTACCTACGAGCACCCGCTCGCCGACGACATGACGGCTGGCTTCTACGTGTTCTACCCGCAGCTCCCGTGGGAGCTCTACTGGGCCATGGGCGAGCTCGTCGCCAAGAGCAAGGAGTACGGCATTGACAAGACCTACTCCTTCAGCAGCGGTGCCGAGGGAGTCCTCTGGCTCGACCTCCTCACCAAGGAGCACGTTGACGACCTCGCCAACGTCATGCTCAAGATCTCGGGCCTCACCTGGGACGACATAACCAAGACCACCACGACCACCCAGCCGCCCACCACGACCACCAGCAGCCCGAGCGAAACCACCACGACCACCAGCCAGCCACCGCAGGGTGGAGGCAACACGACCACCTACGTCATCGTCGGCCTGGTGATAATCATCATCGCCGCGGCCGCCTGGTACTTCACCAAGAAGAAGTGAAGTAGTTTCGTTCTTTCCCCTCTTTTTTGAAATTTTGCCCGCGTTTCTGACGGTTCTTTCCAGGCTTCATAGTGCACTTCTATGAAAATGTGCACATCTATGCAGTAAGATATATAAAGCCAGTTTTACAATGCTGAAAAAGATACATTAAACACGAGCAACCTACGTGGGGGTGGAAAAATGGGGTATCTGAAGTATCTGGTGTTTAGGATCCTGAACGCCATTCTCGTTCTGCTTATAGTGACGTTTATTATCTCGGCACTCTTCGTTAAGGTTGCCGAGGAGAGCAACAGATCAAAGATGTACGAGGAACTGATGATGTGGGAAAGGACAGAGGGTGCTAAAATCAAGCAGAGTCAAGGTTTGGAGGCCTTTGAACAGGCCAAGGCCGCAAAGCAGGCATCTCTTGAGGAGAAATACGAGCTGAACATCCCCTACTGGCAGAAAGTTTACAAGAAGGCTTTGCGTACATTGCGGCTGGACTTTGGAACGACGAGCATGCCAATCTTTGGAACCAACAACGTCTCGGACATTATCAAGGTCGCCGTTCCCAGGAGCATCCTCCTGTTCACGACGGCGACGATAATAGTCATCATACTCGGTATCTTCCTTGGAGTCAGGGCGGCAAGACAGGCGGGCAGCGTCTTCGACAGGGGATTGTCCATCTTCGCGCTGCTCACCTACAGTCTGCCGATGTGGTGGACCGGAATGATGTTCCTCCTGATATTCGCCTTCAAGCTCGGCTGGTTCCCGCTCAGTTCAATGTTCGACCCACAGCTCACCGGCTGGGCCCACGTTAAGGATGTCCTATGGAAGCTCGCCCTTCCGGTGTTCACCTACGTCTTCGTTGTGTTCGGCGGTTGGGCATGGACGACCAGGAACATCATGATAGGAACCCTCCAGGAGGACTTCATCATGGCCGCCAAGGCCAAGGGTGTCCCCGAACACAAGATCATCTACGGCCACGCCCTCCGCGCGGCAGCGCCGCCGATAGTCACCATGATCATCTTCGCCCTCCTCGGTTCGCTCGGAGGTGCTATCATCAGTGAGCTCGTCTTCAACTACCCCGGAATGGGCAGGCTCTACTGGGTCGCCCTCCAGCAGAACGAGACCAACCTCCTCATAGGGCTGACGTACTTCTTCACCGTGCTCTACCTGACGGGAGTGGTCCTCGCGGACATGATCTACGGATTCCTCGACCCGCGTGTCAAGGTCGGTGCTTCCGCCAAGATGTGAGGTGATTCGCTATGAGATGGGTCGACGTCAAAGAAGGATTTAAGGAATTCCTTGAAGAGTTTAAGAGGGAGAAGACCGGCATAGCCGGTGTTATTCTCCTCATCATCCTTGTCTTGGTTGCACTCACGGCCCCCTACACGACTATGCCCAACCTCCCCGAGAAGTGGAGAAGCTCCGCCTACTGGGAGGACAACCCAAAGAACGTTCCTCCGAGCTGGTACAACATGTTCACCTCCCAGAAGCTCGTTCCACAGGAGGTTTACTACGCCAACGACCTCAAGATCAGCCACCCGAGCGACACAGTGACCATAGTTGAGGCGGATTACCAGTTCCCCGATGGTTATATCCTCGGTCCCCAGGGAATCATTATCAGGGGTCTGAACGTCACGCTGAACGCTCCATCCCAAGTACCGACGATGGACATATACCTCCTGAGACCCGACGGGAAGAGCATTCCCCTTCTCAAAAACAAGCAGCTCAGCTCCGGCACCACGATCTCCATAGGTAGGGACAGCACAATCTCGACCAATGTGTACATCTGGCTCGTGAACGTTACTGAGGGCAGGGAGATAACTATGTTCGAGGTTCCCCTTGAGACGATCCTCATCAGCGACATGGTCGCCCCGATGTTCGCCAAGGTCGAGCCGGGCATGAACGTGAGCGATATCATAGGCAACCCACAGCCGCTCAACGGCCAGTACAAGCTCATAATGAAGATCAACAACCCCGCTCCAAAGCAGAACCAGGTTATCTACGACAACCTCAAGGTCACCTTCCTCGGAAGAAGCTACGGGACTATGGGTACCGACTACCTGGGAAGGGATCTCTGGGCAGGAATCATCTGGGGTAGCAGGGTCTCCCTGACAATCGGTGTCCTCGTCTCGGTTCTCAGCACCATAATCGGTCTCGTTTACGGAGTCACCAGTGCCTACCTGGGAGGAAACGCCGACGAGTTCATGATGCGTATCAACGAAATATTCGCTTCAATACCGAGCCTGCCGATACTTATCCTCATAGGAGCCACTCTGGGACACGTCACCCTATGGTTCATAGTCGTACTGCTGGTCATATTCGGATGGATGGGAATAGCAAGGATTGCGAGAAGTATGGCACTCCAGATCAAGGAGCAGACGTACATCGAGGCGGCGAGAGCCCTCGGTGCCGGCAACGGAAGGATAATCTTCAAGCACATTCTCCCACAGCTGCTCCCGTACGCCTTTGCTGTCATAGCCCTCAGCGTTCCGGGCGCGGTTATAGCAGAGGCTTCACTGAGCTTCCTCGGTATAGGTGACCCGAGCGCAGTAACCTGGGGACAGATACTCAACGCGGCCCAGGCGCAGTCGGCGACGACCAAGGGCTACTGGTGGTGGGTCCTTCCACCCGGGCTTGGAATCGCTGTCGTCGGCCTTACCTTCGTGCTGATAGGTACGGCCCTCGATAAGATACTCAACCCGAGGCTCAGGAGGCTGTGAGGTGGTATAAATGGCTAAGAACGTGCTCGAAGTTAAGGACCTCAAGATGTATTACTTCACCAGCAAGGGTGTCGTCAAGGCCGTCGACAACATCTCGTTCAACCTCAAAAAGGGTGAAGTGCTGGGACTTGCCGGTGAGAGCGGATGCGGCAAGTCCTCCCTTGGTTTTACCCTTATGGGAATGCCGACTCCTCCGGGCAAGATCGTCAGCGGCAGTGTGAAGATTGACGGAAGGGAGATAGTCGGCCTCCCGGAGGATGTCCTCAGGAAGGAGATTCGCTGGCAGAAGATATCAATGATATTCCAGGGTGCAATGAACGCCCTCAATCCGGTCTACACAGTTGGCTATCAGATGACCGAGCCGCTCATGCTCCACAAGGGAATGAGCAAGGATGATGCCCTTGACAGGGCTCAGAAGTACCTCGAGCTCGTCGGTCTTGACCCGGAAATAGTTTACCGCTACCCGCACGAGCTCTCAGGTGGTATGAAGCAGCGTGTCATCATTGCAACCGCCCTCCTGCTTGAGCCGGAGGTCGTTATCGCGGACGAGCCGACAACGGCCCTTGACGTCGTTGTTCAGGCGCAGATCATCAACCTCATGAAGAAGCTAAAGAAGGAGCTCGGCCTCTCGATGATATTCATCACCCACGACCTTAGTATACTCGCCGAGATCAGCGACAGGGTCGCGATAATGTACGCGGGTAAGATAGTTGAGATAGGCGACAGCGAGAAGGTCTACTACGAGCCGGCCCATCCGTACACACAGAAGCTCCTCGCGGCAATACCGAGGCTCCACGAGGACGTTGAGAAGCTGGAGTTCATCCCAGGACAGCCGCCCAACCTCATCACGCCGCCGAAGGGATGCCGCTTCCACCCGAGGTGCCCCTACGCAATGCAGGTTTGTAAGGAGCAGGAACCCGAGCTGAAGGAAGTTGATAAGGACCACTACGCCGCATGCTGGCTGCTGTGAGGTGTGAGAAATGGCGGAGCCGATACTTAAAGTTGAGAACCTCAAGAAGTACTTCCCGATCAAGAGGGGATTCATAGACACGATCAAGGGTGCCCCGCAGAAGAAGGTCCACGCGGTGGACGGCATCAGCTTTGAGATATACAAGCAGCAGGTCTTTGCACTCGTCGGTGAGAGCGGTTGTGGTAAGTCTACCACAGGGAAGCTGATCGTTAAGCTTCTCGAACCCACTGACGGTAGGATATACCTGGAAGGAAAGGACGTCACGGACATCAAGACCAAGGAGGAAATCCTTGACTACAGAAGGCACGTGCAGATAATATTCCAGGACCCGTTCAGCTCGATGAACCCGAGGTTCAGGATATTCGACATCCTTGAGGAGCCGCTCCTCATACACGGCATAGGTGAAACCAAAGCCGAGCGTGAGGAGCTCATCTACAAGGCCCTTGAAATGGTTAAGATAACCCCACCAGAAGACTACGTCGGCAGGTTCCCGCACATGCTCTCCGGCGGTCAGAGGCAGCGTGTCGCTATAGCCAGGGCACTGATACTCAACCCGACCTTCATCGTCGCCGACGAGCCGGTCTCGATGCTCGACGTTTCAATCCGTGCCGAGATCCTCGAGCTGATGAAGGAGCTCAAGGAGAAGATGGGCGTCACCTACCTCTACATCACCCACGACATGTCAACGGCAAGGTACTTCGCCGACTGGATGGCGGTCATGTACCTCGGAAGGATAGTCGAGATGGGGCCGGTCGAGAAGGTCATTGACAACCCGCTCCACCCGTACACCAGGGCACTACTTGCGGCCGTTCCAGAGCCGAAGCCTGAGCGCAGGAACATCATCAAGGAACTGCCGATCAGGGGTGAGGTGCCCAACGCCGTCGACATTCCACCTGGATGCCGCTTCCACCCGAGGTGTATCTACGCCCAGAAGGGACTCTGCGACACCAAGCACCCGCAGCTCGTCGAGTACGAGCACAACCACTGGGCCGAGTGCCACCTCGTTGGCAAGTACTGACCCCCTTCTTTTCTTTCTCTAGGTGATGCCAATGGGAACGCTAAGGGATGCTATGGGTTATCCTCTTCTGAGGGTTGGACTGATAATGCTAATCCTCGCCTTGCTCATATCAATCGCGGGTTTCTATCGCGTTGACAAGTCCTACTCCTCCAGCGGAACCCTTGGTGAGGGCATGCACTACCTGGGCAACGACAAATTCGAGAGTGAGTACCTGTACCACAATAGGACCCTCGTTCTCTATTCCTCCAACGCGAACCTTTCCCTCCTTCAGGGGACCGAGATGATCAACTACACGCTGGTGAACCGCGAGATAACGCTCCATCCAACGGAGAGACCGGTGATATATGTTTTTAACGGGAGCGTAAATTATACTTACAGTGCAACTGCCATTGACTACCCCTACGCTGTCTACTCCCTCTTTGCCTTTGTTCTGATGCTGGTAGGGGTAGTCATGGCGTTCCTGGGGTACTCCCAGTTCCTTAGGGACGTGAAGGAGGGTAAGAAATGAGGGAGCTTGATTACGGCGCCGCCGTTGAGAGGATAAAAGAGTTCATCCGTGAGAAGGTCGAAGGAGCCGGCGTTGATGGTGTCGTCGTCGGGATAAGCGGGGGCATAGACAGCGCTACAGTTGCATACCTCGCCGTAAGGGCACTTGGAAAAGATAAGGTTCTCGGCCTGATAATGCCGTACTATGAGAACAGCGACCTTGAAGATGCCAGGCTCGTTTGCGAGAGCCTGGGGATTGAGTACAAGGTAGTCAACATAAAGCCCATCGTCGATGAGTTCGAGAGGGCCGTTGGAAGGCTCGACACAAAGAGCAGGGGAAACATCATGGCCAGAACGAGGATGGTCCTTCTGTATGCCCACGCCAACGCCATGAACCGTCTCGTCCTCGGAACCAGCAACAGGAGCGAGTTTCTGACGGGATACTTCACGAAATGGGGTGACGGTGCCAGTGACTACGCCCCCCTCATAAACCTCTATAAGACAGAAGTATGGGAGATAGCAAAGCTCCTTGGAGTTCCGGAGAGGATAATCACAAAGAAGCCCTCAGCAGGACTGTGGGGGGGACAGACGGACGAGGACGAGCTCGGGATAAGCTACCGCCTCCTTGATGAGATACTCTGGCGCATGGTTGACCTTGGAATGGAGAAGGATGAAATAGCGAGGGAGCTTGGAATAAGCATCGAGAGGGTCGAATACGTCGAGAGACTTGTGAGGGGCAGCGAGCACAAGCGTCGCTTACCGGTTGGCCCCGTCCTCTGAGGTGAGCCCATGAAACGAGGCTACATTTTCGTTTTTCTAGCCGCCTCCATGTGGGGGACGCTGGGCATATTCGCCAAGTACCTCGACGGCTTCGGGATGACACCCTTTACTATGGTGTTCTATCGCGTTTTCTTCGCCGTAGTTCTGCTGGCGGCCTATCTTCGCTTCAGAGGTACCGGATTCTCCCTCGAACGCTCCCGCCTTAGGTTCTACGCCCTCTACGGCTTCTTCAGCATCTTTCTCTTCTACACGCTGTACTTCTACACAGTAACGATATCATCGGTATCCTTCGCCGTTCTGCTCCTCTACACCGCCCCTGTGTATTCAATAATCTTAGGCAGGCTGGCCTTCAACGAGCCCATGGTGAGGGAGAAAATCGCCGCCCTGGCGATGGTTATGCTTGGCGTTCTCCTCGTGAACTGGGGGGACATGCAGTTCTCCACCAAGGCGCTGATATTTGGACTGCTAACCGGTCTAACCTATGCTCTCTACGGCGTTCTTGCGAAGTTTGCTGTTAGGGACGATGAGCCCGAGAAAGCGCTCTTCTACACGCTCCTCTTTGGCATGCTGTACCTCCTGCCCTTAACGGACTTCTCGGTACCATCGGGCGCAGTTCCGTATCTGTTTGCTCTGGCGTTCTTCCCGACATTCCTGGGGTACATACTCTACAACCACGCCCTAAAGGAGATTGAGGTGAGCAGGGCCAGCATAGTCGCCACAATTGAACCGGTGGTTGCGATAACCCTGGCGTTCCTGCTCTTCGGTGAGACCCTCACCTTCGAACAGCTAATCGGGGCTGGTCTTATAATAGGTGGCTCGACGCTGGTGCACCTGAAGGAGAAAGAAAAGCCTGAGGAAGTGCTCGAAGAGATCCACTAGACGTGGAAGTACCTCTCCAGCTCCCACTCGGTTACCTTCTTTGTTCCCTTCGGGAGACCCTTGGCGCCGAGGTATTCTAGGTATCCCTCCCACTCGCGCTCCTTGTAGCTCATGAAATTCCTGTACGCCCCTCCCAGGGCTTTCCTGACAACTTTATCTCCCTTCAGCCACTCCAGGGCTTCACCGAGGCTTTCTGGAAGCGTGTCTATGCCGAGGTCCTCACGCCGGGAGTCGTCCATCTCGTAGACGTTTTCTTCCACGTATGCCTTTGGTTCGATTTTCTTTTTTATACCATCCAGCCCTGCCATTAGTATCGCGGCAAAGGCCAGATAGGGGTTGGCGCTTGGATCCGGGCAGCGGTACTCTATCCTGGCCCCGTTGCCCCAGAAGGCTGGAACCCTTATCAGTGCGCTCCTGTTCCTGTATCCCCAGCTTATGTATACCGGGGCCTCGTAGCCGGGAACGAGGCGCTTGTAGCTGTTCACCGTCGGATTCGTTATCGCCGTCAGGGCTTTCGCATGGGTGAGCAGGCCACCGAGGAAGTGAAGCGCCGTTTCGCTGAGCCCATCGTCACCGACGAACGCGTTCTTCCCGTCCTCCCAGAGGCTTATGTGAAGGTGCATTCCGTTGCCGGGAAATCCATAGAGGGGTTTGGGCATGAACGTGGCGTAGAGACCGTGGACTTCGGCAGTAGCCTTCACTATGTGCTTGAAGCTGATTATGTTGTCGGCAGTTTTGAGCGCTTCGTCATAGCGGAAGTCTATCTCATGCTGGGCCTTTCCAACCTCATGGTGGAGAACCTCCGGAACGAGTCCGAAGGCTGACATGTGGAGCGCTATCTCCCTGCGTATGCCCCTGGCTTTGTCGAGAGTAACCAGGTCGAAGTAGCCGCCGCTGTCGGGTATCTGAAGCTCCCAAGAACCGTTCTTCCTGAAGAGGTAAAACTCGGGTTCTGGCCCGATATACGCCTTGAATCCTGCCTTTTCAAGTTCTTCAAGGGCATCCCTTAGGACGCCCCTCGGGTCCGCGGGATAGGGTTTATCTCCCTTGTATATGTATCCGTAGACCCTGGAGACACCTTCCCATGGGGCTTCGGCGTAGGTTGAGGGGTCCGCTTTGAAAATTAAATCGCTGTCCTCTATCCCCTCGAATCCAGGAATGGAGGAGCCGTCAAAAGATATCCCTTCTTCTATAGCTTCATCGTATCTCTCTATTGGAACCTCCATGCCCTTCGGAACGCCGTTGATGTCCACGAAGATGAGCTGGAGGAACCTCGGACCCTTTGATTCAAGTCCACCTCTCACACCGAACGTGCTCAAATCGTTCATCTTTATCACCTATTATTGCTTAAATGTTCATTATTAGTGCCATTTTATTGAACGATTAATCCAATAAAAGCCTTTCCACTGGATTTTTGTCATTATGACGACGGTGCGCCTGAATCCTTCTTTGATTGACAAGAAATTGTCATTCTATCTGCCCTTCCTGGCAATTTTTAACAAGTTAATGTTAAGCAAAGGTTTATTGGATTCGCGAGTAGGCACGAACATGCCGAGGGCAGAGGACATACTAAACAGGGAGATAGCCAGGGTGAACCTCCACCTTCCCGCCAGCAGGCCCACACTGGAGGAGTTGCTCAACGAGGATGAACCCCGGGTCAGACTGAGGGATGGGAGCTATCACTACTTCAAACGCTCCGAGCTGGAGTACCTTCTCTCCCTCCTCGATAAGGGTGAGGAGGAGCGTCTCAGGATACCCATAGTGCTGGAGATAAGCACCCTCTACAGGGGGTATTTTAGGGTTAGGGGACGAGTGGAGGTTAAGGTCATGGACAAAATCCTCGGTACCTACGATATCCTGGAGGAGAAGGCGGAGGAGCTGTATCCTAGGTACCTCCTTCCGAAAATCAGAAAAGCCCTCCCGACGACAACGACCTACGCCTTCGTAACGGAGTGATGGGTATGGACGAAGACCTGAGGGTGTTGAGGGACTACTTGGCCTTCACGGTTCCCCACGTCACGGTGCTCGCAGGAGCACTTCTGGGGGTTCTCCTGATACTGGGGATTAGCGTTAACACCGCCTTGGGGATATTCGCGATATTCTACGGCTTTATGCTCTTCGTGCTCGGTCTCGTCATAGGGTCCCACTTCTCCAGGCTCCTCTGGTACAGGCTCATGATGGCCGCCTTTGCAGGTTTGATGGTTGTGGGTGCCCTTATTCTGCTCTATGGAGAGTAGCCTTTATATGGGTGAAAACACAACTATTGGTGGTGGGAACGCATGAGAAAGACAGCGGTTGCGTTTGTCCTCTTGATGCTAGTCATGGCGCTTCTCCCCCGGTCCTCGGCTCAGTTCGTCAGTTTCACAACGAACGATGAGATAACCCTGCTGCGCGGCGACTACAGCAGCGGGACGATAATGCTGACAAACGCCGGCGGCTTCAGCTTCAAGGTGGTCAGCTACCAGAAATTTTGGGTCGAGGACGCGGACGGAAACAAGATTCCGGGCTTCAATCTAACTATCAAGCCAACGATATTCACCGACTGGACATCTCAGAAGACGTACTCCGTGTCGTACAACATATCCTGCGTCTCCAACGTCTCCGGCGGAACTTACACCCTCTATCTGCGTTTTTTGGCGTACACCGCCGACAACTCGATGTACATAGTTCACGCCACGGTTCCACTCCGCATAATCGAGAGCGCCCTGAACTTTGGGGTTGCCGACGCTTACGTGAAGGAAAGACCCGGTTCATCCTACGCCCTCAACGGCGAAACCGTAGTGGTGTTCTCCCACGTAGACAACATCGGCCACTCGGACGTCACTGTTGAGGCCTCCGTTTCCCTGTCCTCGAACGGCAAGGTCTACTTCTCCGAGAACAGAACGCTGACTATGAAGCCCGGGGACAATCTGATACGTTTTGAGGTTCCCGTTGGCTATGACCTCCCGGAGGGAACGTACAGGCTGGAGTACCGCATTGGATACGACGGCGGAAGCTACAGGTACTCCCGCGAAATCCCGGTTCGCTTCGGAGTTAAACTCGTTGGTCTCTCCCTCCAGTCGGACGTCGTGAAGCTCGGTGAGAGCAACAGGGCCTACATAACCCTCCTGTCGGAGAGAAACATCAATCTCAACATGACCGTGGAGACGTACAGGGGGGAGGTTGTGGTATCTAACTCCACAGTTTCAGTTGCCGTAAGGGGCGGCACGAACGTTATCGAAGTGAATCTTCCAACCAACGTATCTGGAAACCTGAGCTCGGTCATAAATCTGGTTTTCAACGGGAGGATCATCGGTAGCGGTAAGGTCTCCTACAAGGTGCAGGCTCCCCCGCTCATCACCAACGTGACCTACGAGAGGGTCTCTGACGAGGATGTTCTGTTTAAAATCATGATAGAGAACCCCAACTACGAGGAGATTCAGGGCGAATTTGGATACAGAATCGTCGCCGATGGCAACGTCCTCTACAAGGATTCGCTCCAGAGCGTACTCAAACCTGGAACCAACGAGGTTTCCCTGAAGTTCGAGTTGCCCGTGGGTAAGGTCGTCGAGTACGAGTTTACCCTGAGTGCGATGGGCGAAACAAGCACGTCAAAGGGAGAACTGTATCTGCAGCCTCCCGCGCCCCCAACGACAACCACTACCACCACGACCACCACCGCTTCGAACACTACCACGACAACCTCGTCTGGAGCCTCCGGAAGCCTGTGGATGGGTCTCGTCATCGTAGCCTTCCTCCTGCTCGTTGCCGGGGCTTTCTACTACTCCCGCGAGGGAGGAAAATCTAAAAAACGCGCCAGGCCCAAACCGAAAAGGCGCTCGCCTCTCGGAAGGTTCAGGAGGCCCAGGAAGCCGGAGTTCAAGGAGAACAAGGAGCTCCCCAAGAAGAAGTGAATACCAAACTTTTTTATCCCTCTTCTCCATACTCCATTCAGGCGAGGGGGTCGGGGACTCCCGGGGCACTCCCGAGGAAGTTCCGCCCACCGCACCGGGGCCGCGGTGCCGCAAGGCACCTCCCGAGAGGGAGGGCAACGGCGCAGAAACGACACGTCCCGGCAGGTATGGGGATGAAAGCGGCGAAGGGGCCGGCGACGGTGCCCGAGCTAACCCGCAGACGACCTGCCGGGGAGCGGTGAAACGGCCGTCCCGCGGGGTGCAAGGCCGAGGGAGGGGTGATGAGTTCCCGGTGGGAGCCCCGTGGTAGGCCGCTCAGTCGAATGTCCCCTTGATACAGAAGGCGGGCTACGACCCCCTCGCCGTTGCATCCATCAGGGATGCGAGGAGTATAAGTGCCCCTCCGACTGCGGTTCTTACCCCTGGAATCTCTCCGAATACAATGAAGGCGTAGACTATCGCGCTCATCGGATCGAGGTAACTCAGTAGGGCTGCCTCGTTAACCTCAACCTCCTTGAGCCCGTCCATGTAGAGGAACAGCGCCAGAACGGTGTGAACTGCAACTAGAACAAAAATCGCCCACCAGGCCGGTTCTCCAGCGCCCGAGAGTGTCATAAACGGGGCGAGGGCGAGTGATGCTATCGCGAGCTGGAGAAACGTCAGCGTTTTGCCGTCGATCCCGCGCAGAAATCTCCCGAGGTTCGGTATTAGGGCGTAGAAGAAAGCCGCCACCAGGGCGAGCAGAATCCCTATGAAATCCCTGTCACCCCGGTCAACGTTCTGGCCACTCATGATCAGGATGAGCCCTATGAACGCGGTGCCTATAAGGAGCCAGCTCTTCACGGTCAGTTTCTCACCGAGAAAGCGCCATGAGATGACCGTCGCTATTATGGGGGCTAGGTAGTAGACGAGAACCGCGTTGGCTATCGTGGTGTAGTTGAACGCCGTGAACAGGAAGACCCAGTTCAGGGCGAGGGAAATGCCCAGTGCCAGGAGGGGCTTCCACCTTGCCTTCAGGAGGGGAGGGAGTGATTGGAGCTGTTTTCTATTCCCTATGAGGATGACGAGAAGCAGGAGGGCACCAAGGGACACCCTGAAGAATGCTACTCCTAGGCCGGATAGGTTCGAGAAGCGTGCGAATATCCCCACGCTACCCCATATCAGCATCGCGGTGGCTATTTTTATTCTTCCGTTCACAGTTCATCCCCGTGCTCTTCCAGCCATTCTTCGTAGGCTTCCCTGACCTCTTTCCTCCTGAACTTTGGAACCGCGTCCTCGAACGGGTTGAACCGCTCGAGTTTTTTCTCGTCCGATCCGATGTATGTCGTTACGAGGCCGACTTTGGAATGGAGGCTCGACGGCAGGCGGAGGATCCTTTTAACATCAACCGTGACTCTTCCGTCGAAGTAGGCCTTTGAGAAGGTGCTCGACAGAGAGAACAACCTCGTCAGGGTTTTGTATCCTATTCCCCTCGGGAACGCGGTCAGAAGGCCCTTCCGCACGAAGCCATCGTATATTTCCTCCCGGCTTCCCAGAACCTTCTCGATCTGCCCTTTCTTCAGGCCTATGTTGAGGAGGTGGTTCTCGTTAACCCTCCTTATGAAGTATCCGAACCTGAGGCGGAAGACCCGGTAATAGCCCGAGGAGAGCATTATCCGTCTACTCTGGATATCGTCGAAGGTTATCTCCTCCGCAGCACTGATGTAGGCCAGTACCTTTTCTCTAGCCTTTCCGTCGAGTCTTAGCGCCCACTCGTCCAGAACGCGGATGTGGTAACCCCTTCCGGAGTATATCACGTGGACGTTCTCGAAGCCGAAGTCCTCCTTGAGAACCACCAGGGTGTCCCTCGCCAGCTCCTTCGCATCCTCGAGGCATATCGGACACACCTGACCGTGCTCGTGAAGGTGGGAGCACCTCCTCAGCGGCAGGTCCTTCGCATCTATGTCGAAGACGAGCTCTGCCCCCAGCCAGCCGCTCATGCCCTTGGGCTCTTCGTAGAGGGCGACGCTGGAGTATATCGCGTACGGGGCCGTTGCCCGTATGTAGTCGCCCAGATCGCGAGGATCGAGGAAGACGTTCTTTCTATCGCTCGGTCCCTCTCCCGTGTGGTCGAAGCCGAACTCCCTGTTCTCCAGAGTTTTAACTATGAACTCTGGGAGTTTTTTGGGGCTCCATTCCCTCGAGTAGTAGAGCTTCCGCTCCTTCGGCGTGGCCTCCCTGAACAGCTCAGCCATTCTCCTCACCGCCCTCGATGCTTTCACTCTCGCCGGCTTTTCCTCTGTTTTCAAGGTAGAGGCGCCTCAGATAGTACGTCAGCGGGTTCTTGATGTTTCTGCAGTGTCTGTCCGGCTTACAGAGTTGTGGGGCGTTTGCCCGTATTTTGGAGCAGTTTGGTGGGAAGTACCACGTGGAGTTTCCGCTGTCCTCGAGGGTTGGTTTGTCCGTCAGGCCGAAGCCGAGGTGATACCAGATGTTCTTGACCTCGTGGGGTTGGTCCTCGAAGAGTGGCGGTGAACAGCGGTTGCCGGCCTCAATTATCACGGGAAGTATCTCCTTCTCAACAATGCTCAGGTCGCTCACGCAGTCCTTTATTCTGATGTCCCTCCTTGGCGGATTGGGGCACAGTCTCGCGTAGCTGAGAAAACTCGTGAGGAGAACAGTTATGGCATAGTTCCTCAGTCCGGATGGAACACCCCCGAGGGCGATTTTAACACATGGAGGGAACAGATCAAAGCGCAGTGGCCCCGCCTCAGCCGAACCCATCCTCTCAAGCCTCTCCTTGAAGTACTCCCTCGCGATCTCCCCGAGTCTCTCGTAGAGCCTGAGGTAGTACTCCGGGAGCTCGTCCCTCACCTCGTAGAGCAGGTTCACCGCCCTTTCAAAGTTCCTCTCAAAGGACTTCTCCCATAGCTTCAGTCCCTGCTCCTCCGTGAGGTAGGCGTGCCCCCTCCTGATGTACACCTCCTTGAGGCCCCCGTCCCACAGTTCCAGAAACTTTCCGAGGGGTATTTTGTACTTTAGTCTGAATCTCTCCCTCTCCTGAGGAGGCAGCTCTTGATGGTGGGTTCTCTCAAGTATCGTCCTGTCCCTGGGGGGTATCTCGTTCGCATCCACGCCCTCTAGGGCGATTGAGGTTCCCCGTATTCTCCCCGCCCGTCTAAGCCTCGCGGAGTATATCCTGGCGTTGCTCTCCTTCACGAGCTCCATCTCTATGCCGTAGGGTGAAAACGCAAGGGCACCCAGAAGGGCGTAGAACGTCAGTAGGTCCTGAACGTCCCCAAGCCCGAGAATCTCCTCCGGAATCTCCCCAGATTTCACCCATGAGACCCGTTCTATGGCCTGGTCTATTCCCACGTATGAGGGGATGATTGAGAGCAGTTCGCTTATTCCACCGAACTCCTCCTTGACGAGCCGCTTGGCTCTATCTCCGAAGGGATCAAGCATGGCTTCACCTCTCATCGATAGGTGGACGTTGGAGCATAAAACGATTTCCATGGTGATTGTGGATTATATATCCCTTTGATGATGTTTCGCCAAAAATCCTCAGAGCGGCCGTTTGTGGTGCTTGCAGTCCCAAATAGTGCGAACTTCCGAACAACCCCCGGGATATATTGATTTAAACGTGAGTGGCCACTTGCACCCCAAAAGTTTTATATCTCTTTGGTTCCAGATGTTATATTAGACAAAGGAGAGAGTTCGTAAAGATTTCACGGGTGATTTGGATGGTCATGAAATACACCGTCAAAAGAGTAAAAAGTGGTATTCCCGGTTTTGACGATTTAATCGAGGGTGGTTTTCCCGCGGGGACGACCGTCTTGGTTACAGGGCCAACTGGAAGCGGTAAGACTACTTTTGGAGTTCAGTTCGTCTACAAGGGTGCTGTTGAATACAATGAACCCGGAGTCATAGTCACCCTTGAGGAAAGGGCGCAGGATCTTAGAAGGGAGATGCTGGCCTTTGGATGGGATCTTGAAAAGTACGAGAGGGAACGAATGATAGCCATAGTGGACGGTGTCAGCGCGGTGGTCGGGCTACCTTCCGAGGAGCAGTACGTTCTCGAGGGCAATCTCAACGCCGAGGACTTTCTCCGTTACATATACCGTGTCGTTAAAGCGATAAACGCCAAGAGGCTCGTTATAGACTCCATCCCCTCGATAGCCTTCAGACTCCAGGAGGAGAGCAAGATAAGGGAGGTTCTTCTCCAGCTCAACACGATACTCCTCGAGATGGGCGTCACCTCGATACTGACTACCGAGGCTCCCGATCCCAGCAGGGGTAGAATAAGCCGCTACGGAATGGAGGAGTACATAGCAAGAGGCGTCGTCCTTCTGGACTTCGTGGAGAAAGAAGTTGAGCTGAAGCGCTACCTCCTCATCAGGAAGATGCGTGAGACCAAGCACTCCATGAAGAAGTACCCCTTTGAGATCAACGAGGAAGGTATCATCGTCTACCCGAGCGGCGAAGTCTATTAACCCCTCTTCTTTTCCACATCCCCCATTAGTGGGGTAAGGTTTTTAAGGTCACGTTCTTACTCTTAAACATGGTGACGAATAAAAGATTGACAGTTGTTCTGTTAATTGGTTCGTTAGTGGTTCTTCTGATAATGGCCCGCATCGGTGCAACCACGAACGCGGATGAGTTCACTGGCGTCTGTGTATACTCCTCAGGCTCTTTCTCACTTCTGAGTGATGGACGGACTACCGTGGGCGTGTACACTTCCCTAAGGGAGGGCGAGGTTTACCGGGTGGTTGGGAGGCTGTACAACACGACCTCGGGGGTGAGGCTTAGGGATGCTCGGATAGAACCGGCCGAACCGGACTTTCCCCTCTCCACTTTGGAGGGTGCCTACTGGCCTTCATCGGGCCCTTACATTCTGAGGCCGGGAAGAGTGAGGCTTGCAACTCCTATCCCCGTGGGAAAGGGCCGAATGGTGAGAATTGAGGGCATCTGGTATCGGAACCGATTTTATCCTGTAAGATACCGGGTTCTAGGGTTTTTGAAGAAACCCAAGGATGGAATGCCATGGGTCGTCGAGGGGACCGTGATTTACAACGGCTCAAGAACAGTGCTCTGGAACGGAAGTGAGGAGGTCGTTCTCTATCTTCCCTACGGCACAAGCCTCGAAGTCGGGAAGCGGGTGAGGGCAGTTGGAATAGTCAGGTTCTACTCAAAGCTTTCACTTATAGTTGATTCGCCCGATGACGTTGTCGTAACGGGCCGCGCGGAGCGGGTTCCGGTTTCAGAGGCGTCCATCGGGGACATCGCCGTTGGGAACTGCACCGTAATCGGGGCCGGCAGCTCCCTGAAGCTCGGCTGCACGGGGTTAAGGCTCCACAACTTCCGGGCGAGACTCGGTGATGAGATTCACTTCGAGGCCATCAGGAGGAGATTCTCACTCTACTGCCTGAGATGCTATATCATCGAGCCCAGGGAGGGATTGCCCAACGGGATATGCTCATTCTCGGACGGAACGTTTGCCAGGATAGCCGGACGGGTTAAATGGGTCAGGGTTTACAGGAACGGCTTTGGACTGGCGAACGTCACCAACAACGACTGCTGGGTTCTCATAAAACTCAGGAAGTCTCTCAACGTTTCCCTTAAGGTTAACGAGACGGTAACGGCCTACGGATTCTTCACTACCTACAGGAACATGCCCGCTTTTGATGTTCCTTCGGGTGATGACCTTTGCTCCGGGAACTGTTGAGCGGAGTCCTTGCGGGAACCCTTAGCGGAATCCTTCCGGGGATCCACGTGAACACCCTTGGGGCTTTTTTGGCGACTTCGGGGATAGGCGGAAACCTGCTGCTCTTCTCGATGGGTCTAACTCATACCTTCCTGGACGCCGTCCCATCGGCTTTTCTCGGTGTCCCCGACGAGGGAACGGCCCTTGGAATCTTGCCAGCACACAAGCTCGTCCTCCGTGGGAGGGCCATGGAGGTCGTTAGAATCGCATTGTGGGCGAGTTTTCTGGCGGTTCTTATGGTGATCCTCATATCTCCCATCTATCCCGCGCTGGCGAGCGCTTACACTCCAGAAATTGGGAGGGCCGTTGTATGTTTTCTGGCTCTCTTCCTGATCCTCACCGAGAGAGGCCTGAAAAAGCTCCACGCGGCTCTAGTGTTCCTTCTCTCCGGCCTTCTAGGGTTTCTGGCTTTCCGGCTCCCCTTAAAGCAGCTCTACTACCACTTATTTACTGGACTCTTTGGTTTGCCCGTTCTCGTTACGGCCATCGTGGATGGGACGGGAGGCCTATCTGAAGGTGAGGGGGAAATTAGAATGAGCTTGAAACGCTTCATAGGTTTCTCCCTTCTGGGAACCCTCCTGGGAATGATGGCCTCGCTGATCCCGACGTTTACCGCCTCCCAGGCGGCCCTGATAGGCTCTTTCCTCTCCAGGGACGAGCGCTCGTTTCTGACGGTCGTTTTTTCCGTCAACACCGCCAACTTCCTGTTCTCGTTCGTGAACTTCATGGAAACGGGTAGGATGAGAAACGGTATCGTGGCTCTTATGGATCCAGTGGGTGGGCATTTCCTGCCCTACTACGCTCTGGCGGCGGTTTTCGTTTCCCTTCTGGTTCTGAGCTACGGAGAGCCACTGGCGGTCATCATACTCAAGGTCCTAGCTCATGTGCCATACAGGCTTTTGAACGGTGCGGTTGTGGCCGTTCTCCTGCTCCTTTCCATGTACTTCGACGGTTTCTTGGGGCTTCTAGTTCTTACTGGAGGGGCCATGATAGGGCTTTTGGCAATGACCCTCGGTGTCAAAAGAACGAACTGCATGGGTGTTCTCATGCTCCAAATAATAATCGGATAAGAAGAGAAATCAGGGAGATTTCTCCTTCAGAATCCTCTGGAGTTCGTTGTAGTCCGTTACTATTCTCTTGTCGTCCAGCGTAGTGAAGTACGCCTTCTTGACCCGAATCTTCTTCGTACTTACGTACTTCTTCTCGGGCGGATCGTAAGAACCAGGCTCGACGACCTCATCTTCGATCGTGTACATGCCGAGGTCGGGTTGGCCGACGTATTTCCAGACTTCGTAGAAGACCTCCGGCTCAAGGTGGATTTCTCCATCGATTTCTATCCAATCCGCCCCTATTTCCTCGAGAAACTCCTTCACTACCTCGAAGTGCATAGAATCACCGGCATAATATAGGACGCTAAGGGTTATATACCTATCGCCCAACTTCAACCGGTGGTGAGAGATGGCAAAGGTGATAGTTGACGCCCAGGCCGCGAGGGCGATAGGAAAAGGTGCGATGATAGTCTTCAAGAAGGGAGTCGTGAGAACCGAGGGCGAGTTTTCACCCGGCGACGTTGTCGAGGTGTACACTCGGGGCGGCAAGTTCCTCGGGAAGGGCTTCGTCAATCCCAACTCCAATATCATGATACGGCTCGTTACCAAGGACAGAGACGTTGAGATAAACAAGGAGCTCTTCCGCGAGAGGATTAAGAGGGCCAACGAGTACAGGAAAAAGGTTCTGGGCTACGACAAGGCCTACCGTATGGTCTACGGCGAGGCGGACTATCTGCCGGGCCTTATAGTTGACCGCTTCAACGAGATTGCCTCGCTCCAGATTTCGAGCATCGGGATGGAGAGGTTTAAGCTCGACTTGGCCGAGGCTATCATGGAGGCTGAACCCGAAATCGAGACGGTTTTTGAGAAGAACACCGGACGTTCCAGGAGAAGGGAGGGATTGCCAGAGATAGAGCGCGTTCTCCTCGGCAAGGAGAAGTACAGGACGGTAATCGAGGAGGGCAAAGCCAAGTTCATCGTTGATATGCGCGGGCAAAAAACGGGTTTCTTCCTCGACCAGAGGGAGAACAGGATAGCCCTTGAGAAGTACGTCAAGCCTGGGATGCGGGTCTTAGATGTCTTCACCTACACTGGCGGCTTCGCGATACACGCGGCCGTGGCTGGCGCCGACGAGGTTGTTGCAGTGGACAAGTCTCCCTGGGCCATAAACATGGTGAAGGAAAACGCCAAGCTCAACGGGGTTGAGGATAGGATGAAGTACGTCGTGGGAAGCGCGTTCCAGGTCATGGAGGACATGATAAAGAGGGGCGAGAAGTTCGACGTCGTGATTCTCGATCCGCCGGCCTTCGTTCAGCACGAGAAGGACCTGAAGAGAGGCCTCCGCGCTTACTTCAACGTGAACTACGCGGGTTTACAGCTGGTGAGGGAAGGGGGCATACTCGTCACGGCATCGTGCTCCCAGCACGTTGACATGCAGGCCTTCAAGGACATGGTGATAGCGGCTGCAGCCAAGGCCGGCAAGTTCCTCAGGCTCCTTGAGCCGTACCGGACGCAGGCGCCGGACCATCCGATACTGATGGCCTCGAAGGACACGGAGTACCTCAAGGCGCTCTTCCTCTACGTTGAGGATATGAAGTGAGTTTAGGGGACGATGAGGAGAAAGCACCTCCTCTGAGCCGGCGTGGATGCTGAGACGCCCACGGTCCGAGTCCCCTAATTGGTCCCCCTTTCGACCGAAATACTTTTCTATTTGGTCGTTCAAACGGCCAAAATGGGTGAGTGTATGGTCGAACTAACGGACTACCTTTTAAAAATCTCTGCGGAGTTGCCATCAAGGTTTGACTATGCAAGAGGACTAAAGAAGCGCTTCCTTTTCGAGAGACTTGCCGGACTCGTTGATGGCTATATCCAGGGTAAAAGCCCAAAAACTGTTCTCCTCCCTGGCCTGAGGGGGACTGGAAAAACCACCCTCCTCGGTCAGATATACTTTCACACACTTTCAAAGACCTCCGATGTGATTTACATATCCGCAGATGAAGCCCGTCTCCTCGGCTTTTCCCTTCATGAGATCATCGAGAGGTATTTCGACGTTTTCAGGCCGAAGAGGCCCGTTCTTCTCCTCGACGAGGTTCAGTACGACCCGAACTGGGATTTGACGTTGAAGGTTCTCCACGACAGGAGAAAGGCCCTCGTGATCGCCACCGGCTCATCCGCTTTAAAGCTGAAGGAAAGCCCCGACCTCGCGAGGAGGGCTATCCACGTTGAGGTGAAGCCGCTCAGCTTCCTTGAGTACCTCCATCTTCTCGGGGAAAACATTGAGCCGGTGGGTCTTGATGCACTGTTTGAATTCGACGTTGATGGGCTGGAAAGGGCACTCTCAAGGACTATTCGCTTCGCTAAAACCGCGGAGACGTACTTAAAACTTGGCTCGCTTCCCCTTTCCCTTGAGCTTGACGGGAGAGAGGCCTACGAATCCCTGTTTTCCCTCGTCGAAAGGATAGTCTATCGGGATCTTCCCGAGTTCAGGAACTTTGATGCCTCAACTCTCGATTCCGCTCTGAGGCTTCTAACAATAATCGCCGGCCTAAAGGCGGAGCGCTTCAGCTACGAGAGGTTCTCAAAGGCGCTGGGAATCTCAAAGAGCACCGTCATGGAACTCGTGAGGGCTTTCATTGCCAGTGGGCTTCTGATAGAGATCCCTCCCATTGGGAGTCTCTCAAAGAAAATTCGCAGAAGTCCGAAGCTCAAGTTCTCGGCACCCTCCATGAGGGCCGCGCTCCTTTCGAAGTTCGAGGTAGTTGAACTCGCCCCCCTGCTAGAGGACGCAGTTGCCCTCTACCTTTCTGGTGAAGGGCTCCTGGAGTACGAACCCGGAAAGGGCGGTGCGGACTTCGTTCTCACAAGGAGGGGAAAACGATACGTCGTTGAGGTTGGCCTTGGAAAGGCGGACTATGCTCAGGTTAGGAGGAGCATGGAGAGAACCGGGGCTGAATTTGGGATAGTTATAGGAAGGGAGTTCGATGCCAGGGGAAACCTCCTGATGATTCCATGGTGGGTCTTCTTAGGGCTTGTTTAGTATCAAACTGTGCCTCCACCTCGTTCCAACCCTGAACCTGACGTCTCTGATTTGATACCCCAGCTCTTCTCCCTTTTCTGTTATGGCCTCTATCAGCGGCTCCTTGTCGGGCAGGAATAGGGCGACCTTTCCCTTGGGGTCCAGGTAGTCCTGCGCCTCCTCAATGAGCCTCACCGAAAAGGCCTCGCCGTGTTTTCCTCCACCAAGCCCTTCACGCTCGGTTAAAACTCCCTTCGTTGGTCTCTCATAGTAAGGCGGTGCTGAAAACACGACATCAAACTTCTCGCCCTCAGGAATTACCCACCTGATTATCCCACCGTTGCTCCTGATGAGCTGGACTCTGGCCCCGTTCCTCTCGATGTTGGCCTTTGCGTACTCAAAGAACTCTTCGTCGAGCTCCGTCGCGGTAACGTCGCAGTTGAAGAGCTTCTCAGCCAGAAGGGCCATCATTGCAGTGTGTCCGGTTCCGATTTCCAGAACCCTCTCTCCCCCGCGCAGGAATGTCTTCAGAAAGAGGTAGCGCGAGACGGGGGTGGTCACAAGCCCTCCAGGATGGTACTCTATCTCCAGCCCGAAGACCGCATTCGCTATCGCCCTGTTGTAGAGTATCCTCGCTTCCCTGTTCGAGAAGTCGAGCCTTCCGCGCTCATCGAGGTAGTCCTTCAGCTCCGGAAACAGATTCACGGCTTCCTTTACCGGCAGTCCCAGCTTTCCATCCTTCCAGGCTGGCATAAAAAGGGTTGGGGAAAGGGCTTAAAAGCTCAACCCCTCGGGTCCATCAGCCTGCCCATGAAGAGTACCACTCCTGTTCTCCTGTCCACGATGAGGAACAGGAAAGGATGATCCGCTTTAAAAACCTTGTAGCTTTCCTCTCCCGGTGGGCCAGATTCCAGGACCACGACGGCCGTCGCCGCGGCAGCCTCTGTGCCGTTCTCGGCGACGCTTATGAAAGTCTTGTGTATCACGTCGTCTATAAAGAGCCCCTTGGCATCGGTAATTCCCGAAAAATCTGCCCCCCTTGAGAATGCCGTTACCATACCCATGTCGATGAGCGGCATCTTTAACGAGTAGCTCGCCTCGAACCTGAACTTTGGAATGCTGACATCGACGGGCTCCGGCTTCATGCTCCCCCTGAGCTCCCGGATGAACTCCGGCGTGAGCTTCCCCTCGATGCCTGTGGGAGAGTTGTCTCTGGGCAGTATTATCATCATGCTCAACCTCTTTCCCTCGTAGGGCATCTCGAGGGCCTGGAGCTCGTCGTTCTCGGTGTAGTTGAAGGTTCCCCTCCCGTGCATCATTGGAACCACAAGGGTTCCTCCGGGTGTTCTGAATGTGCCATTGCGCGTCTCGCTTGGATCAAATCTGCTCGACCAGTTCGCCTTGAAATAGACTGCATTGGTTATTATTAGCCTCGTGTCTGGAGTTAGGCCGCCCACGAGGTTCTTTATCCTCTCATTAGTTTTGTTCTCCACCCAGCCGTTGATAATCCTCTTCGCCCCTTCGGGATCCTCTTTGAAGTCAACGCTCCTCACCTCGCCCATATAGAACTCCCGGATTATCCAGAGGTACCGCTCGTCCACGGGGTAGTCCTCCTGCACCCAGAGCGCGTTGGCGGTGCTGAGGATGTAGGGCCCATTAGATGGATTTAGGGAGAGTATCAGGTATCTGAAGCCCGTCCATCTCGTTTCATCGTCTCCCGGCAGGTTCAGAATATTTCCCATCTCCTCCCTCGTGCTCCCGTTTGCCCCCTCGTAGACCATCGCCAGGGCGGTGTAAACGCTGTAGGGCGAGAAGAACAGGTTTCCTCCCTCTGCGCTCAGCTCGCGGTACATGGCAAAGGTAAAAGCATTTAAGCCCTCAACGACCGGTCTCTCCTGTCCCTCCTTCGAGACGTCGTACTTTGTCATCGGTGGGGTGAACGTTTTGCTCAAGGAATTCGGAGAAACCGTTGACGTTTCTTCGTTATTGGCTATGCAGCCCGTGGCGAGAACCATGAAGATAATGAGGGCGGCCAGTACGTACCTCATGCGGTTCACCCTGGGTTATGTTAGAAAGGATAATATAAATGTCTGGCGATGGTTTCAATCGCGTTTGAAACAAAATGGGGAGAATCAGAGAAGAGCAAGGGCCGCCATGACCTTGGCGTCTTCCACCATGTTGTCTATCTTCGCGTACTCGTTGGGCTGGTGGGCGGTCTCATCAAGAGTCGCCCAAACCACAGCTGGAATCCCGAGTTTCCTGAAGTAGGCCGCGAAGGTTCCGCCGCCTATTCCTCCGACCTTGGCTTCCTTTCCGCGGAGCTTCCTGAGAGCCTTCTGGAGGAGCTTTACTATCTCGCTGTTCGGGTCGGTTGGGGCCGGAGCGTCCATGCGCTGGAGAACCTCGAACTCTATCTCCGGCAGAACTTCGCCGTCGAACTCCTTTCTGTACCTCTCTTTAATCTCCTCGGCGAGGGCCTTTGCGTCGGCGAGGATGTCGTCTATGCCGTACCTCGGCAGAATCCTGCAATCGAAAACCACCTCGTGCTCTCCAGGTTCTATGTTCGGGCTGTCCGCTGGATTTTTAACCATCGTCGGCTCGAAGGTGCTCTCCGGCGGGTCGAAGAGCTCGTCCCTATCAGAATACTTCTCGTGGAGGAGTTTGTCGAGGTGGTAGGCGAAGTCGAGCGCCACGCGGTGGGCGTTGAGTCCCTTGTCCGGCATGCTGGCGTGAACCTGCCTGCCCCTGACCTTCACCCTGAGCCAGAGGATGCTCTTCTCGGCCACCTCGATGAAAGTCCCTTCCTCGTTTCCGCCGTCCGGGACGAGAACCAGGTCGTCCTTCCTGAACAGCTCCGGATGCTCCCTCATGAGCCACTCGACGCCGTACTTGCTGCCCGTCTCCTCGTCGCTGACGAAAGCTAAAATGACCGTTCTCTTCGGCCTTATTCCGAGGTTCATCATGGCTTTTACCGCGTAGAGGCTCGCGACGAGGCTCTGTCCGTTGTCCTCGCTTCCGCGCCCGTAGACCTTGCCATCCTTGACGATCGGCTTGAAGGGGTCACTTTTCCACTTGCTCAGATCCCCGGGCGGAACGACGTCTATATGGGTGAGAATCCATATTCTCGGGCTCTCCTCGCCGTCTTGGCCGTAGTAGTAGGCGAGAATGCTCGGCCTCACGCCGTTTTTAGCCCTCTCGTCGGGTGCGTTGTAGACTTCAACCTTGTCAAAGGGCCAGTCTCTGATTATCTCAAGCAGCTTCTGGGCCTTGTCGTATTCCCCCTCGTAGCCGTAGTCCGGACTTATGGCGGGGATTTTAATCAGTTCGACGAGGGTTTCCACCATCTCGTCCTGGAGCTTCTCGATCTCCTGCGAGACCTTCTCAAGGGCTTCGCTCATTCTAACCACCGATACCTATACGGGTGATTTACTTAAACGATTTTTGTCGGCCCAAATGCCTTATATACCCTCACTGTGATACCCCTACGTCTGCAAAAGAAAACGGGGGTGTATCGGTGATTGAGATAACGTTCCTTGGCAGTGGGGGCGGCAGGTTCATCACGATAACGCAGTTTCGCTCCACAGGGGGTTTCCACATCCGCGCCAGCAGAAACATCTACGTTGACCCGGGGCCGGGGGCACTCGTGAGGAGCTGGCGCTACAAACTCGACCCTAGAAAGCTCGATGCCATCTTCGTCTCCCACAGGCACGTGGACCACTGCAACGACGTTGAAGTTCTGATCGAGGCCATGACGGGGGGTGCACTCAAAAAGCGTGGCATGCTGATAGCATCGAAGAGCGTCGTCTACGGCGACGATACCCACACTCCCGCGGTCAGCAAGTACCACATGGACGTCCTTGAGAGCATACACATTCCCGAACCCGGGAGCAAGATAGCAATCGGCGAGGAGGAGTTCATAATAACGCCCACAGTCCACTCGGACCCCACGACGATAGGATTCCGAATGAGGACCCACTACGGTGACATATCCTACATCCCGGACACTGCCTACTTCGACGGGCTCTTGGAGTGGCACGATGGTTCAAGGCTGATAATCGCCGCCGTGACTAGACCCAGGGACATGGGAATTCCCTACCATCTGAGCACGGACGATGTCGTCATGATGCTGAAGAAGATGGAGGAAAAGCCGGAAACCCTGATAATGAGCCACATCGGCATGAAGATGCACTTCGCCAACCCCTACAAAGAGGCCAAGTACATAGAGACGGTGACGGGAGTGAAGACCTACGTGGCCAAGGAAGGCTTCAGAGTGATGATGGAAAAGAACGAAATATCGGTGAGAACGCTGAGGCCTGCGAGATTCGTTTAGTTTCTATTTTTCATTGCTTCCTCGACTGCCTTTCTGACTGTTTCGTAGGCCAGCTCGAAGAGCTCGTCGCGCCTCTTCTCGCTCGGTGCCTCGACCACGACGCGGATCTTTGGCTCCGTTCCGCTCGGCCTTACGAGAACCCACGAGCCGTCTTTCAGCTGGAAGCGGTAGCCTGAAATCGTGAGAACCTCCCTCACCTCTCCCCCCAGCTTCTCTTTGAGGGCATTGTATGCCCTCTCAAGAGCAATACCCTTGAACTCGTCCGGGCACTTCACGTTCTTCTTGGTGAGGTAGTATGTCGGTATCTCCTCCCTGATTATCTCCGAGAGCGGCTTTCCGCGCTCGTCTATGAGCTTTATGAGGAGCCCCATGGTCACGAAGCTGTCTATCCAGGGCCCGAACCTCGGGTGGACCAGCTTCCAGGGCTCGGCCGCGAAGATTGCCCCGTACCTCTTTATTCCGTCATGGGGCTGGCCGAGGGGAATCCTCACCACCTTTCCGCCGGCCTTCTCGACGACGTGGTCTATCCTTGAGCCGGTGTCTATGGAAACGACGACCGTCCCTCCCCCGTGCCCCTCCACGTAGAGCTTTGCGAAGAGCGCTATAACGGTGTCCTCGTTCACGTACTGCCCCTTTTCGTCGAAAACTGCTATCCTGTCGGCGTCGCCGTCCTGGGCGATTACGAGGTCGACGCCGAGTTCCCTAGCCAGCTCACCGAGGTAGGCTATGTTCTCGTACCTCGGCTCCGGCTTCCTTCCCGGGAAATGACCGTCCACGTGGGCGTTGACGCTTATCACCCTCGCCCCCATCTCGCGGAGCAGATATGGGGCCAGAACGCTTCCCGCACCGTTGGCGCCGTCGTACAGGACTTTCAGGTTAGTCTCGTGGTTTACGAAGTCGAGAACTGCTCCAATGTAGCCATCTATGATGTCAGTGGGTTTCACCGTCTTTATCTCGTCCCACTCGGCCTTTTTGAATCTCCCAGAGAAAACGAGCTCCTCCAGCTCCCTCTCCTGCTCGACGTAGAACTCCGTTCCATCGCCATTGAAGACCTTTATGCCGTTGTCGGTCGGTGGGTTGTGGCTCGCTGTAATCATGACTCCAGCGTCCCCGTATTCCCGCGTTCCCCAGGCAAGGGCTGGCGTTGGTATGAGTCCAAAGTCGAGAACCTCCTTTCCCGTCGAGAGGAGCCCCGAGATGAGGGCGCTCTGGAGCATTACGCTTGAGGTTCTTCCGTCCCTCGCAACGGCTACCGTTTCTCCATCGACGTACGTCCCCACGGCCCTTCCGATGTCCATTGCAAGTTCAGGCGTGACCTTCTCCCACAGGGTGCCCCTAATTCCAGCCGTTCCGAAGAGCTTCATATCACCACCGTAACTACTTGGGAGGCGGTTTAAATAGGTTTAGCTACGTATATGGGCAGTCCCCGGTAGTTCACCAGCTTCATCCCTCTGGGCATCGCATCGCCCGTTAGGGGGAGGATATATACCGGAAGCCTGAGCCTTTCTCCGAGGCTCAGGATAGGCCCCACTATCTCCGGTGTGGGCCTGACCGAGTAGAGAGCCTTAGCGTCCCTGTAGAGCTCAGGCCTCGGGCTGAAGAGGTCGTCGCGAGCCGCCTTTATACCCAGCTCCCCGGCTTTCTTAACGGACTCCGGGTTCCAGTCTACAGCAAGAACGTCATAGCCGAGCTCCTTCAGTCTAAGCGCCACCTTGAACTGGAAGCCTATCCCCAGCTCCACAATTTTTCCCTTGGGCACTTCATTAGCCAGAAACTCCGCGAAGTCCTCAACCGGCATGGAAGAAAATGGGGGGGGGAAGTTTAAAAGGTTTCAGAACACTGCCTTTCCGCTCTTCTTCTCAAAGACGTGGGCTTTGCGCATGTCGAATACCACGTCAATCTCCTGGCCTTCCTTCACTTTTGACTCCGAGCGGAATGAGCCGAGGAACGTCACGTCACCAACGCGGAGGTGCACGATCTTCTCGCTTCCCAGGTTCTCAATGATGTCGACCATTGCCCGGACCATGTTCTCCCCTGGAATCTTCACCTGGGCGAACATTGCATCGTAGAGGTCTTCTGGCCTTATGCCGAATATTGCCTCCTTCCCGATCAGGTTCCTATCTTCGAGCACTTCAACTTGATCGGGCAGGAGTTTGAGCTTGAACTCTCCAAAGTCGGCGAAGCCGTCCTCGGTTACCGTCGCGTCAATGAAGTTCATCGGAGGACTTCCGATGAAGCCTGCAACAAAAGTGTTCGCCGGCCTGTCGTAGACTTCTTCTGGAGTTCCAACCTGCTGTAAAACGCCGGCGTTTATGACTGCAATCCTGTCGCCCATGGTCATTGCTTCAACCTGATCGTGAGTCACGTAGATTGTGGTGACTCCGAGCTGTTTCTGGAGTCTTTTGAGTTCGGCGCGCATTTTCACCCTGAGTTTCGCGTCCAGGTTGCTTAGCGGCTCGTCCATGAGGAAGACTTGGGGTTTTCTGACTATTGCCCTGCCTAGAGCGACTCTTTGCCTCTGGCCGCCGCTTAGTTCTCTGGGTTTTCTTTTGAGTAACTCCGTTAGTCCGAGCATTTCCGCGACTTCTCTGACGCGCTGGTCGATTTCCTGCTTGGAGACTTTTCTGAGTTTTAGTGGGAAGGCGATGTTGTCGTAAACCGTCATGTGCGGGTAGAGGGCGTAGCTCTGGAAGACCATGGCGATGTCCCTGTCCTTCGGCGGGATGAATACTCCTCTTTCTGGGTCTGCTACTAATTTGTCGCCAATGTAGATTTGGCCTTTGGTTGGTTCTTCTAAGCCGGAAATCATTCTGAGTGTAGTTGTTTTTCCGCAACCGCTTGGCCCGAGGAGGATCATGAACTCCCCATCCTTAACGTGGAGGTTCATGTCTTTGACGGCCGTGAAGTCCCCGAACTTCTTCCACACGCCGATGAGCTTTACTTCCGCCATGTTCTCACCTCTCAAAAGGAAAAGTTAAAGCTCAGCGCCTCCTCCTGAGGAGGAGCGGAGCGATTGCAAGTGCGGCCATGATTCCTGGGCCGCATATTCCACCGCCTTCTTCAGGGGTGGTCGTTGTGGTGGTTTCACTTGGACTGGTTGTTGATGGGGTGCTCGTTGTTTCGCTCGGGGTGGCTGTCGTCGTTTCGCTGTGTGTTGATGTGGTCTCGGTGGCGGTCTCCGTCTGGGTCTCTGTTGGTGTCGGCTGCTCCTCGCCAGTTCCTTCAACGAGCGGTATCATGAGCACCGTCGCCAGGGTCTTCTTCTCAAGGTCGTAGGAGCTTAGCTGCTCCTCCTGGGTCGGCTTGAAGCCCTCTGGAACGAGTTCGTCAACGACCCTCGGCGCGAGGTTGTCTATGACGGCCTGCGGATCTGCCCCTCCGAGCTTCCACTGCTCAGCCTCGACCGCGACGGGCCTCCACTTGTCGGGACCGTAGCCGTCCTGGGAGCCGACAAGGATTGAAGCGTAGAGGCCGTAGTCTGTGATGCTGAGGTACTTCTTCGGGACTTTGACCACTATAGCGTTCCTTGTGGGATCCGCGGATATCTGGAGCTCTCCCTGTATTGAGGTTCCGTCCGGTAGGACTATCAGGTTGCCGTAGTCCCAGCCGGCTATTCTTAACGCCAAATCCCACGGGTGATTCGGATCGATGTTAACGTTAGCCCCCGGTCCGTCGGGGAACATCTTGATGGCGCTCGTGTTTCCACCGTCTTTGAAGTCGAAGTAGGCCTCGATTATCTGGAGACTGAAGCCGTTGGGCCCGTTCCATGGGTTGCCTCCAAGGTTCTTGAAGTAGAACTCCAGCGTCCAGTCGTCGCTTCCCTCCACCATCTTGAACTTGAGCAGGTCGAGGTGGCCCGGAACGAAGACTTTATCTGTGGCGTAGGTGTAGGTTCCAGGCCCGTGGTCGTCTCCCTCCGGGTCGTTCACGACTATGCCCTTCTTGAGGAGCGGAAGCGCCTTGACCGTGGCGAGCTTTATCTCATTGGCGTCATAGGAGCTTAGCTGTTCCTCCTGGGTTGGCTTGAAGTCGGCAGGAGCGAGCAGATCCATGACGCGCGGGGCAACGTTGTTGATGACCGCCTGCGGGTCTGCTCCACCGACCTTCCACTGCTCGGCTTCCACTGCCACAGGTCTCCACTTATCAGGGCCGTACCCGTCCTGGCTTCCGGTGAGGACGACTCCCCAGAGGCCGTAGTCCTCGTTTATCCCGATGTACTTCTTCGGGACTTTGACTATTATCGCGTTCTTGACTGGGTCGGCCGAGATTTGCATCTCACCCTGGAGGGCAGTTCCATTCGGCAGGACTATGAGGTTTCCGTAGTCCCAGCCGGCTATTCTAAGAGCCAAGTCCCACGGGTGGTCTGGGTCGAGGTTGACGTTGCTTCCCGGTCCATCGGGGAACATCTTGATGGCGCTCGTGTTTCCACCGTCTTTGAAGTCGAAGTAAGCCTCGATTATCTGGAGGCTGAAGCCGTTGGGCCCGTTCCACGGGTTGCCGCCGAGGTTCTTGAAGTAGAACTCCATGACGTAGCTGTCGGTTTGCTCAAGCATCCTGAAGCGGAGGAGGTCGAAGGCTCCCTCAACGAAGACCTTGTCGGTCGGGTAGGTGTAGGTTCCAGGCCCGTGATCGTCCCCCTCCGGGTCGGTTATGTCAACTATGGGGACTCCCTTGACCTCCGTCGGGAGCCTGAGCTCCACCGGGGTGCTTATCACCTCAAGGTTTCCGTCCTTGACGGTCGAGACCGCGAAGTAGAAGTCATCGGGGGTCTCTATGTAGTCGAAGGGGACGACGACCTCGATCCCCCCGCTCGTCTCCTTGACGGTTAAATCCCCGAGCTTCTCATTGCCCTCGTAGTCGGTTGCACCGTAGATTTCCGCCCTGCCGTTTTTGTAAACAACATGCTTGGTTATCATTAGTCCGACGCTGTCCTTGGAGAACGGGAACATTGAGTAGCGAAGCTCGTTGGGCTTCTCCTGGAGGAGCGTGAAGGTGTTTCCGACGCGCTTGCCCTTCTCCCAGATGCTCACCTCAAACTCGTCGAGGTTGCCCTTAACGATGAAGTGCACCCCATCACCGTCGAAGTAAACGCTCACGCCGCTTGAGCTTGGCGACATGCTGGAGAAGTTCTTTACCTCCCCCTCCTTGAGTCCGACGAGGCCCCTCGTGGTGTAGGGCTCGCCGTCCGGGAAGTAGTTTCCGAAGAGGTAGCTCGGCGGATCGACTCCCGCTAGTTTGTAAATCTCGTAGAGGTACGTCTTGAGGTAGCGGTCGAAGGTGTAGTCCTGCCCGCTGTCCTGGTCGCTTCCGTACCACCAGAACCAGTCGCTCGCTTCGGCGCGGAGCAGGTACTCGTAGGCCTTCTCCCAGTTCGTCTGGCTCATTTTGTCCTTGTTCTCCATCAGGGTCTTTCTCGCCAGGTAGAGCCAGTACCAGCCGTAGTTCTCCTGGGGCTCGCCAATCCACGTGGAGAGGGTTCCGTCTATCCAGCTGCTCTCGGGCCACTGCATCTCCTCCTTCACGCCGACCATGTCGTAGAGCTCGCCGAGGCTCTGGGCCTTGAGGAGGGCATTAACGTTGTCACCCGTAAGGTTCAGCCTCTCCATCATCTGAGGGGTGAGCTTGTTTGCCTTGTCTCCGTAGAGCTGGATGTACTCGCTCGGGGTGAGGGTTCTTATGAGGCCCTGCTCCTGGAGTTCGGTCAGCTTCTTGTAGAGCTCGGTGAGGAAGAGCTTGCCGTCGTATGGGTAGTTCTCCCACGGGTTCTCGCCGTCGAGGGTGACGACATAAACCAGAGAACCATCGTAGTTCTGCTTCTGGAGCTTGAGGAGCTCGTTGACGAAGTCATCAACGGCCTGGTACTGGTTCATCCCACCGTAGGTGAAACCAACGCGGTCGCTGAGCGCGTGGTCGCGCGGGAAGAGGTAGATTTTCTTCCCGTTGAACTCGGCCACCCAGGGTTTGTAGTAGTTCTCGACGGTTCCCTCTATTCCGAGCTTCCCGAGAACCATCTGGTCTGTCATGACCCACTGCCAGCCGTTCTCGGCTAGTATTTCGAGGGTTTTGTCGTTCAGTGCACTCTCAGCCGCCCATCCGCCCTTCGGAAGAGCCGTTCCACCGCCGAGGTACTGTTTGTACAGCTCGTCTGCCTTCTTGACGTGCTCATCAAAGTCGCTCTCCCAGCCGAAGTCGTTGAGTATCGGCCCTATCGGGTGCGCGTAGGGGACTACCGTAACCTCGACGTTGCCGTTTCCGAGGAGGAGGTTTATCTTCTCGTGCTCCTCGAAGGTGTGGTTGAGGAGCCACATCTGGGCGTCGAGAACGGTTTTGACGTCCGCCCTTGTATAGCCGCCCTCGTCAACCTTGTCGTAGAGGGCTTTGAGTTCGGGGTGGGTCATTATGTAGTTGTAGTCTATCCACGCGAGGTTGAAGAGCACAGCTAGGTCTATGTAGTCCTGCTCGGTGAACTCGTTGGTTACCGCAACCTTCTGCTCCTCAAGTGGCAGGTTGGCGTACTTGGCCTTGGCCGCCATCATCTTGTTCTTGAGCTCGGTGTAGCGGTCCCAGAAGTCCCTTATCGGGTTGCCGTTGGGGTCGGTTATCGGTTCGCCGTTCCAGGGGATGGTGTGGTCGAAGAACCCTCCAGGTGCCTGGAGCATGAACCACTTCTCGTCGACCGTCAGGGGCTCGCCGTTGGCTATCTTCTCCGTCACTATCTGGTAGGTGTCCTTCTTTCCGTTCATGTAGTCGGCGAGCTGGGCTATGAGCGAGCCCGATAAATCGATGGTGGCGTGGACGTCCGGGTACTGGCTGAGGTAGTAGGCCATCTTCCAGTAGTTGTTTGCCGCGTGGAGCCTGACCCACGGTCTGGTATAGATGTCCTGAACCGGGTCGTAGTAGTAGGGCTGGTGCTGGTGCCACACTATTATGACGTTGAGCGGCTTTGGTTCAGCCGCTCCAACGGTCTTAACGTTCGCTCCAACGATGCTTCCAAGCATCAAAATTGCAATAAATAGGGCAACCACCTGTCTCATGATATCACCTCATTCCTTCAGGCCTCCGATCGTGAGGCCGCTCCTTATGTAGTTCTGGGCGAGCATGAACATCACGAACACCGGCAGGGCGAAGAGCAGGGCAGCCGCTGCGAAGTAGCTCCAGTCTATTCCCCTGCCTATGCCGCCCATGAGCAGATATATCCACACGGAGAGTGGCTGGTTCTTCTCCGTCAGGAGGAGGCTTGCCAGGATGAACTCGGTCCAGCCGCCTATGAAGGCAAAGATTGCCACGGTGGCTATTCCAGGCAATGCCATCGGAAGGAGCACGTGCCGGATTATCTGGAGGTAGCTGGCGCCGTCAACGAGTGCCGCCTCATCGAAGTCCGGGCTTATTGAGTCTATGTAGCCTTTCAGGAGCCAGGTGTTGAAGGGAACGCCACCAGCCGCATATATGAAGGACAGCACCGGCAGCTTGTCATAGAGGCCGAGCTTTACGATCATGCCGTAGAGAGCTATAAGGCCCGCTATGCCGAGGCCTCCAGCGACCTGTGTGAACATCAGGTAGAAGTACAGCACGTGGTCCCTTCCGAAGAACTTCATGCGCGAGAAGGCATACGCTGCTGGAACGACGAAGATGAGGGTCAGCAGCACCGCCAGGCCGGCTATTATGAGGCTGTTCTTGAGGTAGCCGAAGAACAACGAATTGACAAACATCCCTATGTGGGTGAAGGTTGCCTTCCCCGAGTTCCTGACCACGATGTAGTCTCTCCCGGTCGGTCCCTTGATGAGTATTCCCGAGAAGGACGTCCCGTCGAGCTCGCCGCCCGTAAGCTCAAGGTTCCTGACGAGTCCAAAGCCGATGCTTCCGTCGTCATTGACCTTGGTGAGGACGAAGAGTCCCTTAACGTTGCCTTTTAGCTGTCCCTGCACGTTTTCACCCGCAGAAACCTCGAAGACTGCACTGGACAGCGGTATCTCAAAGGTAAGCCCCGTAAATGGTCCGTATTTGACCTTCCCTACGAGCTTGCCGTTGATAACGTAGAGTTTCCCGTTCTCTATGTGGGCTGTCCCCTCGATGGTCCCCGTGAAGTTCTCGCTTATCCTGCTGCCCTTGAATCCAAAGAGCACCTCCCTGTACGAGTCGAGGCTAACGTTCTGGGGAATCAGGTGAAACTCTGTCGTCGCGAGCGTCGAGCCCGGACTTATTGAGACCACGAAGATGTAGTAGACGGGGAAGAGGATTATGAACATGACGAATACTGCCAGTGCCGTGAGAACAAGGCTCCTCATGAGTTCGCCCTTTCTCATGCGCCTCATCCCTTAGCACCCTCCTGGAGCTTGGTTATCCTAACGTTGACGTACATGTACACCGCCAGAACGAGGGTCGCTATTATCATCACCGCCGCTGCCCTGCCGTAGTGCGGTGTGGCCCCGAAGGCCTTCCTGAAACCGTAGAGCAGTATGAACTTGTCCTCGAAGAGGCCCGCGTTGTATATGTAGGGCACCATGAAATACTGGAAGCTGGCCGCACTGGTCAGTATCGTGGCAAAGGCTATCGGTTTTCCGACTATCGGGAGAACTACGTGCCTTATCCTCTGCCAGTAGCTGGCGCCATCTATTATCGCCGCCTCGACCAGCGTCTCGGGAACCGACTGGAGTGCGGCGGTTATGACGGTTATCATAAACGGATAGGCGAGCCATACCTCGATGATGTTGAGTGCGAGAAAACCCCAAGTGGGGTCGTTAATCCAGTTGGGGAGTGTCTGAACTCCCAGGGATTTGAGCATCTGGTTTATGGGGCCAAAAATCGGGTCAAACATGAACTTCCACACGGTAACGGAGAACAGGAGAGGGAGCGCCCAGGGGATTATCAAAAGCGAGCGGTAAACCATCTTCCCCTTAACGTACTTGCTGTTGTAGAGCAGGCTGAGGAAGATTCCAGCGAGGACCTTGAGGGTGACGCTCGTCAGCACAAACAGCCACGTCCACAGGAATGCGCTCCTGAACTTCTCGTCGCCCAGTATCCACCTGAAGTTGTCCAGCCCCACAAAGGTCAGCTTAGGCGCCTGCGGTGCCTGAATCGGGAAGTTCCCGAGCTGGGCGTTGGTGAAGGCGAGATAGATGGAGTACACTATCGGCCACAAGTTAAAGAAAAGGAACGCTGCTATTCCTGGCAGGATTAGAAACAGGGCAATCGTTGTGGTTTTTCTCATCCTTATCCCTCCAAAAAGGTAGGAAAGGGGAAAGGACTTCAGCCTCCGATGTTGTTCAGAATCTCCTGCTGGTATTTCTGGAGTATGGCCGGTATGTCAGCGGTGGCCGGGTCCTGGAGTATCTCGTTGATGGCCCCGTCAACGCCGCCCCAGACGGCACTCATCTTCGGACTCTTAGGCATCAGGTAGGCGTGCTGGACGGCCTGTCCGAAGCCGTAGATGACTGGGTCGTTCTTGATGTCCGGGTCGTTGAGAACTGGCGTGAGAACCGGGATGTAGCCGAGCTGGAGCGAGAGCTCCTTGATGACCTCTGGGCTGGTGGTGAACCACTTGACGAACTTCCATGCTGCATCTTTGTTCTTTATACCTGCGGCAAAGTAGATGTCCTTGACGCCACCGTAGGGCCTAGGCCAGTACTCCTTGCCGTCCTTGGTTATAGGTGGGAGCGGGACGACGCCGAAGTTGATTCCTGCGTCCTTGACGCTGGCTATGCTCCACGGGCCGTTGACCATCATCGGCGCCCTCTTCTCAAGGAAGATGCTCTGCTGGGTGTTGTAGTCCGCTGTTGGTGCCATGTACGGCCAGATGTTCTGGAAGAAGAACTGGAAGCCCTCTATGGTCTCCGGCTGATCGAGGCCAGGCTGTTCGGTCTTGTCGTCAAAGTAGTAACCTCCGAAGGCCTGAGCGAAGGCCGAGATGAAGTAGGAGTTTATCGGATAGGCTATTCCGTACTTCTCATTGTCTGGGTCGTTGTACTTCTCCATTATGGCCTTCATCTCGTCGAAAGTCTTGGATGGCTCGCTCACCATGTCCTTGTTGTAGATGATCGCAACGGTCTCAGCAGCAAAGGGCATGGCGTAGAAGTGGCCCTTGTACTGCATGGCCTCCTGGGCCATCGGGGCGAACTCGTTGAGGATATCATCTGTAACATAATCGTCGATAGGCTCTAGAAGCCCCGCATCGGCGAACTTTCCGATCCAGTCGTGGGCCCATATGAAGAGGTCCGGTCCCTGGCCGGCGGGAATGGCGGCCTTAAGGGCATCCTCAAGGTTGGGCTTCTGCTCGAAGACTATCTCAACGTCTGGGCACATGGCCATGTATTCCTCGGCGAGGCTCTGGAAGACCTGGAGCTCGTTAGGCTGCATGGCGTGCCAGATAACCACTTTCCCGCTTCCACACTCGGTTTCAGGTGGGGTCGCTGTGGTCGTGGGGGTGGTTGTTTCGCTCGGTGTGGTCGTTGTCTCGCTTGGGCTTGAAGTGTCGTTTCACTGGGGCTGCTAGTTGTTGGACTCGGGGAACTTGTGGTTTCTCCGCCCCCACTTATACAGCCGCTGGCCACGACGCTCAAAACCAAAACTCCAACCAAAAGTAGGGCAAACAATCCCTTCTTCATATCCTTATCACCCGCCTATATTTTGGGTGATATAGTATCATCGGCAGTGATATATATACCTTGCGCTTTCCTGTTCAATCCTGTGTGGCATGATCATTATGGGACTCCGGTGAAAAGGTGAGTTCATCCTTCGAGCACAAGGAAAGACCAAGGGGCCAGCTCCACCTTCCCCCTTCCTTCGGGGATGTACCTTTCGGGCACTTCGACGGCCCTCCTCTCCCCGGAGTAGTTTATCCCGATGAAGACGCTTTCACTACCATGAATCCTCTCGTAGAGAAGAAGCCCGTCCTTGAAAGATATGGGTCTGAACTCCCCGACCTGGAGCGCCCTGTTTGCCCTCCTGAGCCGTATCAGCTCCTTTGTTGTTTTCAGTATCTCCCAGTCCCAAAGTTTCTCGTCCCACACCATGGGCGTCCTGCCGGAATCCAGCCCGCTACTCCTTGTGCCCCTGAGTCCGACCTCGTCGCCGTAGAAAATCGAGGGAATTCCCTTGTAGGTCATCAGAAACGCCAGCGCGCAGAGGTATCTATTTTTGTCGCCCACGAGGTCTATGAAGCGCTCTGTGTCGTGATTGTCGAGGAAGTTGTACATGGCGTACTCTGCTGGCCCGTAGTAGGCGCTCAGAAGCTCTAGCCCGCTGAGGAACTCCTCCGCGGTGATTTCGCCCTCCACGAAGAACCGCAGAATGAGTTCGTAGAGCGGGTAGTTCATGGTGCCATGAAAGACGTCGAACAGCCAGAGCCTCGCGTCGTCCATGACCTCCCCGACGAGGTATTCATTTCTCGGCATGGCTTTTCTTATCTCCCTCCAGAGCTCGGGAGGAACGCCGTGGGCAACATCTAGACGCCAGCCGTCGGCACCCTTCTCAAGCCAGTGTCGCATAACATCTTTGATAAACCGCTTTACCCCCGGGCTGTCGTGGTTAAGCCTCGGCATCAGCCACACCGAGTAGAAGCTCTCGTAGTTTCGTTTCATCCATTTAAGCTTTCTGTACTTCTCTGGCCACGGTTCCCTCGATTTCAAGACCTCTAGAAACTCTTCCGAGACGGCTGGAAATCCGGTGATTCTGTAGAAGTCCTTATACCTGCTCTTTTCTCCGTTGAGAATGACGTCCTGAAAGTGGCGGTGGAAGAAGCTCGTGTGGTGGAAAACCCCATCGAGAATCAGCCTGATGTCCCGCTTTTTGAGTTCCCTCACCAGCTCCCTGAAGACCACCCCTCCGCCGAGCTTTCTGTCGACCATGAAGTAGTCCGTAACATCGTAGCGGTGGTACGTCATGGACTCGAATATCGGGGTGAGGTAGAGGGCGTTTACACCGAGGCCCTCGATGTGGTCGAGCCTCTTTATTATTCCCGCCAGATCCCCTCCGTGGAACTGCTCGCTCCTGAGTGCCTCACCCCACGGTGTTCCCCACAGGCCTTTCTCGAACCTGTCGGGCATTATCAGGTAGAACACCCTCCCAAAGACCCATTCTGGAGTCTCTAACCGGTAGGGTTCGGCATCAAACGGGCCGTACTCAATGGTTTCCCCTTCGGACTCTACGAGGAAAGAGTACTCGATTGACCCCTTACCGGGAAGAACCGCCTCGAAGTACTCGAAGAGGTCATCGTGGGTCTTCGGTCTCATCATGATTTCCCTGTTCCCGGCCCTCAGGACTACCCTTGAGACCTTCCCCCTAAGTGAGCGAAAAACCACGTGGGTTCTCCCGGCGAAGGAGTAGAGGTATGTGGCGCTCGGCCTGTGGAAGAACCCGCCCTCCCCAATTATCCTCGCCACGCTCACTTTCTTCTCGAACTTGTACGATAGCCTTCTGTAGGTTTCCCTTTCCTGATTTTCCGGGTCGGGCAAAAACTCCCCGTCCACCGAAAAGCCGTAATGCCAGGTTCCCTCGGGGAGCTCCAGCCTTATGATCCACCTTTTTCCTTTCTGCCTCATTCGAAAGCTTCCTTCGTTGAATGCGTTGAAACTCCCGAGCAGATAAGCGTAGCTTCCCTTCGCGGGTATTGAGAACTCCACCTCGGCGACCCTGCCGAACCTCCAGTCAGGCTGGAACCCGAAAATTTTATACACCTTCCCCACCCAAGTATCACTACTGATGAATAAACTATGGCGAGTGAAACTTAAAAGTTTGGAGGTCTTGGTATGAAGGAAGAGGAAATCATTGAGAAACTCCAGAGGCTTGGCCTCACCAAGTACGAGAGCCTTGCCTACATAACCCTTCTCAAGCTGGGCCCGAGCAAGGCCACGGACATAACCAAGGAGAGCGGCATTCCCCACACGAGGGTTTACGACGTTCTTAGCTCCCTCCACAGGAAGGGCTTTGTTGACGTCATGCACGGCTCTCCAAGGCTCTACAAGCCGGTCAACCCGGAGGTAGTGCTTGAAAAGATAAAGGAGGACTTCATAGAAGACATTGAGAACCTCAAGGTGGCCTTTCTCGACCTCTACCGCGAGGTTCATGGGGAGGACCTGCCCGAAATCTGGACGATTCAGGGGTTCGACAATACCGTTGAGAGGGCGGAGTACGTCATAAGGACGGCCAAGCACGAAGTTCTCATAAACACCCCCTTCGAGTTTCTCAAGCTCCTTAAGGGCGAGATACGCGCAAGGAAGGACATTATCTTCGTCATTATAAGCAACTTTGAGAAGATACCCGACTGGCTCAAGAGGGACAACATAATACTCGCCAGGACCGGCGGTGCCCCCTGGCTCATGGCAAGCTGGATAATCGGCGACCTCAACTACGCCCTGTTCTTCGGGGCCCTTCCAAGGGACAAGAGGCGTGAGAAGTTCTATTCCTTCTGGGCGAAGAGCCCCAAGATAATTCAGAACTACATGCACTGGTTCTACACCATCTACTTTGACAACAGTGAGATTGTGAAGCCCATTAACTACGATTCCTTGGCGAAGCCGCTCTCGCTTGTGAACATAAGGACCCTTATAACGTTGCTGAAGTTCGTCGAGCTTCCCAAGAGGGCTGAGATAGTCGGGAGGCTCGTGGACACCAAGGAGCCGGTAACCCTGGACGGGGAGATAATCGCCTACGAGTACACGCCGCTGATGGCTAACGTAACTGCCAGGGCAGAGGGCAGGGAGTGGAAGGTCGGGGGCATAGGCAGCTACTTTGAGGACGTTGAGGGGGAGAAGTTCATTCTCCTCGAGTAAGGTTCCTCCTTTTCAATTCATTGATTCATGGGAGTTGGTGATGTCAATGCGAATTCTTATCCTTGGGTTTGAGTATTTGCCCATTAAGGTTGGCGGCCTCGCCGAGGCAGTAACGAGCATAGCGGAGGGTTTAGTCAAGCTTGGTAACGAGGTCGTCGTTTTCACTCCCGACCACGGGAAGAATCTCGGCGAAGTCTTCGGCTCCTTCAAGGTTTCGGCCTTTGGGGGAAAGGTCTCTGTAACAGTCAGAAAGCGCGAGCAGAACGGCGTTACTGTCTACTCCCTCGGAGGGGGACTCCTTAGTGAGAAGGATGTCTACGGCCCGGGCTGGGAGGCCCTATTACGAAAAACCGTCCTCTTTGGAAAGGCCAGCGTGGGACTTATGAACGGGCTGATTGAAACTTTTAAGCCGGACGTAATCCACGCCCACGACTGGCACACGGTCTTTGCCCTCGGCCTTTTGAAGAAGTACTTCGGTATAAGGAGTGTCTTCACGGTTCACAGGCTCAACAAGGCGAAAATTCAAGCCCACTACTTCCACGAGGCCAACCTCAGCGAGCTCGCCCCTTATCCTGACATAGACCCCGAGCACACTGCCTGCTACATAGCGGACGCCGTAACGACCGTCAGCAGGAGCTATCTGTGGGAGGAATGGGGGTTCTTCAGGCACTTCGAGGGCAAGGTTACCCACGTCTTCAACGGCATAGACTGCTCCTTCTGGAACGAGGAGCTCATGGAGACGAATGACCTGCCCAGGGAGGAAAGGCGGAGGCTCGTTCTGGAGCGCTTCGGCCTGAACGATGGGAAGGCCTTCATGTTCATAGGGCGCTTTGACAGGGCCCAGAAGGGCGTTGACACCCTTCTAAGGGCTATAGAGGTTCTCTCTGCTGATCCGGCCTTTAGGGAGATGAGGTTCATCATAATCGGCAAGGGCGACCCCGAACTGGAGCGCTGGGCAAAAGCCGTCGGGAACCGCTTCCCCGAGAACGTCAGGGTGATTACCGAGCTCCTCAGCAGAGAGACCGTCAGAGAGCTCTACGGCTCGGTGGACTTTGTTATAATCCCGTCGTACTTCGAGCCCTTCGGTTTAGTCCAGCTTGAGGCGATGTGCCTTGGGGCAGTACCAATAGGCAGTGCCGTCGGGGGTATAAAAGACACGGTGATAGACATCAACTCCGGCCAGAACGCCACCGGAATCCTCGTCCCCCCGAGGGACGCCTTTGCCCTAGCCAGGGCGATGGTGTTTGCCAAGGAGCTGGACGAAGAGACATTGAGAAAGCTCCGCGAGAACGGAAAGAGGAGGGCGAGGGAGGACTTCACGTGGGAGAACGCCTGCAGAAGATACATGAGGGTTTACGAGGGCGCCGTTGACAAGGCCGTCCCCTTCCTCCTTTGAGGTTTCCATTTTTTGCTAACTTGCTTATTGAGTAACTAAAATCTGAATAGAAAATTCTTTTAAATACTCTTCTGGACAGGCTATAGTGTTACTGTATGGAGGTGGAATAAATGAAACGGTTCGCCGCGGTGTTGATGGTTCTGCTGTTGGCCGCTGCCGCCGTGCCTGGGGTGCGGGCAAAGGCGGTCTCAAGGGACGTCTATTACGGAGCCAACGCCCTTGGTCTAACTTACTACACGCCGGAGAGCCTCGGCCCGATGCTCAACTGGACCACTAAGGAGATTGGTTACCTCCTCTTCATGACCCAGTACACTGACCCGGCTACCAACGCCACCGTCGTCATCAACAGTGCCGACCAGTACTGGGATCTTCAGAGGCTTGGACTGGCGATGGGACTGATGGACAGTGTCAGGATCTTCCTCATCGAGACCTGGGAGTTCTACCCGGTCAACAAACAGAGGGTTACCGACATCATCAGCGACCCGAGTGTTGGTATTGCCAGCAGGTGGAGCATAATGAGCGCTAAGACTCCAGACAAGCACCTAAGAGTGGGTCAGTTTGCTTCGATTGGGTCACTCTTTGCGGATCCGTTCAATCCCGTTGGGGGGATTACGGACTATTACAGTAAAAAGGTCTGGAACCTCATCCATGACACCGGTGGAACCATCAACTTCGACGGTATCTACGTCCCGTACAGGTGCAAGTGGGCCCTCGAGAGGGGCAATTTCGTCGTCCCGAACAACGCCGTGATTTACAATCAAACAAGGGGCTGGATTGCAGCTCATGCCGGCGAGACAGCTAACGTCAAGGTTACCGTCACCTGTGACATGGGTGAGTGGCAGAACGGCGTGAAGATGACCGTTGACGACATAAAGAACTACATCGCCTTCTACTACGCCTGGGCTTACAAGGACACTCCGGACGACCCGTACTACGATAGTGCCCTGAGTGACACGGCCGCCAAATACCGGACCTACCTTGGCTTCCAGTTCACCGACAACGGTTACGTGGTTTACGGTAACTACGTCCACCCGTTCGCGGACGACGTTACCGCCGGCAACTACGTCATCTATCCGTGCATGCCGTGGGAGCTTTACTGGGCCATGGGAGAGCTGGTGGCCAATGGGGGTGCTTATGGAATCAGTCGCAGGTACTCCTTCAGTAGCAGCGGTGAGAACCTCGTGCAGCTGGACCTCCTCACCAAGGAACACGTCGATGACCTCGCCAAGGTTCTTCAGGCCATCTCCTCCAGCGGGGCCATGAGCACGTTCCCGGGCATCGACTGGAGCGCGGCCACGTCGAGGATAAATGCTGACCTGGACTTCTACTCCACCTATGGCCACTTCGTCATCAGCAACGGTCCGTACATTCTTGACATGTACTCCCCGGAGAACCTTTACCTCAAGCTCATCAAGTTCAATGGTCAGAGGAGCACCTTCAATGATGACCCAATGCTCCCGGAGGACGGTTACGCCGACGTTATCGAGTATCAGGGTGTCCAGAACGAGGATACCCTTCTCCTCCTGGTTGCTGAAGGCGAGTTCGACATTGGTCTCTTCGCCTTCGGCGCCAACAAATATCTGGACCTTAGTCCTGACCTCCTGTCCAACCTTAGTCTTTATAATGTCGCATCTTCCTCCGTTGATCTGACCCTCAACCCCTACCATGACCAGGACAAGGACGCTCCTATCGTGACCCTTGATACTGGGACCTACTTCAATCCCTTCGCGGTCAGGGAGATACGCTTTGCCCTCAACTATCTCGTGAACCGCAGGTACATAGTTGATAATATCTTCCATGGTGGGGCTGCCCCGGCCCTTAGCGGCATAGCCCCGAGCGATCCTGCTTCCAAATACTTTACCCCTGTCTACCGCGCCCTCGGACTCACTGAGGAGGGGGACTTTAACTACGCCATGAGACTCATTGACGAGGGAATGAAGAATGCTATGGAGCAGGTCGCCAGGTACGGCCACACCCTCGAGAAGAGGGACGACGGTTTCTGGTACTTCGATGGTCAGCCGGTTGAGGTTAAGTTCGTTATCCGTACCGAGGACGAGAGGAAGGACATTGGTCTGTACGTCTCTGATTTAATCGAAAACTACATGGGGTTCAAGGTTGATAGAATGCTCCTTAACAGGCAGAAGGCGAGTGAGATTGTTTTCAGGAAGCCGATCAGCACTTACGAGTGGACCCTCTACACTGGCGGTTGGGGTGCTGGTGGTCTTGGAAGCATGTACCCCGACTGGCAGATTTACTACTGGTACTCCCCACTCGGCTACTACCCGAACTTCCAGGACCCCAGACACCAGCCGGACGTCACCGTTGAAGAGGTTCTTGAGGCCATCGGAAAACAGTACGCCAGCGTTGATGCCTATGCCAAAGCGGTTCAGAACGCCAGCAGGGTCTACTTCGTCTTTAACAACCTCGGAACGCCAGATGCATTCTCGACCTCCCAATACGTTTCCCGCACGGTCCCGATAAGCACGAGAACCGTTTCCAAGCTGGCAGGGGAGTTCTCGATGACGGACGCTACTTCGAGCGATGTCATTGTTTCAGTGGGAGGCCCGTTGGTCAATCCTATAACCGCGGAGTACGACGATGCCGCTCTGGTTCACATGGCTATCGGTGATGGTGGGATAACCATTGTCACCCCTCAGGGTAATGTTACGTGGAGGGTCCCCAAACCCTGGTGGAACGTCACAGAAGGCTATTTTATAATCCAGTTCTTCAATGACAGGACCACGGGAGCCCTCCTTGTGACAATCTATGGTACCGACGCTGACAGCACCGCGGCTGGAGCCTACTACTTCCTCACCCATATCTATCAGAACATCGACGCCTATGGAAGCCTCAACTACATAGTGGGCCTTTGGAGCGACACCGAGTTCGGTTCGGATATACCCCTTCCCGGTTCAAGCCAGGGTGACACCAGCGGATTCAGTGCTGGCGACGACATCATAATAGTAGCTATGGGGTGATTCTTTCCCTTTATTTCCATCCGTATTCGGTCAGGAACTTCCTTTTCAGTCTTTTTATCGTCCCGGAAACTCCCAGCGTCCTGAAAATGGCCCTTGAGCCGTTTATATGGGTGACCAGCGCCAGGGCGAAGCGGAGCTCCTCCACGTGCTTCCTGTCAACCCTTACGATTCCTGTCTGGCTCTTTTCATCAAAGCGGATGAACCAGGGCTTGGCTTTGGCGGAGCCTAGGGTTCCGAGGGCGGAAAGGCTCGCGTCCCATATGGCCCTCTTTACCTCCTCCTTCTTAAACGGCCTCTCCCCGATGACCTGAAAGGCTATGTAGCGGTGCTTGTCCCTCAGGGTAGGTGGTAAATACTTCGGTTTCTCCCTCATAGGCATCTGCACAACTTTGCCCGCCAACCTTTTTAAGCCCTCCCCCGCGTTTAGGGTTAGCGAGGTGAGTCGATGGTCTGGGAGACGCCTTACTTCTCCTATGCAGTTCGCGAGTTGCCGAAGGGCTGCCAGCTCTGCGTTAGGGGTGAGAAGCTCGTCCTCTTCACGACTGGAAAGTGCCCGAGAGACTGCTTCTACTGCCCTCTGAGCGAGACGCGGAGGGGAGACGTCGTCTACGCCAACGAGAGGCCCGTTAAAAGCCTGGACGACATCATCGAAGAGGCCCTTCTGATGGAGGCCAAGGGGGCTGGCGTCACCGGCGGCGACCCCCTGGCAAGGCTCGACAGGACGGTCGAGTACATCAGGCTCCTTAAGGAGGCCTTTGGTGAAAGTTTCCATGTTCACCTCTACACGACGGGCGCTCTGGCCACCAAGAAGAACCTCGAAAAGCTCTACGACGCTGGCCTGGACGAGATACGCTTCCACCCCGACCTTTTTAACCCAAACTCAAGGCTCTTCAAGGTCGAAATCGAGAACATTCGCAACGCCTTCGACTTCGACTGGGACGTTGGGGGAGAAATCCCCTCGATTCCCGGTCAGTTCGAGAGGATGAGGTGGTACGCTGACTTCCTCGACAATCTCGGAGCGAAGTTTCTCAACGTGAACGAGCTTGAGTTCAGCGAGACGAACCTTAGGGCGATCCTCGACAGGGGGTACAGGCCGATAAGCGACGAGAGCGCCGCCATAAAGGGCTCCCTTGAGCTGGGCCTGAAGCTCTTAGAGTGGGGTGAGGAGAACACATCGCTGAGCTACCACCTGTGCACTGCCAGGCTGAAGGACGCCGTCCAGCTCAAGAACAGGCTGAGGAGAACCGCTAAAAACGTGGCCAGGCCTTACATGGAGATAACCGAGGACGGGACGCTCCGGTTTGGGATTGCCGAATACGACGACCTCGACGAGCTCTACGCGCTTCTCGTTGAGGAGGCGGAGGTTCCTGCGGAGTGGCTCTACCTCAACCGTGAGAAAGGAAGGATAGAGATGCCTGAAGAGGTTGCCGTCGAGCTGGCAGAGGCGATTGAAGGCGACGTGCGGTTCTTCATCGTCGAGGAGTATCCGACCTTCGACAGGCTTGAGGTTGAGAGGATTCCGCTGCCTTAGTTCATTCCCATTTCCCTGTGGTTTACTCTTTTGAGTTGCAGGTTCTGGGGGCGTAGGTAACTTACGGGGGCATAAGTTGTAGGGGTTTCGAAAAGGTTATTTACCCCCGGGAATATTAACGGCCATGAGGGTTTTCATCAGGGACTACCTCATCCCGTGGCTTCTCGTTCCGGCCTTCTGGTTCGCCCTGTGGAGTCTCTCCTCCCAAACGAGGAAAAATCTCAACGCCGTGAACCTTTTCGCAGGTGTCCTGTTACTGGTTCCCTTTCTCCTCGTGGCGCTTCACTTCGTTGGAAAGGCCCTTGAACGCTACGGATACTCGCGGGAGGACATCAAAAGACTGCCCGAGATAATCGAAAAGACCCACGGGAGGCTTTACCTTTCCAGGGAGATCTTCGACATAATCGGAAAAACATTTGTCTTCTGGGGCCTATTCGCGAGCGCCCTGATGATGACCGGAGACCCGGTGAAAGGAATCCTGAACGGGGTTGCTATATTCGCCAGAATCTTTGCCTTCTTTGTTCTCCTCGTTTCCATGGTCATCTGGGTTATGGGGCTTCCTTTTGCCCTCTACGAGTTACTCAAGGGAAAGGAGCTGAATAGAGGTTTCTTGATTGAGCTAACAATAAGACAGAACCTTTTTTACACGGCAGTCCTGGTTGCAGTCAGGCTAATAGCGCTCCACTCTGGTTATCCATCCGGTAGTGACCCTATAGGGGAGCTTATGGCCTTTGGGCGGAAAACGGAACTGGTGGTCTCACTCCTTGAGCTTTCCGGGTTAAACTTACTCTTTGGACTTGCTGGCCTCTACGGGCCAAAGAAAAGCAGAACGTTGACTTCTTTAATCTTAACGCTCATCGTTGTTGCCCAGCTGTGGGTGGCGTGGGAGATGCTCTTTGGATGAGGCAAAGGTTAAGTAGTGGGAGGCCAAGGTTTCAACATGGCAGGCAAGGAGCCCACTTCAAGGCGGGCAAAGAAAGGTAACCTTGACGTTTTGATGATTGCGTTTGGGAGCATGAGCGAGGAAGAAGTTGAGAAGTTCAGAAAAAATGCTGAAAGAAGTGGAGAAATGGATGAATGAGTGGATCCCAGTAACAATTGATAAAGAATGAAAGAGTGGCTAAAGATAAAACTCGTGGAAAAGTGAGAGGGACTAAACCCTCTCAATCCCTATCTTCGCCTGGACCTCTGGCCACTCAACCACGTAGCCCTTCGCCTCGCCGAAGATTACCTCGGTTGCCCTCGTCTCCCTCTTCACGTAGTTGAGGTTCTCGCTGAGCAGCTCGCAGTTCTCTTCGCTTGTCTCTATGGTGACGATGATTCTGTCGTTCACGTCCAAGTCGAGCCTCTTCCTCATCTCCTGTATCCTTCTCACGAACTCCCTGGCGAGACCTTCAGCGAGGAGCTCCCTCGTGAGTGTCTTGTCCACGAAGACCCTTCCGCCCTCGAAGTCTTCGCTGACGAAGAAGTCCGGCAGCTTCTCCTCTATGCTGAGGTGCTCCCTGGTGAGGTGGAAGGTCTTTCCTTCGAGCTCGACGTCCATCTCACCGGCCTCATAGAGCTCCCTTCCGTGCTCGCTTATCCACGCTATTACGAGCCTGGCGTCGCCCTTGAACTCGGGGCCAACTTTCGCGAAGTTCGGCTTGATGACGAGCTCGCGCTCCACCTTTCCGACGACAATTTCCTTGGCGTTGAGCTGGTCGCGGAGTATTCTGTTGAGCCTCTCGACTGCCTTCTTTACGGTCTCGTCCTCGGTCTCGACGATTATCCTCCTGACCGGGTAGCGGAGCTTTATCTTGGCCCTCTGCCTTGCCGAAGAGCCTGCCTCGACTATCCTCCTGACGTACTCCATCTCGTGCTCAAGCTCCTCGTCCCTTGCCCCCTCATCAGCCTTGGGCCAGTCGAGCATGTGGACGCTCTCGACACCGAGGAACGGCCTCAGCATGTTCTGGTATATCTCCTCGGCTATGTACGGGGTAAACGGTGCCATGAGCCTCAGCAGGACGTCGAAGACCTTCCAGACGGTGTAGTATGCCGCCAGCTTGTCAGGGTCATCGCCCTCGACCCACATGCGCTTCCTGATGAGCCTCACGTACCACCTGCTGAGGTCCTCAACGACGAAGTGGTATATCGCCCTGGTGGCCCTTGTGAGCCTGAAGGTCTCAATTCCCTCGGTGACGTCGCCTATGAGCCCGTTGGCCCTGCTGAGTATCCACTTATCTTCCTCGCGGAATGGAAGCTCCTCCGGCTTGAGCTTCGTCGGGTCAAAGCTGTCGAGGCTCATGTAGGTCGCTGACAGCACATACACGTTCCAGAGTATGTTGAGCATCCTCTTGACCTGTGCTAATCCCTTCCAGCTGAAGCGCAGGTTCTCCCACGGGTTCGTCGCCCAGAGCATGTAGAACCTGAAGGGATCCCTGCCCTCCCTTTGGACGACCTCCTCTGGCCGTATGATGTTGCCGAGGCTCTTGCTCATCTTGTCGCCCTTCTCGTCGAGGACGTAGCCGTGCATCGCCACGTGCCTGTAGGGGACTGTGTCAAAGGCTATGACGCTGGCGGCCTGCTGGGAGTAGAACCACTTGGTTACCTGGTCCTCGCCCTCGACTATGAAATCTGCCGGCCAGAGCTTCCTGAAGTTCTCCTCCGTTCTCGGGTAGTCCAGCGAAGCCCAGCTGGCTATTCCGCTGTCAAACCAGACGTCAACGACGTCCTTGACGCGGCGCATCTCCTTGCCGTTGACCTTTATGATGAATGCATCGACGTAGGGCCTGTGTAAATCCTCCGGGCCGAGCTTCTCCTCTATAAGCTTGAGCTTCTCCTCATAGCTCTCGGGAAGCTCTATCCTCTCGCCGTTCACCTCTATTGCGACGCTGAGCTCCACCAGCTCCTTGAAGGAGCCAACGACGTGTATATCGCCGTCCTCGCTCTGCCATATCGGTAGCGGTATTCCCCAGTAGCGCTGCCTGCTTATGACCCAATCGCCCGAGTTCATGACACCGTTGTCGTAGCGCACCTTCACCCAGTCCGGATACCATGTCACCTTCTCGTCGTTCTCCTTGATTATCCTGTCCTTCACCCTGCTGACCTTGAGGAACCACTGGTCGGTGGCGCGGAATATGAGCGGGGTCTTGCAGCGCCAGCAGTGCGGGTACTTGTGCTCTATCGTTCCGGCCTTCACGAGGTAGCCCTTGGCTTTGAGGTGCTCTATTATCTCCGGGTCTGCATCTTTAACGTAGGTTCCCTTCCACCTTCCCTCGGTGTAGCGTCCCTCGTCGTCGACCGGGCTGTAAACCGGCAGGCCGTATTCCCTGCCTATCTCGAAGTCCTCCTCACCGTGGCCCGGCGCGGTGTGGACTAAGCCGGTACCGTCCCCGAGGGTGACGTGCTCGCCGAGGATAACCCTGTGAGCCCACTCGTACCCCTCGCGGAACTCCTTCTGTGCCGGGTACTCGTCCATCAGCACATGAACGTAGCGAAGTCCCTCAAGCTCCTCACCCCTGAACTCCTCGACTATCTCCCCCTTAACGCCGACCTCGCTCAGAACCCTCTCAACGAGGGCCTTTGCTATTATCCAGTACTCCTCTCCGTTCTCGGTCTCGACCCTGACCTTGGCGTAGTCATACTCCGGGTGAACGGCAACCGCTAAGTTCGCCGGGAGCGTCCAGGGGGTAGTCGTCCAGATGAGGAGGTACTCGTTCTCCCTGCCCTCAACAGGGAACTTGACGTATATGCTCGGATCCTCCCTTACCTTGTACTCGCCGCGGACCTCGTGTTCAGCTAAGGCCGTCTCACAGCGCGGGCACCAGTGTAAAACCCTTTTGTCCTTCTCAAGGAGGCCCTTTTCCCAGGCCCTCTTGAGCGTGAACCAGCCCGATTCTATGTACTCGTTCTTTATTGTCATGTAGGGGTTGTCCCAGTCCATCCATACCCCAAGCATCTTGAACTGCTCGGTCATGATTTTGAGGTTGTTGAGGGCAAACTCCTTACACTTGCGTATGAAGTTGTCAACGCCTATCTCTGTCTCTATGTCCTTTTTGGTCTTGAGGCCGAGGGCCTGCTCGACCTTGACCTCTATCGGGAGACCGTGCATGTCGAAGCCCGGCTGCCTGCGGACGTTGTAGCCCTGCATGGTCCTGAACCTTATCACCATGTCCTTGATTATCTTGTTCCAAGCCGTTCCGAGGTGTATTGCACCGCTGACGTAGGGCGGCCCGTCGAGGAAGTAGTACTTCGGGCCGTTTGCCCTGCTTTCCTTAACCTTCTCATAGGTGCCCTTCTCCCTCCAAAAGCGCTCGACCTTTTCCTCAAGCTTCCCTGGGTTATACTCCCTAAACTCCGGTTCCTTTATCATGTCAAAACCCTCCAGAAATGATCTTTAGAATGGACTACCCTAGAACAGGGGGACTCAAGCCGCGAAACGGGCGAAGCGAAGGATAAAACACTCCCCCCTCATGGGCATCGGGGCAGAATTGGGAACTTCCCTTATAAGGTTTTTGGATGGAGAACTGCAGAATATAGGGTTGTGCCCTCCCCGACCGACCCCAGGTCACTTCTCCCAGGGGCGTGAGGGGGAGGGCCCGGTTGAATTTAGGGTGAGGATGATTTAAACCTGACGCTCCTCCTCGGGCTCGCCCTTCCTCCTGCTCTCGTTCTTTATGACCTGTCTCACGTAGTCTATGAACTTCCTGACCTCTTCAAGGTCTTCTTCCGGGATGTCGGCTATCTTCCTGTTCTTGGTCTTGTAGGTGAGTAGCTTTAGAAGTGCAAGCCTCCCGAGGGCGGTCCTGGTGCTTATCTCCCCCTCCTTCCAGTCGTGCCAGATGGCGTTCGCTATCCCGTAGAACTCCGGGATGCTGTCGAGGCCGGGAGCATTGACGTCTATGACCTCCTTTCCGAGGTACTTGTAGCGCTTCTCCTTGTCCTCCTTTGAGAACTCCTTAGTCCGCTCCTTGATGTACGCGTGCACCATGGCCACCACCCCCGGAGAATAATTCTCCCCAAGAATTTATTAACCTTTTGTTTCTAAACGTCCATCAAAGATCGCGGTAGGAACGGGGAAGATTTCAATTGATTCCAGTGTTAATCTTGGTTCCTGACCTCGTTCCATATTCCCGCCATTATCAGCGCCGCGCCCAAGTACCCCTTGGCGCTTAGGATCTCTCCTATTGTTAAGAACGCCGCTATATGCCCGAATATCGGCTCGGCGGAGTAAATCAGCGCCGCCTTGTGGGCCTTCGTGTTCCTCTGGTGTTTCACCTGGAGGGTAAAGGCTATCACAGTGGCGAAGATTGACGTGTACAGCACCCCCGCCCAGGGCAGCGGTTCCTTGGGAACGATGAAGGGCTCAAACAGGAGGGCGAAGGCCAGCGAAAAGACAAAGTTCCAGGTTATCTGCCAGAAGGCTAAGCTGAGGTAGTCCTTCTCTCCAAAGCGCTGGACGAGGACTATCTGAAAGGCAAAGCTGAGGGCGCAGAGAACTGTAAGCAGGTCACCGTAGTTGAAGTTTAGGCTGGCTCCTGAGATCAGGTACAGGCCGGCGAGCGCTATCCCAAGGGAAGCCCCATCCCTGAGATTCAGCCTGTCCCCGAGCAGGAAATACGCTATGAAGGGCGTGAAGACTACGTAGAGCGAAGTGATGAAGGCGGAGTTTGAGGCGGTGGTGTATTTGAGACCCACTATCTGGAAGCCGTGGCCGAAGAAGAGTGTCAGCCCGAGGATGAAGCCCTCCCTGAAAGTCTCCCGCCTCAAAACCTTCGAGCGGAAAAGGAGGAGCATGAGGAGCGACGCTATGCCGAAACGGTAAGCCAAAAAGAGTATTGGGGGCAAATAGTCGAGGCTAACCTTCATGGCCGGAAAGGTAAACCCCCATATTGCGGTGATGCCGAGGAGTACGAGCTCGGAGCGGTTCATCGCCGTCTGTAGTCTGCCCTCGTTTATAAGGCCTTCCCTTCGTATAAACTTACATCTTCACGTTTTTACCTTGGTTTCACAAGAGTTATATAGATGAAGTTCCAACCATGGAATCAGGTGTTCCCGATGGGTGATGAAGCGGTGGAGAAGATTTGGATTCTGATAACCCCTGACAAGTGCAGCGGCTGCAGGCTGTGTGAAATCGCCTGCTCCCTGGAGCACGAGGGCATAATCTGGCCGGAAGCATCGCGTATAAGGATATACGAGCTCCTTCCGGGAGTCAACGTCCCCCACACATGCGTCCAGTGCCCCGACTACCCGTGCGTAAAGGCGTGCAACTTCGATGCGCTGAGCGTGGATGAGGCAACGGGTGCCGTTCTCGTCAAGGAAGAAAACTGCACCGAGTGCGGGGCGTGTGTTCTGGCGTGCCCCGGCAACGTCCCGAGGATTCCGGTGGGCAAGGGAAGCGTGGTAATCTGCGACCTCTGCGGAGGAAGTCCAAAGTGCGTCGAGGTCTGCCACGAGGCCGGGCACGATGCCCTAACGCTGGTGAAGGGCCAGTACCGCTCCGTCTACAGAACCTTCGCGAAGGATCCGGTTGAGAAAAGCGTAGAACTGGCGAGAAAGCTTTACGGTGAGGAGTTCCCGGGGTGATATCATGTACGGCTACGCTGGAAAGCTTCTGGACGTTGATCTGAGCACTGGAAAGGTTAAAACCGTCGAACTAGATGAAGAAATGCTCCGCTTCTACGGCGGCAGGGGGCTCGGCACGTACCTCCTGTGGAGGGAGCTTGGAGAGAGGTGGGAAAAGGTAGACCCCCTCGGTGAGGAGAACCTCCTGCTGATCCTCACCGGCCCGCTGACGGGCTACTACCCGGGAATAAAAACGTCTGTGGTAGCCAAATCACCGGAGAGCAACGGGATCGTTGGCAGCGTCCTGAGCAGTGAGGTGGGGATAGAGCTCAAAGCGAGCGGTTACGACGGGATAATAATCCGCGGGAGGGCGAAGGAGCCTGTTTACCTCTTCATAAACGACGACGAGGTAGAGATACGCGACGCCTCAAAGTACTGGGGAATGGGCGGCGTCGAGCTCCACAAGACCCTCCTCAAGGAAGTCCACGACGAGCTCAGGAAGAAGGCCAAGCTGAAGGGCGTTCCCAAGGAGCCCGCCATGATGTACATCGGAAGGGGTGGAGAGAAGAAGGTGCGCTTCGCCGCCATAATGAGCAAGCTTATGCACGCTGCCGGCTACGGCGGCTTCGGTGCGGTGATGGGGAGCAAGAACCTCAAGGCGGTTCTGGTTAAGGGCAACAAGGCCCTGCCAAAAGTCCACGACCCAGAGAAGTTTAAGTCCATGCTCCGTGAGTTCCAGAGGGAGCTCTTAACCCTCACCACCTTCCGCCAGTGGGGAACCGGTGCCGGTGGCTACAGCGTAGGGAAAGACCGCTCAAGTCAGCCGGTCAGGAACTGGCAGGAAGAGTACCACGACGACGAGAGGATAAGTGTGGTGAACTTCGAGCTGAAGGCCTGGGTCAAGAAGTACTGGGCCGACTACGGTTGCCCGGTCAACTGCATGAAGATATCCTACCTCCGCTACGGCGAGTACAAGGGGTCGATAACGGACGCGCCTGACTACGAGCTGATGGCCTACATGGGCACGAACCTGGGCATCTTCGAGCCCGAGAAGGTCGTCTACCTCTCCTACCTCGTCGATGAGCTTGGCCTCGACGGCATAAACGCGGGCAACGTCCTCGGCTTTACAGCGGAGCTTTACCAGCGGGGGATCCTGACGGAGGAGGACATAGGCTTCAAGCTTGAGTGGGGTGATGAGAAGGCCTTCGCAAAGCTTCTTGAACTTATAGTGGAGAGGAAGGGCATCGGGGAGGTTTTAGCGGAGGGAACCTACAGGGCCGCTCTCAGGATTTCCGAGATGAAGGGTGTTGATGCCCTCAAGTACGCCGTCCACGTCAAGGGCATCGGCGTCGGTGCCCACGGAATAAGAAGCGACCTCGACTACACGAGGGACATAAGCTACGCCGTCTCAGTTCAGGGCGGCGACCACACGGCGACCGCTGGTTTGCCGGCGAGGAGCTACGAGGGCGAGCTGGTGAATGCCTTCTACGACTCGGCCGTTATCTGCATGTTCACGACGAGGCCGGGCTTCGAGAGGATCATAGAGTTCGGAAACGCGGTTACGGGCTTTGATTTAACCCCTGAGAAGTGGTTCAACGAGACCGGCCTGAGGATAATCCACCTCCAGAGGATTCTGCTCCTCCTCGGTGGGCCGGATGTTTACTGGGGGCCAGAAGACGACGACAACCCGCCGAGGTTCTACGAGCCCCTCCCGACCGGACCGGTCAGAGGCAAAGCGCCGAGCAGGGAGGAGATAATGGCTAAGGTGAGGCAGTACTACGAGGAGGTTGGCTACGACGAGCATGGAATCCCGAGGGAGGAAGTCCTGGAAGAGCTCGGCCTTGGGGAAGCAAAGCGCGAAGTCAGGCGCATAAGGAAGCGCCTCGGCCTTTGATTTCCTTTTTGGTGGTGGCTATGAAGGTGAGGCTGGTTCTCTACGGCGAGCACGCCTTAAGGCACGGCTCTAAACTTGAGCTCGAAGTTGAGGAGGGCAAGACCGTTGGGGAACTGCTTAGGGAGCTCGGGATAAGCACGAGTGAGCACCACATACTCGTGAATGAGATAAAGGTCGATGAAAGCCACGTCCTAAAAGACGGCGACGTCCTTAAAATCCTCCCCGTGGTCTATGGAGGCTGATCACTCCCCGGGCCCGTGGATGCAGGACATGTTCATGGCTAAGAGCATCTCGACGAAACCGCTTTCTAGGTTTTCCTTTATCTTGTCTGCCAGCGATTTGAACTCGTCCAATGTGAGTGGCCTCTTCGTTTTAAGCCACTTGATCTTCCCATCGTTCTTGTCGAGTATTACTATCTCCCCCTCCGTGATCAGGGGCACGTAGTTCATCTTTATCCCGTAGAGCTCCTCGGCAAAGGCCAGCTTGGCCCTCATGAGTTCGAGGTAGTTAGCCAGGTCTTCGCCCAGAATCTTCCTGAATTCGCGCTCCATCATCCCACCGCCGGTATCTCAATGCACAGGTTTATTAACCTATCGGGCAGGTGTGGGTAAAAATGTCCTTTAATTCTTCCGAAATTCAAATAAGTGCCGGCGATGTATCACTCCCGGTGAGATAATGGAGATGAAGTACGCCCACCACTTCCACGCCTACCAGCCAGGCGACATAGTTTACGTTAAAGACGGCGACGGGAGCAAGTCCATCGAGTACGAGGAGAGGAAGAGCCCCGTCGCGATAAGAATCCGCGGAGAAGAAGTTAGGGGTGAGAACTGGACACAGGCGATGCTATATTCCTACGAGCACATAGCTGATACCCTCTCGCTCATGACGGGGGTCAGCATTGACATAGAACCCTTCACGTTTCTGATGCTCCTCCGCTACCATAAAAGCACTTTCGAGGACGCCGTTGAACTTCTCAGGAGGTTCGACGCCGTTCCGACGACGCCTTTCCACCCGATAGTGCCCCATCTCGATGAGTTTGAGCAGAGAATCCTCGCGAGGGTCTCCTTCGACTTCTACGCTCCGCTGATTAGTGATAAGCCCGTAATCGGCTACTGGCTCCCCGAGGCCGTGATAACGAGAAGAACCGCCGAGATCATCGAGTCCTCAACGGACAAGAAGCTGGTCTTTCTCCTCGACGAGAGGCAGCTCCTCTACGACTTCCCCCAGGCGAAGCACTCCTGCAACCGCTACGGCAACTCCTTCGTCTTCGGAAGGGAGTGGGGCATAAGCGACGCCTTTGCCTTCAACACCCTCGACGTTCCCGGTCTGGTCTCGGCGACCCTATCCCATCGCGACGACCACAAGGAGAACCTCGGCGTCCCCTATCTAATCTTCACGGCCAGTGACCTTGAGAGCCTTCTCGGCAATCCGGCACAGCTCGACCGCTTCACCGCCTGGATGGAAGGGCTTGAGGCGAACGGCGTCGAGAGGGTCTCGGCTATGGAGTTCGTGAGGAGGAAGCTCTCCGGGGAATACAGGCGCCTTAACGGCGAGTGCTCCTTCGAGATTGGGGTTAAGGACTACTCAGCCTGGAGCGACTACTTTGACCTGAGCACCGACGGCAAGACTAGCGACTCCAGATGGCTTGGCTACAGAAGAGCCGACGGAAAGGTCTTCGCAAGGGAAGTAAACGGCAGGAAGATTTCTCAGCTCTGGAAGGTCGCCTTCACGAGGCTCTTTGAGGAGCTGAACAGGACTGTCAGGTTAGGTGTTCTGAAGGGCCTCAGAAACCTTGGGGTGGAGTTCCCAAACGCCCAGGAGTTCCTCGTCCGCTACGCGAGGATTTTCTTCAGGGGCTACTACGACCACTTTGATATGGAAACGTCCCCCGATTACGTTCTCGAGCCGGCCAACGGGGATAGGAATGCTTTAAGGCTCGGAAGGGCCTACTATCTCATGCTCCTCGCCAACCACTCCTGCCCGCGCTTCTGGGAGAACCTGGACACGCGCGTCGCCTTCGGCAATGTCTCGGTCATGGCCAAGGCTCTCATCGAGCTTATGGAGTACTTCGACGGTGATGGACTCCAGAGCCTCTTCGTGGGGTCATACCTAAGACTCCTCAACTTCGAGGGTCTCTACCACCTGTGGAACCTTGGAGCGATGCCTTCTCTGGAGGGCTGGGAGACTGATGAGAGAGCGTGGCTCGATGCGCTGAAACCCGAGGTCCCCAACAGCGGCTACAACGTCGTCACGAGAGCAGCTCTTTACGTTGGAAAGCGCGATTTGAGGGGCGAGCTCAGGACCCTGATAGGGCACTACAACCTCGACTGGGCCGTAGCGGACACGGGCCATATACCGGGAGAGGTTCACGGGCACTGGGAGAACAGAGAGTGGTGTGAGCACAGGTTATAGGGTTATGAAATTTTCCGAGTCTCTTACTTTAGGTTTCCTAATTTTATTAGCCTAATGCTTAAAAGCATTGAGGAATATACTGGTGGTACCTGCCGGGTGGGAGGTGGATGTATTGGGCAGAAAAAGGGGGAACAAAGACAGGGGTGAAGAAGTGCCTCCCTTTGCTTATCTACTGGGCAAACTTGGTGGAAAGGAGTACCTGAAGCTCAAGCGCATACTCAATGACGCCGAAAAGAAGGGGATTGGGAAGAAGACCCTTCTGCTAGCCCTTCAGGTTCCACTTCTCTCTGCTCAGGAAGAGGTAGGCCTCGTCCTCCAGCTCCTTCGGGACGTAGTTTAGAAGGACGTCCGCCCCCCTAATCGCTTCCCTTACACCCTTTCCGAGCGCCACCTGGTTCTTTTCAATGAGCTCAGTTATGACGTCTATGACGTTTTCCTTAACCCTTTTCTCCGCGAAGAGCCTCTTCCCTATAATCCACACCCGCTCGTTCTTCCGGTAGAAGTCCCAGCCCCTCTCCGTGAAGAAGTCCGGGCCGGGCTTTATCTTCACCCTCTCCCTTTCCCTGCGGTCCACTTCCAGCATTATGAACGCCTTCCCCGAGGAACGCCCGACGTTCCAGCCGAGGACGTTGAATCCTTCCCTTGAAAGGGCCTTCTCAAAGCCCCTCGCGCTCCTCTCCAGCTGGGGAAGGAGTATGTCCTCCACCATGTCCGGGGCCTGAAAGACCAGCGTCACGAGGTGCGTCCCCTTCCTCCTCAGCTCCCCGAGATAGCTCCCGCTTTTCCTATTCTCTGGGAAGAAGAACTCCCTTGAGGGGGTTTCCAGGAACTGATGGGCCTTGAAGTAGAAAAAGCCATAGCGCTCCCAGCCCAGATTGGCGGCAACATTACGCCTCGGGTCAACAGGGTCTATGACTATCAGGGGCCTGTCTGTTTCTGCCTCGCGTCTGACCGTTTTCATGGCTAGCTCATACTCCCGCTTGAGCCAGTTACCGGGGTCGATTATCTTCTGCCTCAGCATGAAGTCGGCGTTTTTGAGGACGTCCAAGAAGGAGCCGTATTTGATAACGAGGATCTCCGCGAGATATCCAGAAAAGCCCCGGATGTATATCTCGCTCCCGTATGCTCTAATCCCCTTCAGAAAGCGCTTGAGGAGCCTCACTTCATCGTTCCTGTCCCCAAGGTTTTCGAGAACCCAGCGGTTGTGGAGTATCGAGCGGTCCACGGCTGTTCTCACGTCCCTCCAGCTCTTCACGTCGTAGCAGGGCACTAAATCAACGCTGACCCCCCTGTATCTCGCCCGAACGTATGGATGTTCCGCGTAGGCGATTTCGTAGGAGTCGAGCTTCTCCGCGATGGCTTTGCCGAGTTCCAGACCTTTTTCCCGGAGCTCTTCGAGGGGGATGTCGGGAGGGAAAGCCAAGAAAAGGTCAACGTCGTGGTCTCCGGCCAGGTAGGTGTCCTTGGCTAGGGAACCAACGAAGTAGGGCTTAACGTCGAGGCCCAGGCTTTCGATGGTTTCCTCTGCTATGGCCTTCAGTTCCATCATCAGGCCTTCCACGAAGGCCCTCTCCTCCTCGGTTGGGCTTATTCTCGGGAGAACTTTTTGAAGCACGGCCTCGGCGTCCATTTCTACACCTCACCCGGCCAGCTCGAACCTCGCGACGGTCTCATAGATTGGGCCCTTTGGAGTCAGCGTGCTCTTCTTCAGCTCTATGGCTTTAACCTCAAACTCGCCGAAGTCTTCATTGGCAAGGTCTTTGAGCGCCATCGCCAGCTCAACCTTATCGCGCACGAACTTCACCCTGCCGATAGTTATGTGCGCCACGAAGTCCTTGTCCTTTTTGAAGCCCAGGCGGCGCATCTCCTTCTCCACATCGGCCGCTATCGCCTTTATGCCCTCGTCGTTTTCTATTCCAGCCCAGATGACCCTAACATAGTTCGGGTTCGGGAAGACGCCTATACCCTTAACGCGAACGCGGTGCTTCTTATGTTTTTTAGCTATCTCTGCTAAAGCCTTCTTGACCTCTTCTGCCGTTGCCTCGTCAATCTCCCCCAGGAACTTGAGCGTTAGGTGGAAGTTCTCGCGCTCGACGAACTTTATCTTTGCTGACTTGCTCCCTATTCTCTCCTGGGCCTTAAGGAGGTTGTCCCTAACGCTATCGCTAACCTCAATGGCTATGAACGCCCTCATACCACCACCGAGAAAAGTTGGGGGGAGGGGTTAAAGAAGTTACTCCCTCACCACAACCGGGAACTCCTCCCAGGGGAAGACTATCCACTTGTCGGTGCGGAAAACGTAGAAGTCTGGCACAACCTTCGTCCAGGGCTTCATGCTGAGGCAGGCCACCTTAACCTCGCTCGCCCCGGCCTTCTTGACCTCCTCGATGACGACTTCGAGGGTCTTTCCCGTGTCGCTGACATCATCAACGATAACGACCTTCTTGCCCTCCAGGGAGCCGTGGAGAGGGATGGTTATGAGCGGCTTCTCCATCCTCTCCTCGATGTCCTTGTAGAACTTTACATCTATCACCTTGACCTCCAGGTCGCCGAGGATGTGGCTGAGCCTCACAGCCGGGATGAGCCCACCTCTCGCTATGCCGACTATGACGTCGGGTTTATACTCCCTCAGCCTGTCTGCGAGCGCAAAGATGGCCCTGTCAATCTGCCACCAGGTGAGGTAAACCTTGTCCATGTTAACACCTCCGAATAGCGTGAGTTTTGATTCTCGTAACTTAAGGCTTTCGGGTGATGGATAGAAGTTAAAGTCCTTCGCTTAAAAAGCCTCCGTTAGCAGGAAAATGTCAAAATCAAGAAAAGGTGGGGATCAGCTGATGACACACTTGCTCCAGCCGCAGCGCGGGCACGTTGCACAGCCGCTTTCCATCTTCAGCTCAACGAGTTCCCCATCCTGCTCGTAGCAGACCGGACAGTAGGCAACGCCGAGGAGCTCCTTTATCTTTTCCTCAGGCACGTCCGGCTTCTCGGAGTGGTGGGGGTGCTCGTGCCTCGGTTTTGCCGCAACGGGTCTGCTTATCGAGAAGGTTATGCCTGCGCTCTCGGTTTTCTCCTTCCCGTTGGTGCCGTTGAGTATCGCTTCAACGTTGATGAACTTCGAGAGCCAGGGCTCGGCTTCAACGACGGCTTTAAGCTTCTCCACCGCATAATCGCTCGGCTTGGCCTTGACGCGCTGCTTCTTCTCGCCCTCAACGCTGTAGACCTGCACCGAGAGCGAGCCGTCGCGGTAGACGGTTATTCCCTTGCAGCCGAGCTTGTAGGCGAGGAGATAGGCAGCTTTAACGTCCTCGACGGTGGCGTCGTTCGGCATGTTGATGGTCTTGCTTGCTGAGTCTGTCAGCCAGAGCTGGATGTTCGCCTGGGCCAGGATGTGGTCGAGCCAGTGGATGTCCATCGAGGTGACGAAAACGCGCTGCACCTCCTCCGAAATCTCCTCCAGGCCCTGAACCGAGCCGTAGTTGTCGCTTATCTTCTTCAGTATCTCGTCGCTGTACAATCCCCTCTTCTTCAGCTCCGCCTCGAAGACCGGGTCAACGTAGTAGAACTCTCCAACTGTAACGCTCTTCTTGTAAACCAAAGCGAATATGGGCTCGATTCCGCTGGAGGTGTCGGCTATCATCGAAACCGAGCCGGTCGGCGGGCACGTGGTGACCATTCCGTTTCTAACTCCAAACTTCTTAATCTCTTCGGCCAGCTCGTCCCAGGGGAGGTTCCATATCTCGCGGTGGTAGAAGCCCTCAACCGGCAGTTCGCCGTCCTTGTATCTGCTCTTCTCGTAGAGCGGGAAGGGCCCGCGCTTCTTCGCGGCTTCAACCGAGTATTTGTAGGCGTAGAAGGTGAGGTATTCGGTCGCCTTCCTCATGAAGTCGTAGCCCTCTTTGCTGTTGTAGGCTATGCCCAGCTTGAAGAGGGCATCGGCAAGGCCCATCATGCCGACGCCTATCCTTCTCGTCAGCTTGGTGTTCCTGTCTATCTCGGGGAGCGGGAACTTGTTCACATCGATGGCGTTGTCAAGGTACTTGGCGACCTTTTGAATGACATGGGCGTACTCGTTCCAGTCAAAGTAGGGCTCTCCGTTCTCGTCGTACTTCACGAACTTTGCAAGGTTAATCGAGGCCAGATTGCATGATTCGTAGTCGTAGAGCGGTTCTTCCCCGCATGGGTTGGTCGCGCGGATTTTCTCGCCCTTTGCGGGCTCTAGAACGTTTCTTTTGTTGATGACGTCGAAGAACACGACACCGGGATCGGCCTTCGCCCAGGCCATGAAGGCGAGTTCTTCAAAGAGGCTCTTGGGGTCGATTTCCTTTGCCCTCTCGCCCGTCCTCGGGTTGACGAGCGGGTATCGCTTGCCCTCTCTCAGCGCCTCCCAGAAGTCGGCCCATATTCCCACGCTTATGTTGAAGTTGCTCAGAACATTGGTCCCGACGTTCTTTTCCTTGGCGTGGATGAACTTCTCTATGTCCGGGTGCCAGACCTCAAGGATGCCCATGTTCGCGCCCCTTCTAACGCCGCCCTGCTTGATGACGTCGCTGACTGCGTCTATGAGGTGCATGAAGCTGACGGGCCCGCTCGCTGCCCCTGCAGTTGAGCCGACAAAGTCGCCCTCGGGGCGGAGCTTTGAGAAGTTCAAACCTGTGTTGTGGACGAAGACCATTCCATTCTCGCCGGCGAGGTAGTTCTGGTAGTTCTCCACGGTGAGGTCGTAGAATGTCTTTGGCTCGTTGGTCGTGCTTATCTCCTTGACGACTTCGAGACCCTCAATGAGGTGGAGCATCTCCTTGACTTCCTCACTACCGGTCACGTCGTGGAGCTTTCTAAGCATCTTCACGAGAACGGCCTTTGAAACCCTTCCCCGGGTGTGCCACTGCCCAAGGGATATCTTCTCGTTCTCTATGATGGCCAGTGTTTGGCTTCCGTTCGTCTTGAACTCCACGCCGTACTTCGAAGCCCATTGCTTAAACGCCTCAAAGCTGAGCGGAAGGCCAAAGGTCCCTCCCTTATGTTCGCTTAGGAGCTCTTCAAGTTTCCTTCTCTTCTCGGCGTTCTGGAGGTTCTTTCCTATAAGCTCGTGGAACCTGAGGAGCGACGAGTACTCTTCAACGTGAACCACGTAATCAACGCCATCCTTCCTCGGTTTCGTCCGCATTCTCGCTTTTATTCCAAGGGAATTCAGGTAGTGTGTGATGTCGTCTATTAGACTTTTGTTTACCATGCCGAGTTCAATGCCCGGTTTGCTGTTTACGTGTCCTTCGGCATCAAAGAGGCCTGCTATGAACGATAGAACTGCATCGGAACCGCGTTTGAGTATCTCCTGGGGGATTCCGTTCTCGATGTCTCCCAGAAGTTTCAGGTAGTGGGAGGTTATTTCCTTTGCCTTTATGTCGATGTAATAAATGTTCCTGTCCCTCTGAATGCTGTACCTCTTTCCAAAGGTTTTTTCGAGGTAGTTGTTTATTATGTCAAAGGTCTCGACCCGGTAGTCGTATATCCTCAGCCTGTCGTAGATGTACTCGTGCCCCTTGACGTGCGAATGGTATTTGTCGAAGCTTCCATCGCCTGCTATGAAACCAGCGAGCCAGTAGTCAAAGAGGAACTCATAGTTCTCTTCCTGGGACATTCCCCCCACTAGGATATCCCCTTCCTTAAGCTCGTCCGCTCTCTTTTCGATTACATTAAAATCCGGTGTGATGACAAAGAACGGGTGCCACGGTGATGTGAGAATCTTCGTGCCTTTGTTGGTCTGTATCTCGTACTTGGTCACCTCCTCACCAAGCTCGTACTTCCAGAGGACTTTGACCTTTCCTTTGGTGACTCTCCTCGTTGCTGGATCGAAGGATTTTACGTATATTGGGACCTTTTCAACCTTTATTCCCCAGCGATTGTATTCCGGGTCGTAGAACTCGCCGAGGTGTTTATAGAGTTCGTACATCTCGGCCATTGTGGTGAGGTGCTCTTCACCTTCGTTCTCGAACAGTATCTTGGCGTTCCCGTCTATGCATCCCCCGCCCATCTTCTGTATCATGGCCACATCATGCGCTGCCTTCATGATGCTCTCCATGTCATCCTCTATTGGCACGACAAAGCATGCTGAGAGCATTCCGAGGGGCCTGCCGGAGTTGATCAGCGCTGGAGTGTTGGGCATGAATATCTGGCCCGTCATCAGCCTGAGGTACTCCTCCACTTCGTCCTCGTAGCGGTCGAATGCGCCGTTCTCGAGCATTTTTATTACATCGTCGATTGAAACCTTCATCTGGCCCTTCTCGGCAAGCTCGCGGTAGAGGTTGAGGAGCCTCTCGAAGTGGTACTTGTTGAGCTTGAACCTTCCAATGGAGAGCTTTCCGTCGTACTCATCGAGGGCTTTCAGGTATTCCTCTATCCTGCCCAAGTCCTGCTCGTGGTTTCCGTTTTTGTCAAAAACGCGCTCGTCGTAGAGCAGGTCTGGGATGACTGAGAGAACCGCGACGCGCTCGAAGAGCTCCCGGGGGCTCTCAACTATCTCCCCCTTCTCGTTCTTTATCAGGTAGCGGGAAGCTAAGACACGGAGAGCGTTGATTGAGAAGCGCTTGTCTATCTCATCCAGCTTGTCCTTGTTGAGGATTTTCTTCTTTTCCTCCCTTATCTCGGCCTTCTTCTTGCGGTAGAGTATGTAGGCCTTTGCGACATCGAAGAGTCCGGCGCGCATGAGTTCAAGTTCTACTATATCTTGAATGTTCTCTATGTGTGGGGTTTGGCCGTCGTACAGCTCGTTGACTCTCCTGACGACCCTTCTAACGACTTTGTTGAGGAGCTTTTCGTCGCGGACGCCGACTTCAAGCATTGCCCTTTGTATAGCCCATTTTATACGCTCTTTATCGAACGGGACAATTCTGCCGTCCCTTTTCATCACTTTTTCAACCGGCATATAAACACCCCTGACATACAGCTGTTTATCGTTGCCCCCATTAGTAGAAGCATCAGCAAAACTCTATGCCGACCACTCCTACATATACCTTACCCCGTTGGAAGTTGCCGAGATGACGAATTTACACCCTAAACTTTGCCTGGTATGTAATGTGGTAGAAAAGGGAGATGTCGGATAATTTATCCAGATGTCAAAGGGTCTCGTAGACCAGCTTGAGCCTGTAGGCGTGTTTGAGCTCCTCTCCGGCCATCATTCTGAATATGTGTCCCAGGGAACCGTCCAGTATTTTGGAGAGCCTGGTGTAGAGCTCGTAGGCGTGCTTTTCCCTCACGAGGGCTTCGAGGATCAGCTCTTCGAGGCTCTCCGGCTCTGCCCGCTCATCGCTCAGCATGGGTTCGAGGGAGAGTGAGTCGAGGTAGTCTATGACCGCCGTTTCCTCCAGCGTCCCCTCGGAGAGCATTCTTTCAATGGTCTTCCGGTGCCTCAGCTCCTCCTCGGCAATCAGCTGGAAGGTCTCGACTAACTCGGGTCTCTCAAAGGTAGCGAAGGTCTCACCGAGCTTGTGGAGGTTGTAGAGCTCGTTCTCCTGCCAGATCAGCCTCTCCAGAAGTTCCTTTAGCCTCATTCCTCTTCCTCCATGAACGTCTCCAGGTAGTCGAGCAGTTCCTTAACGCTCGGAAGAACGAGGTCTGGCCTTATCCCCGTCTCCTCGACGTCCTTCAGCGTGCTTACCCCCGTCAGAACCATCACCGCCTTCATGCCGAAGCGCCTGGCAAAGGCTATGTCGGTATCGAGCCTGTCCCCGACCATCCATATCTCATCAACACCGTCAAGCTTGCTCCTCGCCACCTCGTAGGCCGGCTCGTTTGGCTTGCCTATTATCAGGGGATCCCTTTCGGTCGACGCCTTCAGCGCGGCTATTATTGAACCGGCGCCGGGATAGAGGCCCTCCTCAGCAGGGTATGTCGTGTCCGGGTTCGTGCCTATGAAGGTGGCACCGTTTCTTATTGCCAGCGTGGCGTACTTGAGCTTCTCGTAGGTTAAATTGGGATCGAGGCCGACGACGACATAGCGGACTTTCCCCCATGCACCTTTTCTTGCCTCTTCGATGCCCACGATTTCCCAGCCCAGCCTTTCCATTTCCCTGTGCAGGCCCTCCCCGCCGATGACGAAAACCTTTCCGGGTTCGAAGTGCCGTTCCATGTAGAGCCTCGTTGCCAGGCCTGATGTTACTATAACTTCCTCCGGGACGTCGATGCCCATGGAGAGCAACTTTTCCCGGTACATGGAGGGGTCCTTGGTGGAGTTGTTGGTGAGGAAGATGAATGGGATTCCTTTCTCCTTCAGAAGGTATATCAGCTCGCGGGCGCCTTCAACGGGCTCGCTTCCCCGGTAGATGACACCGTCCATGTCAAAGATGATGCCAATTCTTCTCCGCATGAAAGAAAGAAAGGGCGTGGGGTTTAAAAGTTCACTGCTCGGCGTTGAGCTTCATGTCGACAACGACCTTATCGGTCTGGCACTCGTTGCCGGCTTTTTTAGAGAACTCCACGGTCATCGTGACCTTCAGAACCTCGTCCTCCTTGAGGGGCTCCTTGAGGAGCCCTATTTCCTTCCCGTTCAGTTCCTTTAGGCTCTTGTCCTTTGTCCACTCTATCTCCCAGGAATCGTCCCCGAGGTAAACCTTCAACTCCTTCACAATAAGGTATTCACTGAGCTCGCCCACATCGGTCGTGTTGTCAACGGCCTTTTCCGCCGGGCTCATGGAGCCGTCCTCAAGGTCGCTGACGTGGAGAACCATCGTCAGCCGGGAAACATCGGTGTCGCCGCGGTTTTTGATGTAGAATGTGAGTGTCCTCTCATCGCCCGGTTTGAGATTTGAGAACTCAAAGAGCTTAAGGTCGTTGTAGAACCTGCTTCCGTCCCTGCTTATGGCTATGTCGAACTTCCCGGAGCTTATCTCGTTGTTCTGAGAGAGGGCGACGTCTGTGAAGAACGACTTCGCTGGCCCGGCCAGCACCAGCAGGGCCGCGAGAATGCCAGCTGCTACAATCCATGCACGTTTCATCGACACCACCTTATATAGTATTTTCGGAGGGATTACACAAGTGGAGCTTATAAAATTTTCTCTCAAAATGGTAAGAATGGACTCACGGTCTGACGTTCACGTTGAGTTTTAGGGACTGGATTGTGCCGTTTATGGCTTCGATGATGAGGTTTTTGGCGTCCGTTTCGGCGTAGTTTCCATCGGGAGGTGCCGGGGGAAGTTCTGGCTGGGTGCCCTTGAAGAGGAGGAACCAGACCTGCCACCTGCCGGGCTTATCGATGCTGAAGGTGTAGTTGGTCTCGAACTGCGGCGTCCAGTTCCCCTCTATGTTGACGGGGACGTTAGGCAGGGTTACGTTGAACCAGCCGGGCATCGGGTACATCTCGTGGATCACCGTTGTGTTCGTGGTGTTGTCCCAGGTGAGGTTGACGAGCCATACTTGGACGTAGTAGGTCACGTTCCTGTGCTCATGGTTGACTATGCCGATTATGACCGTCCCGTTTTCTCCCGCAAAGAGGTCGGTTGGGTAGTCGGCGGCCTTTCCTCCCGGCCCGAGGATGTAGAACTCTGTGAACGCTTCACCTGGCTTTGGGTGCGTTATGACATAGGCGAGGGTTCCGATTGAGGTTATTATGGCGATTATCAGAATAACCGTCAGTGCTTTGTCGAGTTTGCCCGATTCCTCCCATTCGAGCTCTTCCTTTATTTTTTCAACCGTTGTCCACGGAATCCATGGCTCTATTGCGTTCTCCCTGCGGTAGATCGCTACAACCGCGAATATCAGGTTGAAAACCGTCAGGCTGACGAGTATTGGGATGAGCCTTATCCCCCAGGGAGTGTAGTTTAATGCTAAGCCTATAAGCGGGACTATGGCTATGCTCAGTCCGAAGCTTAAAGCTAACCTTTCAAGGTTGTCCAGCTCCTTCTTTTCCGGGAACAGGGTGGTTATGAATACGTAGCCAGGAAAGAATAGGACGAAAGCTAAACCGAGGGCTTTTCTCAGAATGCTCTCCGGATACAGCCATATCAGGAGGTCAAGGACCACCGAGAGTCCGATGATCATCAGTAAATCCCAGTACCTCCAGGGGCCCTTTGGTTCATCCACCGCTCAGCACCTCGTAGACCTTTTTCGTCACTATTATGGCGAATATTATCAGGAGGAGCTCCACCATTGGTTTGAGGTTTTCCTTCTGCTCCCTGCTCATAAAGAGGCCGCCAACTTCCATGGCTATAAGCAGGCCTATTAGCGTAAGGGTTAGGAAGACGTCGACGCTCTTGACGGTTAGGGCTGAACCCAAGATCCAGAAGGATAGGAAAAGCAAGGTGTAGTCCTCTACATCCACTCTTCAACGCCCCCGAGCCTTTCAACCTCTATCTCGAACCCGTAGTCCTTTTCCTCGACTCTCCGGGTGTAGAGCACTTCCCCCGTGGCCCTGGCCAGAGCGAGGAGGATGGAGGAGCATACAGGGCACGCTATCTTTTCACATATTTCGGGGTTGCATTCCACATCCGGCTGGACGACAACCCGGAAGCCGTTCTCCAGCTCCTCTATATAGACCCTGCTGGCGAGTCCCAGGGCCTTCAGCACAGCCCCGGCGGCCGACTCAACGGTGCCGGGACCGCTCCCTCTGAGGGGGTATTCAAGGTGCTCTTCATACTTCTTCAGAAGGTCCAGGCCAATGGGCCCTAGGAAGAGCCCCATGGCCCTGTCGTTAGGGACATCCGTCAGGAAGACCGTTTCGGTGTCCAGCCTCGCAAGGTCTAGCTCGAATCTCTCGTGGAGGGGCACAAAAATACCCCCCTCTGGGAGGTTCTCAAAGGGGGGTATGTACACAGCGTTGCCCTCTAAGTTAAGGTTCCTCACGAATGACTCGAAGAACCTTTCGTAGGAGCCCGTCACGTACCTGAGGGCGTCACGCTTAACGTAGGAGGAAGGTTTAAAAGTAAGGATAACGGCTCCCAGGAACATGCCGGCTATCCCGAGGTTGATGTGGTTCGAAAGAGCGTTCAGGAAGCCGTGGAGGGCCAGGACTCCCCCCGAGACCACTAGGGCTCCTCCGATGATGTCCTTCGTCTCCATCCCTTTCCCCACGCTCACAACAACCATTAACCTTAAAAGATTTGTCTTATGATGAGTTGTTGATTGAAATGAGGAAGCGAATCGCTCTAATGGTGGTGCTCATACTGCTTCTCGGCCTTCCTGCAGTTGCGGGTGAAGGCTCCAACTATTACTCCGCTAGGCCCGATGAGTACGGGACTTACGTTTACTTCAGCTCAATGCTATGGGAATTCTCCTCCGTTTTGGATGGGGTTCTGAACGGCGAGAACGGCACGGTTGAGAGTGCCCTTGAGCTGTACGCCCTCGCGAACACAACCTACGAGACCCTGGTGCTCTACTCCGGGGCGGGTATCGATGAGAGGCCCCTTGAGCTGGTTCCCTACTTCCTCTCCCTGGGCTCGGCTGCCTTTGAGGTGGCCTCTGGGGAGGCTTCCTTCAGGGCGAGCTTTTCAGAGGGGGAGTACGCGGCCGCACGGGCCGCCCTCGTGCGTATGAAGAGGGGACTGAGGGAGTCCCGTGATGCTCTGAGTGCCATATCAAAGATAACCCTTAAAGGGAAGAACGGTACGGTGCTGACCTTTAACACTGCGGATCTCTATCCGAAGCTCGATGCCCTTGAGGCCCTTGCCGGCAGGTATGAGGGGCTCCTTGATCAGGTCCAGGTTCCCGAAAACTTCACCCTCTTCATTTCCAACCCCTCCCCCCTGGCCCTGGAAAACGTTACCTTCTACGGCTTTACCCTCGGCCTGAGGGACATTCACGTGGTCGTCTCGGGAGAGAACCTGACCGCTAACGTCACCAGCGGCACTTTCCATCTGGATTACTCCTTCCCGAGGCCCGGAACTTACAAAGCTTATACCGTTGGCTTCAACGGCACTTCTGAGGTCATTTCAAACGTCCTCACGATCAACGTGAGCGGCGTGCCCACGAAGCTTTTGGTTACCGCGATCTCTGACGGTGGGGTCTTGGTCGAGGGCCACCTCGTGGACTACTTTGGAAGGGCCCTTCCGTGGAAGAGGGTCATCCTTACGGCGGACAGCTCCACGTACTACGGCATAACCGACGAAAACGGGAGCGTCAGGTTCTTCATCGCCAACGTCTCCGGGACCGTTAACGCTACTGTCCTCTTCCCGGGTGACGGGATACACCTCCCGACAAGCGCTGGCTTGGTGTTGACACCCCCTCTGAGAAGGCCCGCGATACGGCTGTTCCATGAGGGGAGCCGAGTCAGGGCAGGAGAGGAGGTGGTAATACGGGGTAAAGTCGATAGCACCTACCCGCTGCCCCTCACAATCTATGTGGACGGGAAGAGGTATTCCACACTCGTGGCAAAAGGGGAGTTCACATTCACCCTCAGCTTTTCCCCCGGGAGGCACGAGGTCTACGCGTACTTCGCCGGGAGTGAAACCCTGGCACCGTCATCGTCCAACGTCCTGACCCTGGAAGCAGCCCCTGTGGACTACACAAGGAGGTTCCTTCTTTTCGTGTTCCTTCTCCTTCTGGCCTTCACCGCCTACAGGTTCACAGCCAGAAGACGGGTTGGAGGGGTGCCTTCCTCACAGGTACCTGAAGCACCAGCGTTCCCACCTATTGGGGAGGAAGGAGAGGAAAGACCGGATATTGGAAAGGCTTACCGCACCGTCTACGGCCTCCTGAAGAGGCTGTACGACCTTCCTGGGTCCACAACTCCCCGTGAGCTGGTGTCCGCCTTAAGGCATGAGCCCTTCGCGGAGCACCTTAAAATCCTCACCCGCCTCCATGAGGTTACAGTTTACGGTAAGAAAAAGTTCGGGCTCCGTGAAGTCCTCCGTGCGGTCAAGCATGCCTCGCTCATTATAGTGGGAGTTTTCGTGAGGGATGAGCTGTGAACAGGGTCGTGTACGGCATACTCCTGGTCGTCGGCGTGGGGCTCCTGGTTATGCCCCTATCGGTTCCGGTCTTCAAGAGCGACGCCGCCTACAGCGTGCTCAACACCAACTGGAACGGTCTTTCCAGCTTCGGGAAGCTCCTCTACTCCACCGGAGAAATAACCCCGCTCCTTGCTCCCTACGACTCCTCGGGTTTGGAGAACTTCAAGGGCACGCTCGTGGTCGTTGGGCCGAACCTCGACTTCTCGGGGGGTGAGATAGACTCCCTGAGGAGGTTCCTTGAAAATGGCAATACTTTACTCCTTGCCGACGACTTTGGGACGGGCAACCAGGTGCTTGAGGGCCTCGGGCTCAGGGTAAGGTTCTCAAAGGTTCCCCTCATCAGCCTGACATATTCCAAGAACTCGGACTTCCCCCTCACGGTTGATATCCGCGATGCGGAGCTTGCCGGGGGCGTTATGAGGCTGGTGATGAGCAGACCCTCGGCAGTCCTCAACGCCGGGAACTCCACGGTTCTTGTGTACTCCAGCAACGCCTCGATGCTTGGAAAGGAGTACGGTGCATTCCCCCTGGTTGTGGAAGTTCCTTACGGGAAGGGACGGATAATTCTCGTCTCCGACCCTGATATCTTCACCAACTCCCTCTTCCGGGAGAACGAGGCCTTTCTGAGGAACCTTGTTTCTTCCCTCCCTGAAAAGACCTTCTACATAGACGAGGCCCACCATGCGGACTTCAACCCCTACTCCTCGGGGACGATGGTCATAAGGCGGGCGGTCAACAGGGAGCTCGTCTTCTACTACGTCCTCTTTATAGCCCTGCTGGCACTGGCGGTCGAAAGCGGCCTCACCGGATGGCTTATGCACCGCTTCGCTCTCCTCCTCATGAGGCTTTTCCCCGGGGAGGAGGAGCCGGTTGAAGAGGTCGTGAAGAGGCTTGAGGAGAGGGGCCTCGACGGGGATAAGTTAAAAACCATCCTCCGGGAAATAGAGACGGGTTCAAAACTGGGTGGTGCCCATGGACGGTAAGGAATTCATGGAGAGGCTGAGGAAAGAGATAAGTAAGGCAGTCGTTGGAAAGGACGACGTGATAGAGCTGCTGACGGTGGCCCTTCTCTCCGAGGGGCACGTGCTCATAGAGGGAATCCCTGGAGTGGCAAAAACGACTATAGCCAAGGCCTTTGCGAACGCCATAGGGCTGAGCTTCTCCCGCGTACAGCTCACCCCCGACCTCCTGCCCGCTGACATAATCGGCGTTGTCTACTACGACCAGAAGACCGGCCAGTGGAGGACCAAGAAGGGTCCGATATTCGCCAACATCGTTCTGGCCGACGAGGTCAACAGGGCCCAGCCCAAGACTCAGAGCGCGCTCCTTGAGGCAATGCAGGAGAGGCAGGTCACCATAGAGGGCACCACCCATACGCTGCCCGAGCCCTTCCTCGTCATAGCAACCATGAACCCGCTGGAGCACGAGGGAGTGTACGTCCTCCCCGAGGCCCAGCTGGACAGGTTCCTCCTCAAGATAGAGATAGGCTTCCCAGACAGGGAAGAGGAGATATCCCTCCTCAAGAGAAAGAGCCTCGGGGAGTTCTACGAGGTCGAGCCGATAGTGACCCATGAGGAGCTCATAGGGCTTATAGGCCAGGTAAAGAGGGTTAAAGTCAGCGACGAGGTCATAGAGTACATATACTCCCTGGTATCCGCCACAAGGGCGGATGAGAGGCTTCTCTTCGGCGCATCGCCTAGGGCAGGAGAGCACCTGCTCTTCGCTTCCAAAGCAGCAGCTTTTCTTGACGGCAGGGACTACGTCATACCTGACGACGTTAAGAAGGTCGCGGTCCCGGTGCTCGTCCACAGGCTCCTCCTGAAGGCGGAGTACGAACTTGAGGGGATCAGGGTGAGGGACGTCATCCTCGACGTCCTCAGGGAGACTGAAATCCCGGTGTAGCCGATGAAGCGCGAAGACCTGTTGATCCTTCTATCGTTCCTCCTCGTCCTTGAGGGCTACCTCGGGGGGAACGTGGCCCCGGCCCTGCTGGGGGTCTTCCTCCTCCTGTACCTCTACGGACTCAGGCTGGTAACCAGGATTGGGGTCTCGGGCGAGAGGGCCATCGAGGGCACAAAGCTTGAGGAGGGGAAGGCTGTAACCGCCGCCCTGAGGCTCAGGAACACCGGGGGAGACGTCTTCGTCAGGGTGCGCGAGGAAACCCCCGGCTTTGAGGCCGAACCCGTCGAGATTTTCCTCGGTTCCGGGGAGGAGAAGACCGTCACATACTCCATCGTCCCTAAGGCGAAGGGGAGGTTCACGCTAAGGCCCCCGAGGGCCATCGCCCTTGATCCGAGGGGCCTGTACGTGGAGGAGTTCGTCCTTGGAGAAGGGTTGGGGGTTCTGGTTCGTCCGAGCATTGAGAGCATAAGGGACGCGGTGAGGGCCGACCACAACCTCCGCCTCGCCGAGGCCTACAGGAAGGGGGCCTTCCTCGGGACAGAGAGCCTGGAGATAAAGGACCTGAGGGAGTACCAGCACGGGGACGACTTCAAGAGGATAGACTGGAAGGCAACAGCCAGGCTCGGCGAGCTGGTTGTGAAGGACTTCCTGCGGGAGGAGAACGCGGACGTCTACATATTCCTCGACAACACCTCCGAGATGCGGAAGGGCATAAAAAGGGCAAAGATAGACTACGCCTCGACCCTTGCCCTGCAGCTTGCGGCCAACCTCGTTAGCAGGTTCCGGGTCGGCATGGTCATCTACGACGATGCCCGTGCAGAACTCCTCCCGCCCGGAAAGGGCCCGTCCCAGGTGGAGGCCATCAGGGAGAGGCTCTCAATCAAGGGAAAGGGCGGGGCTATGAGCATGCGCTTTGAGTTTGACATCCGGATGGGCGAGAAGGCCAGGGAGTTCCTCGGCAAGGTTCTGCCCCTGAGGAAGGGCAGGAAGGGCCCCACCGGGGTCTTTGAGGGGCTGTCCCTGGTAAAGAACCCGTCGTACATAATATTCATAACAGACCTCAGCAACCCGCGGGAGCTCTACCGGGCCATAGCGACTGCCGTTAGAGCCCACAGGGTCATGGTGCTCTCCCCCAACCCCGTGCTTTTCTACTCCGGGAGGCTGGACGAGAAGACCCTTGAGAGGCTCTACAGGGCTTACGTTGAGAGGGAGAACCTCCTGAGGAAGTTCAACCTCCTGGCGCCTACGATAGACCTCGGCCCGAGCGACTACCTAAGGGAAATCATGAAACTGGAGGGGTGGGGGAGATGATAGGGGTAATATCCGCGGTGATTGCGGGCCTGATGACCGGGAGCCGTGTCCTCCTCCTCGCTCCACTGGTCTACATAGTCTCCAGGAAGAATCGCGACGCGGGGCTGATGGCCTACTTCCTCCTCTCCCTCTACACCGGCGGAGAGGTCTTCTCTTCAAGCCTGTACACCTACGATGGCCTGGTCACCGCCCTGGTCTACGCCTCCTCCATGGTGCTCCTCCTCGACGACTCCCTCCTCGGGAGGAGAATATCGAGGCTTGAGCTCTTCGTTGTTCCGTTCCTGATTGCTGGCATCCTCTTCCCGGAGGCCTTCATAGCCGGAAGCGTTTTCTACTTCGCGGTGAGGTTCAGGATAGACGCCAGGGTTGCCGGTGTTGTTGGTGCCATGCTCCTCCTGTTCACAGCGGCAAGGGGCTATCTGGACGTCCCGGGGGGCGCTTCCAACCAGGCCGTTGTATTGGCAGGTTTCGCCCTGTTCCTGGCCGTCATGACGACCCTCAGGGGAAATCTTAAAAAGGTTGATCTGTTTAGGGAGTGATGAAAAGGGAGTTGTTGCGTTACCTGCGTGTCCTCTGCGCTGTGTATCCCCCCAAATTGTAACGGTGAGTTCCATGCGGACGCTGATACTCATCCCGGCCTACAACGAGGAGCTGACGGTTGGTTCGGTCGTTGCCTTAGCCAAGAAGTACGGGGACGTTTTAGTCGTTGACGACGGCTCAGCCGATAGAACTTCCGAGATAGCCCAGAGGGCCGGGGCGGTTGTGATACGACATTCAGCTAACAGGGGGAAAGGGGCAGCTTTAAAAACGGGCTTCGAGTACGCTTTGAGCCGGGGATATGAGATTGTCGTTACGCTTGACGCCGACGGCCAGCACAATCCCGACGAGATACCCCTCCTCATGGAGCCCATAATCAGGGGCAAGGCGGATCTCGTGATAGGGTCGAGGTACCTCAACGGGAGCAAAAAGGGAATCCCCGTCTACAGACGGCTGGGGCTGTGGGTGCTGAACAAAAGCACCAAAGTGGCCTCGAACGTTGATGTCGATTCGCAGAGCGGCTTTAGGGCGCTGAACAGGAGGGCCCTTGAGAGGTTGGACTTAAACAGTGATGGCTACTCAATAGAGACGGACATGATAGTGAAGGCGAGCGAGAGGGAGATTAAACTCGTGGAGGTGCCGATAAGCGTCCGCTACGATGTCCCAAACAGGCACAAGAAGAACCCTCTTACTCATGGTCTTGGCGTGCTGGCGAGCATTATCGGGCTTATAGGGTACAAACGGCCTCTGCTGCTGTTCGGGGTTTTGAGTCTGATATCATTCATCACCGCAGGCATCCTCGGGTATATGGCGCTGAAGCCATACTATCAGGGAGGTAATGTTTATCTGACCCAGGCAATAGGCGCCGGCATCTTCGTGATCATCGGGATTCAGCTGTTCATCGCCGGGCTGACGCTGAACGTCTTAGCGAGGATGGTGAGGGAGTGAGTTCATGGCGATCGGCTTTGTGATGAGCTACCTGTTTAAAGTGATGGTCGAGGTCAAGAAGAGCATAAGGGAGCTGAAGGAGGGTTAAAAATGAGAATCTCAGTCCTCGGTCTTGGATACATAGGGTTACCAACCGCCTTGTTATTTGCCTCGGCTGGATACAATGTCGTGGGCGTTGACGTTAACGATAAAAAAGTTAAGCTCCTCAACGATGGAAAACTACCCTTTCAGGAACCGGGACTGGAAGAGCTGTTTGAAAAAGCAAAACAAAACTTTAAGGCGACAACAGAGGTCGAAGAGAGCGATGTATTCCTGATAGCAGTTCCAACGCCACTTGACGAAAAGACAAAGGCGGCTGATTTAAGGTACGTAAGATCCGCGTCAGAAATGATAGTTCCACACTTGAGGAAGGAAAATCTTGTAATACTGGAATCCACAGTTCCGCCAAAAACAACGGAACGTCTTCTCATCCCGATCCTTGAAAAGAGTGGTCTAAAAGCCGGGAAAGACTTCCACGTTGTTCACTGTCCGGAGAGAGCAATCCCCGGCAAAACGATTCACGAGATGATCTACAACGACAGGATAATCGGTGGTATCACAAAGGAATCGGCTGAACTCGCTAAAGAGCTGTATTCCTCCTTTGTTAAGGGCAACATTTACATCACCGATGCCACAACTGCAGAGTTTGTAAAGCTGATAGAAAACACCTACCGCGATGTTAACATCGCCCTCGTCAATGAGTTAGCTCAGATAGCAGAGGAGTACGGGATCAACATCTGGGAGGCGATAGAGCTCGCCAACAGGCACCCAAGGGTTAACCTCCACAAGCCCGGGCCGGGGGTTGGGGGACACTGCATAGCCATCGACCCGTGGTTCCTCATCCAGGACTCCTCAAACGGTAAGATGATAGCACTGGCAAGGCACGTGAACGATACCATGCCCAATTATACCCTCCGTCGGGTCAGGGAGATGTTAAAAGGTGTGGACTATCCGACGATCACCGTTTTTGGCGTTGCCTATAAGGGAAACGTTGACGATGCTAGAGAAACTCCAGCGCTGAGGTTCATACGCTTGGCGAAGAACGATGGATTCAAGGTTAAGGTGTACGATCCCTTTGTCAATGAGTTTGAATACCCGATTCTAGGCCTCGAAGAGGCAGTTAGGGACAGCGACTGCATCGTTGTAATAACTGACCACGACGTTTTCAGGTTCCTCGATCCGGATGATATAGGCAAGCTAATGAGAAACAGGTGCGTCTTTGATGCGAGGAACGTACTCGATCATGAGAAGTGGAGGAGAGCAGGGTTTAAAGTCAGGGTGCTTGGAGATGGAAAGGAGAACCTATGACCTCTGGGCCGACGTTGCTAACACTCCACAGGTTCATGTGATTGCCTCCATAGTCAGGGAGCTTAAGGATTACTCAATCTATATAACTGGCTTTAGCAGGGGAGAAACCGCGCAGTTGATAAAGATGTACGGCCTCGAAGGGGAGGTTTTTGGCTCCGACAGATACAACCCCCTAATGAAGTCTCTGTCGTTCGCTGGAAGAACTTTTCGTTTGCTCTACAAAGCGCCGAGGGCAAAAGCGTTGCTGAGCTTTGAAAACGCGATGCCGATTCCTGGGGGAAAGCTCAGGGGGATGAAGGTTATACTGATGCTCGACAACGACCTAAAGTTTGTGGGCAAAAAACCCCTATTCCAGAGGGTTGAATCAAGGATAAAGAAAATGGCCGATGTGGTTTTAGTTCCAGAAGTTGCGGAGGAGCCGTTCAGAGGGTACTTTGGGGATAAGGTAATGACTTATCCCGGCTACAAGGAGCACATATACATAGCCGACTTCACGCCCGATCCGGACTTCATAGAGAAGAGCGGAATTCCCTTTGATGAATACGTGGTCATAAGGCCCGAGTCGCTGACGTCTCTGTACGTCCTTCACGGCAGGTCCCTGGTTCCCGATTTGCTGAGATTGTTCGAGAAAGAGAACATAAACGTCGTTTATCTTCCGAGAAACGATGAAGAGAAGGCACTCGCGAGGGGTTTTGAGAACGTTTACATTCCTCCTAAAGCTCTTGATGGCCTCAACTTAATCCATCACTCAAAGGCAACACTCACAGGTTCGGGAACAATGGCAAGGGAAGCTGCAGTCATGGGGGTTCCGGCTGTATCGTTCTTCCCTGGCGAGAGGCTGCTTGCCGTTGACAGGGATTTAGTTGAGAAGGGGAAAATGCTGCACTCGAGGGAGCCTGAGGAGATCGTGGAGTATGTGTTAAATAGTTTGGGTAAAAACTATAGAAAAGACTTTGAAAGGGCGAGTGAAGTTAAGAATTTGGTTATTAGGCATGTAATAAACACGATAGGGGGTTAACATGGAGCAGGGGCTGCTCTGGAAGTCTGTGGATTCATTGTACTCTTGGGTTAAAAAGGAGAAATATAGAGGATGGGATCCTTACGATGGGCTTAGTGGAAACATCTCCCAAAGATTTGCTCACAAAAAACTTCTAAATATAGCACTTATACAGGTAAACCTTTATTCTCCCTTAAACTTAAGGCCCCTCTTTGGAATCAGGTCGGGTCGTTCAAATAAAGCGTTGGCCCTTTTTTCGAGGGCGTATTTATATTTATATTCCATGACGGGTCTTGAGGAGTTTAAAATCGAGGCTAAAGGTCTTTTGAAACAACTGGAGAACCAAAATCTTAGTAAAAATAAGGATAAGTTCTCCTGCGCAAGCTATTATTTTCCGTATATTGCTCCAAAGCATTATCTGTCTGCATCATTACCTGACATAATATGCGTTACCGAGACTATAAAATCAGCTATAACCGCATACGAAGTTCTTGGAAAAAAGCACTACCTTAATTTTGCCATCAAAGGTCTGAATTTTTTAATTGGGGATCTATTGGAGGAGTCTAATGGGATAGCGTATTTCAAATATACCCCCGAAGAACAGGGGAAGGTCGTTTTCAACGTCTCTGCCCTGGCCCTTGAAAGCACAGCCCGTTTATTGAAGTACACTTTAAATGACGAGCTTATTGAAATTGGAGAAAATATAATGAAACTCCTGTTAGAGCATCAAAGGGAAGATGGTGCTTGGCCATACTCCCGTTACTTCGGCTCCAACCTTTATTACTGGCAAATTGACTACCATCAGGGATTCATACTAGATGGGCTGATAGAATTTCTGCCATACCTCGAGGATGATAGTCTTAAACGGGATTGTGTGAAGGCAATACTCAAAGGGGCTGAGTTTTACATGAGAAAACAGTTTACGCCGGAAGGAGTATCATATTATAGGTACCCCGTGAAGTATCCCATAGACATTCATAATCAGGCACAGGGAATAATAACGTTTTTAAAACTCTACAGAGTCTTCTATGAGTCCAAATATTTAAATTTTGCAGAAAGAATAGCCGAATGGACGATCAGAAATATGCAGGACCCGAGTGGATATTTTTATGCCCACAGATGGCCCGGGTTTGTGAATAAGATTCCATATATGAGATGGGCTCAGGCTTGGATGATGCTTGCATTGGCTACCCTAGTAAACTCTAAGATCGGTGATAATGATGAAAGTTTTAATGATCGGTCCAATTGAGAAGGCGGGAGGAGTTTCAACTCATACAAAAGAACTGACAAGAGCTCTTCGAAAGCTGGGGGTTAATGTTGAGGTCTATAACATTAGCCCTGACAAAGAATACTCCCTTCCTATTTCTGCATTAATTAAATTGTACAAGAGAACCCTGGGACTTTCATTTAAACTATTGAAAGATTCTAAGAAGTTCGATGTTATCCATATCCAGTCTTCCGGACCAATCGGGGGTTTTCTGCCCGCAATAGTGGGGGCATTGTGGAAGAAGTTGCTGGGATTTAAACTTATAGTTACTTTTCACTATAGGCCTGACAAAAGGTTTATACAAAAATGGAGATGGGTATTCAACTTTGTGCTTTCTAATAGTGATCGTTTGTTTGTAGTCTCTCAGCAACAGAGAGATAATATAAAGCATATTTTTGAAGATGAAAATGTAAGAAAGGTCTTGGTTATTCAAAATGGTTTCAACTCTTCCCTATTTAATCCAGTGGACAAGTTTGAAGCCAGGAAGATTTTGGGCTTGCCCTCCGATAAGAGGGTGATTCTTAACGTTGCTAATCTCGTGCCCGTTAAGGGTCACGAGTTTTTGATAAGGGCGTTTTCTAAAGTTGTTAAGGAGAGAAAGGATGTCCTGCTCATTATAGTTGGCGATGGTTCCGAGAGGAAGAAGCTGGAGAGGCTAATTTCTGAGTTAGGACTTGAGAATTATATTAAGCTTGTTGGTTCTAAGCCTCACGACGAGATTCCCCTGTGGATGAACGCCGCCGACATCTTTGTCCTCCCTAGCCTGAGCGAGGGCAACCCAACGGTCATGTTTGAGGCTCTTGGAGTTGGTTTGCCCTTTGTTGGGACTGCCGTTGGCGGTGTTCCTGAGATAATAACCTCCGGGGATTATGGGTTGCTCTGTCCGCCAGCTGATCCAGAGTGCTTGGGAGAGAAAATTTTAATAGCCCTCGATAAAGAATGGGACAGGGAGAAAATAAGAGAGTATGCGGAGCAGTTTACTTGGGAGGAGATTGCAGAGAAGATATTGGGGGTTTACTATGAAGTATTCAAGAATTAAATTTCTACTACTTGAAATTGCATTTACCGTCCTGTTTTTAGCATCCCTCTATCTATATCAGAATAGGCAACACCCTTATATTAGGCCCACATCGTATTTTGTTCTCCTCGCTTTTATGGCTGCTGTGGTTTTTTTACAGTCTCTTAACTGCTCATCTGGGAACGTAAGGCGGGCTTTGATTATCTTAAATATCCTTCTCATTGCCTATTCGTTCATTCTTACTCAGCAGGCGTTATACAAGACTGTCTTAAGTAGAGACCCTTGGGGGCATATGGTATTAACTTACCAGATATTGAAGGGGGGTCACATTCCTTCCCCTGAGAGTGCTTGGACAGCTGGTGTTTACACTAAAATGCCTGGGTTCCATCTAATTTTGTCCGTTCTTATAAATATACTGGACGTCTCATACAAATGGGCCTCGGTAGTATTGGGGCTGGGCATTCTAACGGGTGTGGTGATTTGGGGGTATCTTTTTTCAAGAACAGTTTTGGATAATAAAAAACTGGCCCTTATAGCATCCCTATTAATTGCAGTCTCCGATAACGTTTTGAGCATGACCGGAATAAATATAGTGCCAAATTCCCTTGGAGTTCTAATGGTTCTAACTGCTTTCTACATTCTTTTCAGAGTATTTACGGAGAATGAAGTACAACATTCGTTAGTTGCTCTATTAATAGTGGTGATTCTCATTATGGTGTCCCTATCTGTTATGCATAGCGTCAGTTATGGGTTCATGTTAATCCATTTGCTGATATTTATGATGTTGGGCGTTTTATTATTCAGGAAAATTCCAAGTTGGGTTTCAATACTATCCCTTTTAGGGGGGATAGTGGCCTTTTTTGAGTGGGGAATGAGGAGCAACTATTATTTGCCTCAGCTGATACTCCTGCTTAAGTTTCTGTTTCTTGGCATTGGTGTCGAATATTATGAGAAAAACGTCTCAAATATTCCATTTTCCCTAATCATCCTTGCAAGGATGGGGATGTTGATTTACTTTGCACTAGCAGCGTTCTCAATACTCCTGGAGATACGCAGATTTTTTGAGAGTAAGGAGTGGAGTCGAAAAAGGATAGTCTACTTAATTCAGGGAGGATTTTTTACTGGAATTGCACTTCCGATAACATTCTTCTGGGCCGGGATAGGGCATAGATTCTGGTATTATGGGGAAATCTTGGGGGCCCCTTTTGTCTCCAAGCTGATAGGGGGGATTAAGAGGTCTGTTGGATTGTTATTAGTAATATTTCTAAGTTTTTTGATGTTCACATCCTCAGTGGCTAATGATGATAATCCCCTTGTTCCGCAGTATACGCTTAGAACTGGATGGTATGATTCTGAGCTTGCATCTGCAAGGTTCATACTCTTAGATGTAGACTCCCCAATAGCAGCATCTGACTGGGGCTACATTCATCATATCGAGAAGCACATTAGTAAGATATATGGACACTCAGTAGTGAAATCCAAGAGGCTTGAGTCGATTAGGAGAATATCACTTCAACCAGAATGTTTGTTAGTTGTTAGAAAAGACATAATTGAAAGTCGGCTTTTTGAGCTTAAAAACCCTCGGGATTTGAATTTGCCATTGGAAAATGAGGCTGTGAATATTCTAAGAGGACTATCAACCACTCAGAACGTGATTTATACAGATCGTAATGTTTTAATATTTTTGGGAACTCAAAAATATGAGGAGCAAACATCTATAAGAACTGCGGGTGAGATTCATGGTTAGTGGTGGTAAAATAAAACTTTTTTTAATTAAAAAGCAACCATTTACTGAATATTTTCCCGCGTGGCCAGAAGTGAATGGGGTTTATAATAAATATCTTCCATCTATGGGATACGAAATATGGTGGATATCTCCATCGCCAGATGTCAATAAACCTACACTCAAAAAATGGGAGAATGTAAATTTGTATCTAGTGCCCTTTGATAATTCGTCTGTTTTTATGAAGTTCATAAGTCAAATTAGGTTCGCTATCTCAGCATTCAAGTTCATACATGACCAGTTAAAGAACTCCAAGAAAGGTTTGCAAATAGTCCAAGTACGGGATAGTGTGGAGGGGGGACTCGCTGCGTTGGTTCTTAAGTATAAGCATCCAGAAGTACCAGTAGTTTTTAACTATTCATTTTTGTTCTATGAGGGGGCGTATGAGGAACTGAAAGATGGCCGG